>JAKISG010000011.1 GCA_021648755.1 Flavobacteriaceae bacterium | reverse complement strand
TAGAATTCCAATTCGACTCGGTTATATCTTTGACTAATTTGTCTATTGCTTTAGTCAATTTGATATTTCCTTTGCTCTTTTTCTTGAGTTTTAGTAATCTATATTTTCCTAATAATTCCAATTATATATTTTTGATAATGCAAACATATGAAAAAAGTTCCAAATACATTGGAACTTTTTAATTTATTTAATCATTGGTTTTATAGATTTCAGTTGCTCCGTCTTTATGCTTGCTAACGTCAGTTCGTCATTGTTGTGGTGTCGTTTTTATTCACTTTGTAATTTTTTAATGGCTTTCAATATATTTCGTTTATCCTTTTCCAAATCGTTTGCTACACTTCTAAAAAAAGTCTGTCTATCCTCGGGATAATCCAGTTCAAAATCTACTGGAACTCCTATGTTTTCATAATATCTGTCATTATTATCTGTGTAAATTTCGTTTGAAAGTGAAAAGTGCCAACCGTTTGGCAATGTCTTTTGCAAAGCATCCGAAATTGCTCCATTTGTATGTGAGCCAATACGTTTCAAATTATTTAATTCCATTGAACTTAGTGCCATCATATCAGTTGCACTTGCAGACTGTTGGGAAGTCAATAAATATACTGGTTTTGTATATGGATTTTTGGCAGGTTCTAAATATATTGGTGTTTTCTTCGTGAATCCATTATTATGCCTTGCTTTTTTCGAAGCAATTTGTTTTATATTTATATTAAAACGTTTTAAAACTTCCAATGCTACTACATCTTGCCCACCACCATTAAAACGAACATCGATAATAATATGTCTTGTTTCTTTTAGGTCTTGCATTATCGTATCCATTAATTTACTTATTCCAGCAACTTCTTCTGAAATTTGCTGTTCGTAATTTAAACTATTAAATGTGTCCATATATGTTGAAACAAATCCATTTTCTTTGACAAGGCTATCGTTTAAATGCAAATCTGCATACAAAAACATTGCTTTGATTTGAATATAGCCAACATTGTTTTCCATCTTTCCCCATTTCATAAGCCACGTTTCTTTGGTCAAATCCTCTTTAAGATAATAATCTGCAACGATTCCAGCAATCTCAAAATCGCCATATTCTTTTAATTCTTCCGTTTCTTCTTCTACTAATTCTGATTGAATTTGATTTTCTGCTAATTCGTAAACTTCATCTGTTGGTTCTATTGAACCGTGATTGTCTTTCAATCTTTCAATCATATCTTCCAGAGCTAAAAATAAATCAACCTCTGTGCTTTTTGAATTGATTTTGTTTTTTGAGTTTATGTAAAGACTGTCCCAATCAATTTTATTGAGGTCAAAATATGCATAGTGATTTTTGTAGGTATTTGCAAAAACCTCAAAATTATATGAGATGTCGTTTTTGCCTTTCGAGTTTTGTTTGCACAAGTCTGGAAATTCGTTTACTCTTTCGTAGCGATATTTGCTAAATCCACGTTTTACGATAAGTGTATCATTTGAAACTTGCATTGAATTTGTGACTTCCGAAATATTGCCTTCTTTTGCTGGTAAGCAAGAAAAATCAGTTATGTCAAAATATTGGTAAGAATTAGCATCTATTTTCAGAATTTTCCCATAACCGATAGATTTCCAAATTCCTTCGATTGAGTTGTTTTTTTGGTTCTTGTTATTACAAGAAATTAATGTAACTACAATTGTAAAGAGTAAAATTAAGTGTGTGTATTTTCTCATCGAGATTTTTTTAATTTGAACTTTTAATTAGCTGATTTTTTTTAATATCTTCTGGTATTGCATCCTTATTAACCAACACAGATATTGTTTTTAACAGAAATGCGTTTTTAGACATATAGATATAGCCCTCTAAGGCATTATTCCCTTCAGAGTTTTTTAATAAATAATATAGCTTTCCATCTTTATCTTTGGCTGTGCCGATAATGTGCATATTATGGTCATCAGTTGTTGTTCCATTTTCAAAAGTTTGCTGTCTAATAAGCTGAGTGATTCGAGAATTTTCTTGTGATTCTGTTAGTTTTAAAATCCCTTTTTGAAAATCAAAATTAGGCTCAGTAGCATCGCCATCCCAAGCTAATGAATATCCATTTTTAAGGGCATTATTGATTACACTTTCAAAATCCTCAATTGGTAAGTTTAGATATTTGTTATCATTCCAATTGGCGGGAATATTTAAAACGACATTTTTGTAAAACTCAAGATGAGAATAACTTGTTATTTCTATATAATCATCTGGATTTATACCTATAAATGTATCTGCAAAAGATTTTGGCGTGTATGATTTGCCTTTGTAATTAAATGTTTTGGGTGCTGTTCCTAAATATGCATTTAAAACACCCTCGACAGATTTTTTCCAACTTTGCGGTTTTATTCTACCGTAGCCCGATGTTCCCACAGATTCAACCATAGCAGAAAGCAAATTGTCCATCTCTACGTGGTCGTGTTGCCAGTCTCCTTCAATGATACCGTTATATGCCTGTTCAGGAACAGCACCATATTTTTTATAAGCATCTAAAACGCTAAAGGTTAAATCTCCTGCCTGAAACCAGCTTTCGCCTTTTTTATCAATAAATTTTTCAGCTTTTTTGATGTAGGTAGGTTTGACATAAAATATAGGTGATAAAGTAACTGTATCATTCCCTAAGCGAAGTGCTTCGGTCTCTATAAAAGATGTAGTAGCAAAACTCCAGCACGTTCCAGATGATTGTTGGTCATTTAGTTCAGTTGTTTGTAATTTTATTTGTATTTCAAAATCATTGGTGTTTTGTGCTTGAGTTTCTATTCCAAAAAAAATGAATAGTAAAACAATAAAATACTTCATAATAAAAGAGTTTTTTAATTTTATAAAGTACAAATATAGATTTACTGCTGATTATGTGTATTAAACTTACACGCATTATCAATAACGTTAACCTTTCTTTATTGCCTTTAAATTTTCTTACAAAATTACTGTTATTTATTTATTTGTGCTAAAATAGTTGAGTCTTTTATTTTATCATCTTCTGCTAATAATTTCATTTTTGAAATTATTTCTGCCAGTTTTGGATCATCATCTACAAATGGTAAAAACATACGACCTCTATGTTGGCTGTGTACAGGAATTATAGATAGTGACAAGCCATTTTTACTTATAACCGCACTGCCTAAATGAATACTATATGTAGCTAGTTTTCCTTGTATGATAATATGTCTTTCTTTTACTTCTATATTGGTATATTTAAAAAGGCGTGCGGTTTCTTTTACCAAAACAGCACGCATTTCTAGCGTAGAATGACTAGCTTCTGGGTCAACGCCTCCGACATGCGCTACACTAACGACCAAATCTATATCTCGCATTACTTCGCTAAAGGTAACCTTATCAATAGTAATTAAGGGGAGGGTTTTATAGTTATTTCGAGACTCAAAACTGATATGTTCTAATGTTGGCGATTCAATATCTGATGGAGAAAACCAATCTGCCATAGCATACATAGTTGCTATATAATTTTTTTTATGAAATACTTTTTGCAAGCCTTCTTCGTGGCTTACTGTCCAGCCTTTACTGCGCAATAGCGCAATTGTTTTCTGTGGTTGAATTTGATGCCCTTGATACCTTTCAGATAGAGTTCCTTTTTCTTTTTCATCTTTAGTGATTAAATATAATTCTCTAAAAATTTGTTTAAAAGGTTGCACTAACTTTGTGTCAAATGCGTGTTTTTGATATAAATCCCACTCGGTTAAATCGTATAAATGGGAGGGATGTGCAATGACACAAGAATCATTTTCTGTAATTAAAATATTGTTGCCATCAATATCTATAAAAAAATTTTCTACCAAAAAACCTGCTTTCTTTTTAGTTGTGAAAAATAAAACTAATTTAGATAAAAGGGGTTTTACGACAGGGTGGAGCATTAATTTTTTAATATCTTCTACATAGAAAATATCTTCTTTTACCATAGCATCTTCCAAAAACTTTCGAGTTCTTGCGTATTGCTTTTTTAGATAATTTCTTCCTGATTGTAGTTCTTTTATGTCTTTGTGATTCTTATATTTTGCTGGAATGGACTTTTGTGTTTTGCCATTTTTCTCTACTAAAATTACGGCTTTTCCGCTTGAATCGATAGTTAGTTTTATGATTGCATCTGCAAATGTAACGGTTGCTTTGTCTAGTATTTGTTGTGTAGATTGAGCTTCCATAGCTAATGAAAATCGTATGTTATCCGAGTAACCAGCAGTTCTAGAAAGATTATCCATAGCTATGGTCACCGCTATTTTCTCACTCTCTTGTCGTTGCGAGCCAAATTGTTTACTTTCTTTTAGAAAAACTTGTAGTAAATTATAGCGTTTTAATACATCTTTTTTAGGAATGGCTTTACTTAAAGGAACTAGACCTAATGCCTTAACATAATCTTTGTCTCGTTTTGTTTTAATCTTTTCTAAAGTTTGGGTTATTTTAATTTCTCCGAGTATTACTGATGAATATAGTTTTATTAAACGATGTCCGTTGCCATCCGAAATATATTTTGCAGCCTCGTTAAGTGTACTCCAATTTGTTTTCCCTATCTCTAGATATACTTGATAGAACCAATCTATATCTAAGGAACCTTGTGCTAAATCATACTTATCAATATTTGTGTATCTTGATATGATGGTTTCTTTTTCCTCATTCATATAATCAGAGGCATGTGCATGAAACCACCAAACGGCTTCTTCTAATTTATTTAAACTTAGTAACTCGCCAATCCAAGTTGCCCATTGTGGTGCATATAGGGCGACTTCCAACCATCTTTTCTTAGAAATTTTCGTGGCTTTAGCATCTGTTAAGAATTGCTCTAGCGTGTCCTGTTCATCTGGGCAGCTTTTCTTAATTATTCTGCTTAGAATTTCTTTTCTATTGTATTTACTGTCGTAATAGAAACTTCTGTGCAGTACATTTTTACCAAGCAAGCTTAAGGCCTGTAAAAAATACCGGCTGCCCTTTATTTTAGAAAATCGGGATACATAGTCTGAAACTTCTGTTTCCATATCACCTCTTGCTAGTTCTATTTCCAGAAAAATTTCTTTTAACTGTTTGTATGTTGTTGTTGGTAATTTCTCATTAGTTCTGCTTCTATTTAAGCCTTCAAAAACTCTAAAAATCTCATCATTAACTAAATATTGGTAGAGTAAATCATGTGTATTTAGTTCTTGTTGTTGATAGAGTTCAAGGGTTAAATACGCACTAGGTGTGCTGATTTCTATCTTTTCTGGATTTTGTTGCACAGTCTCGTGGATGCTGGCAAACTTATTCTTGCTTAGGCTTATGTAATACAGGTACATAGTCAGCTTCCAATGTCTAAGCTTGGTTTCAATAGAACTTTTTTGGATAAGCTCATCAATGGAATGATTGCCAGGTACTATCTGCAACAAAAATTCTGACCAATATACATGGTCTTTAGACCAAGAAATTGTTTTAAAACCTTCTTGTTTTAATGTTTTTGGAAAATCAACAATCATTGTTTCTGCTATATCCAAAATAAAATTACTAATGAGATCAATATCACAGAAAGTAAAAAATATTTCTGTTAATATTTTGTTTACTTTTCTAGCACTGCCGTGCCAATCATAATCAGGTTTTTTTAGGTTTATTTCTTTTATATTAAAGCTATATTTTGCATGAAAATTTTTTATTTTCCCTTGCACTTCGTATTTAGATTTGGTGGCATCAATTGCCATAAAGAGTTCGTATTCATTTAATTCGCAATTGTGATACCAATCTTTCCATTGTTCTGCTAATGGCAATAAATCAAAATACTCCTCTTTTGAAATTGTTTCCATCTTTTCAATATGTCTTGTATGTCTTAAGTCTTTTGCAAGCAGGGTGGTGATTTTTTTTCCACTATAATATTCATAAGTATATTCATAATTGGCATTTTGCGTATAAATAGCAATAAGTGCATTAACTGCCTTGGTGATTTTTTGAGTATTAACAAAGTTACTGTATAAACTTTTCTGATTGATTTTTAACAAGAGTTTATTAAAAACGCCTAGTTTTTGTTGCAGTTTATCGACTGGCTTATAAATACTTTTCAAACTATTGTAATCGATTATACCAAAACCATTTTCAAAGTTATGTTCATTTTTAATACCTGAAAACTTTTGTAAATAAACGGTTTCATTTTTAGTGAATTTCCCTTTTTGTTTAAATAATTCAATTTGTGCGTTGACAAAATTAGTTGATGTATTTTGTTCTTCTAATAATGTTAATAATTCTAAACCAGCTAGTCTTTGTTCTACATTTTTAGAAATTAATAAATCAGTTATAGTCTGGTGGAGCACGACTTTATCTTGCTTTAATAATAGCAATAATAAGGTTTTTCGTAAGCTAGCATTTTTCCTTCCTAATAGTTTGGTAACAAGCTCAATTTCTTGGTCATATAACTGCATTGCATTTAAAACATTTAGACCTGTGGCCATTACAGATTCATTTCTATCTGTTACTGCTTGGTGTAGTACTTTTATTTTCCAATCAGAACGCTCTAAATTTAATGCTTTTGGCTTGTCTTTATCTGTAGTAGAAGATAATGACCACAGGTAATGTTTGGGGAACAATTTTTTTATATAATCTGCTCTTTTTTCAGAAGGAATAAGACTAATGTTTTCGCCTAGTTTTTTAAGTATTATAGGGTTCGTAGAGTCTAATAGAAAATTATAAAAATCTTCTTTTGTTATCTTAAAGTTTGTCCATGAAAAAACATTGCCACTAAAAGATAAGCCTTTGTTTGGAACCTTGTCAGCTATTTGCTTTATTTTGTCAAAGAGTGTCAAATCCATCTCAAATTTCAGTAAACACTTGAGCATTAAATAATCTAATAACACATCTTCTTTACCGAAGTTCTCAAGAACCCATTCTAGTAAAGATGTATGGCTACGTTCTGTCTCTCTTATAAATAGAAAAGCTAGTACTTTCTTTTCGTAGGATCTGTTTTTAATAATTTCAATTGCTTTCCAATTAGAATGGTCAACATCATTAATTACAGCATTTACCCAAAGTGCCACGTATATTTCTAGATTGTCTTTGCTTTGTAGTGCTTGCTCAATAGTCTCAGGGTTATCAAACAAGGAGTCTGCTAATTGTAACACTCTTTTTATGGTCGCCTTTTTAGGGGATTCCCAAGCAAACCCAAACCATACATCAATGGCTCTAATAACGGAACTAAACCGAAATAAATCATTTTCTAAAATAAGTTTTATAATGTACTTTAAAGCACCTACAGAGGTTAGGTCTAGACTTTCTAAAATACTTTGTCTTAGCCCTTCTTGACGTTGTGCTGCCAACAATAGTTTGCCTACTTCTTTCCAGTTTGCTACCATATTATTTTGCAACATTGCTGTAGTAATAGTTCGAGTTACTCCTCCTATATCATCTTCACCATTAAAAATGTCAACAATTAGGGCTTGTAATTCTGTATTATTGTGTTGGAGTTCTGAGGCTATAATTAATGAAAAATAGGATATATCTTTATAAACTGAGTATTGTACAATTTCCTTAATATCCATATTGAAAAAACCGTTGTTATTTTTATCGTACCTACAATCATGCAGGTCTTGTAAATATTTTAATTTTTTAAGTAGGTAAGTTTTGTTGGGTTTTGCTCTAAAAGATCGTTTGTAATAGCTATCTTGATAAGGTTGTTGGTTAATTAAATTCCATACCATTTCTATATTACGCCCAACAGTTTCTTCAAATAAAAAAATAGCTAATTTTTTGCCCTCTTCTGTTCTAAAAGGGTTTCTATTGTATTTGCTAAATGCACCGATATATTGTTGTAACGATATTTTGGTAGTATGGCTTGAGTCGTAAGGGGTATCTTTACCTCCTTTAAACATTTCTATATCTCTAATTATTATTTTAGCTAAAATTTGGTACGCACTGCTATAGTTTGAAAGTTCGATGTTTTTAGGTGTTTCTAATTTTTTACTTTCAATAAATTTTTTGGCTTGTTCTTGTTGTATCATGAGGATTAAATAAAATTTTAGGTATAATTGTTTTTTGTTTTGGTTAAAACTCAATTCATTCTTTTTTTTCTTTAAATAATATTTAATTGAGAATTAAATTGTATGTTTATAAATTAATTACGTATATTAATTACATTTTCAAGAAATGTATTGTAATGTTTATTTTTGGCTACATTAACAAAAAATTAGAATTTAAAACAAATATATGAAAACTAAAATAATAATACTAATGTTAGTCTTATTTTCAATTTTAACAAACGCTCAAAACAACTACAAAAATAATTGGAAAATAGTCAAAGATTTTGAAAATGTCGGAAAGCCAAAATCTGCTTTAACCGAAGTTGAAAATATATATAAACTAGCAAAAAATGAAAATAACGCTACACAAATAATTAAAAGCATATTATTTAAATCTAAATATGCATTAACTTTAAAAGAAAACGCGCAATTAAAAATCATTCATACCATAAAAGAAGAAATTGCAATATCAAAAGCACCAGAAAAAAACATACTAGAAAGTATATTGGCTAATTTATATTGGCAATATTTTCAGCAAAATAGATATAAATTTTATAACCGCACAAACACCTCAAAAAAAGTATCTTCGGGAGATTCAGAAACTAATGATTTTAGAACATGGGATTTACATACTATTTTTAATGAAATTCATTTACATTATCAAAACGCATTACAAAGTGCATTAACATTACAAAATACAAAATTAGATGAATTTAATGCAATATTAAACATACAAGCAGGCTCTAAAAAATATAGACCAACAGTTTATGACTTTATAGCACATAGCGCATTAGATTTTTACAAAACAGGTGAAAGTAATTTAGCACAACCAGCAAACAAATTTGAAATTGAAGATGTAGATTTTTTAGCAGATAATGAAACTTTTCTGAAGACTAATTTTGTTTCAGACGACACAACTTCACAAAAATTAAACGCATTAAAAATTTATAAAAGCCTAACCGCTTTTCATCTAAAAGACAAAGAAAAAACGGCATTAGTTGATATAACACTTAATCGTTTAGAATTTGTAAAAAAAAATGCAAGGTTTGTCAATAAAGATATCGTTTATTTTGAAACACTTAAAAGCCTTCAAAAAAAATATAGAGCATACAAAATTTCTACTGAAATAGATTATAGAATCGCCTTATATTACCAAAGTTTAGCAAATACATATCTAACGACAAAAAATAAAGAACACCAATTTAAGTTAAGAAAAGCCATTGAAGTTTGCGAAATTGCTAAAGCTAAATTTCAAAATACAAACGGAGCCAAAAAATGTATAAATTTAAAAGAATCAATACTAAGAACAAACATAAATTTAACTAATGAAGCCTATATAGAAACAAACAAAGAAAGTAAACTATTAGTTCATTATAAGAATACGACCAAACTATATTTTAGAATATATAAATCTTCGTTTCAGGCACAAAATACAATAGAAAAAACATACAATAGCAAAAAAAAGTTAAGACTAATTAAAAATTTACAATTAGTAACTGCGTTTGATAACAAATTAAAATCTGAAAGCGATTTTCAGATACATAGCACCGAAATAATAATACCAAAACTAGATCAAGGTATATTTACAATAATAGCATCTCAAAACCCTAATTTTAATGATGAAACTACATTTGCATACAGTTTAATACAAGTTACAGATATTGCCTTAATCGAAAGTCGTCAAGCACAAACATACAAATATCAAGTAGTTAATCGAAAAACAGGAAAACCATTAGTTGGCGCTAGAGTACATCTAGAAAATTATAAAATAAACAAATACAGTTATAAAATAAATAAAAAATTAATAACAGATATTAACGGGTTTATCTCTATAATACCAAATAACAACTACGATAAAATAGAATTTAAAATTAAACATACTTCAGGTACAGGTACTTTTAGATACTACAATATGTATCCAAATAACCAAAATTACAATTCTAATTATAAGAGCAAGGAAATTTTCTTATTTACAGACCGCAGTATATATAGACCATCACAAACAGTTTATTTTAAAGGAATTGCAGTAAAACAACAAAATAATCAATCAACTATAATTGCTGCTAAAAATATAACCGTAGTTTTAAAAGATGTAAATAATCAAGATGTTAAAACACTAAAACTAAAAACAAATGAATTTGGTTCGTTTAATGGCGAATTTATTTTACCAAACTCAGGCTTAACAGGTAACTATCAAATCCAAGTACAAGAAGAAAATTATTATTTAAATGGTAATATCTCTTTTTTAGTCGAAGAATATAAAAGACCCAAATTTTCAGCAAAATTTAATTCAGTTAAAAAAACTTTTAAACTAAATGATAGCATAAAAATAAAAGGAATTGCAACTGCTTATGCGGGAAGTAACATTACAAATGCCAAAGTTATCTATCGTGTAAAAAGAAATGTAGAATACCCAAAATGGTGGTATTGGTACAAATCTCATGGCTTTAAATCCGAAGCCCAAGAAATTACACATGGCGAAACCAAAACCAATACTAAAGGCGCATTTGAAATTAATTTTTTAGCACAACCAGATAAAAGCGTACATAAAAAAGATTTACCCGTTTTTACTTATGAAATTACCGCAGATATTACTGATATTAACGGTGAAACACGTAGTGCAACTACAATAGTTAGGGTTGGTTATCATGCACTTGCCATTAGTATAGAGATAGAAAGTCATATCGATAAATCTACTAAAGACAATAAAGTATCACTAACAACAAAAAACCTTAACGGAGAATTTATTGCAACCCAAGGAGTTTTGAAAATATACAAAGTAAAAGGACCATCATCTGTACTCAGAACAAGACCTTGGCAGGCACCAGATTATCAAGAAATACCTCAAGATAAATTTGAAAAACTTTTTCCTAATGATGCATATAAACAAATAAAAGAAGTTCAAAAAGGCAAATTAGTATTTGAAAAAATATTTGATACTGATAAATCAAAAGAAATTGAATTAAAAAAAATAAAAAATTTAAAATCTGGTAAATATATCGCTATTGCAACAGCAAAAGACAAATTTAATCAAGAAGTAATCGCAAAGAACTCATTTAATATCTTTAGTAAAGACGATAAAAAAGAAGCAGATAACCAATTATTTACAATAGCTTTAGATAAAAAAGAATATAAAATAAATGAAACAGTAAAATTACGCTTAGGTTCAGCCTCAAAAGACATAACAATTGTTGTTAATGTAGAAAAAAAACAAAAAGTTGTATCTACTAAATTAATTCATTTAAATAATGAAATTAAAACAATGACTATCCCTATAAATAAAGAAGACCTTGGTGGATTTTCAATTAATTACCATTTCGTAAATTATAATACCTATTTAGATGGAAATATTATGGTAAACGTACCATATCCAAAAACTGAATTAGAAATAGAAACACTAACCTTTAGAGATAAATTACAACCAGGACAAGAAGAGACATGGTCTTTTAAAATTAAAGGAAATAAAAAAGATAAGGTCATTGCCGAGATTTTAACAAGTATGTATGATGCAAGTTTAGACCAATTTAAGACACATCAATGGCAATTTAATCCAATTTTTAGAAAACATTATTATCAAGAGACACGAAACAGTTCTCGTAGTTTTGGGACTCAAAACTTTAGAGTTTATCAAGAACAACCAAATTATAGCGTTGTAAAAAACCAAACCTATGATCAATTAAATTGGTTTGGATTACATTTTGGATATGGAAATTATTATTATGGAGACGGGAATTTAGATGAAGTTGTTGTTACGGAAGGACAAAGCTCAAAAATAAAAAGAAAAATGTTGTCATCAGAACCTACAATGTCTTCCATAACGGGATTAGACGCTCAACAAGAAAATAAATCTCTTAGTAGTACGAATAGCCAAGACGAATTAAAAAACAAAGTTGACTTTGCTACTATTAAAATAAGAAGTAACTTTAAAGAAACCGCATTTTTCTTTCCAAATTTAACCACAGATGCAGCAGGCAATATAAGTTTTAGTTTTACTACACCAGAGAGTTTAACCAAATGGAAATTACAATTATTGGCACATACAAAAGAATTAAATCACGCCGTTAAAACTTTAGAAACAGTAACCCAAAAAGAGTTGATGGTATTGCCAAATCCACCACGATTTTTACGCCAAGGAGATGAAATAGTATTTAGCAGTAAAATAACAAACCTTACAGATAAAACCTTAAACGGTGTTGCAGAATTACAATTAGTAGATGCAATTACCAATAAAATTATAGATATAGATTTAGGAAATACCCATAAAACAAAACCATTTGTTGTTAATGCAAAAGGTAATACTAATTTAAGTTGGAAACTTAACATACCAGATAATATCCAAACTGTACAATACAAAATTGTAGCTAAGGCAGGCGATTATTCTGATGGAGAACAAAATGTTTTACCAGTTTTAACCAATAGAATGTTAGTTACCGAAACTATGCCAATGTGGATTAAATCTAATGAAACTAAAACATTTACCTTAGACAAGTTAAAAAAGACAACCTCTAATACACGTAAAAATCATAAATTGACATTAGAAGTAACCTCAAACCCTGCTTGGTATGCTATACAAACTTTACCGTATTTAATGGAGTACCCTTATGAATGTGCAGAACAAACTTTTGCTAGATATTATGCAAATACTTTAGCAAGTTATATTGCAAATTCTAACCCACGGATTCAAACAGTATTTAACCAATGGAAAAATACAGATGCTCTATTAAGTAATTTAGAAAAAAATCAAGAATTAAAATCTTTGATTATTGAAGAAACACCTTGGTTACGTGATGCACAATCTGAAACAGAACAAAAGAAACGCATTGCTTTACTATTCGACTTACATAAAATGAAAAAGGAACAACAGCGAACATTAAAAAAATTAAAACAAATGCAGATGCCTTCTGGTGGTTTTCCGTGGTTTAAAGGTTCGCGTTATGCAAATAGATATATTACGCAATATATTGTTTCGGGCTTAGGACACTTAACTAAACTCAATGTATTCCCTAAAGGTCAAAAAATGAGAGATGAGGAGTCTTTAACTAAAAAAGCAATTCTATATCTAGATAAACAAATTTTAAAAGACTACAATAATCTTTTAAAAGATGCTAGAAAATTATATGCAAATGATAAAAGTAAAGAACAAAAAATTAAAGACTATTTAAACCAAAACCATACCAATCATTTTCAAGTTCATTATTTATATACCCGTAGTTTTTACAAGGATTTAAAAATTTCAAATAAAATAAAAAAAGCACTTACTTATTACACCAATCAATCTTATAAATATTGGCAAGACTACAACTTATACTCAAAAGGTTTAATTACTTTAGTTGCATATAGAAATAGCAATAATGCTGTAGCTGAAAATTTTTTAATATCTTTAAAAGAAAATTCAATAACTAGCGAAGAACTAGGTATGTACTGGAAAGAAAATACGAGTTCATGGTATTGGTATCAAGCACCTATTGAAACCCAAGCATTAATGATTGAGGTTTTTTCTGAATTACCTAAAAAGAAAGGAATCTCATCGACTAAAGATATTGACAATTTAAAAATTTGGTTACTAAAAAATAAACAAACCAATAGATGGAAAACAACAAAAGCGACATCAGAAGCTGTTTATGCATTGTTATTACAAGGTACAGATTTGTTAGCAACAACAAAATTTGTTGCCATTACAATTGGTGATAAAACGATTAATCCTTTAGCATTAGAAGATAGTAGGGTAGAAGCAGGAACTGGGTATTACAAAACTTCTTGGAGCGGTTCTGAAATTACTCCAAAAATGGCAAGTGTTATTATTAAAAAAGAAGATAAAGGTATTGCTTGGGGAGCAATGTACTGGCAATATTTTGAAGATTTAGATAAAATCACCTTTGCAGAAACGCCGCTAAAATTAAAGAAAAAACTATTTCTAAAAACAAATGAAGATCGCGGTGAAAAAATTACAGAAATTACTGATAAAAGAAAATTACAACTCGGTGATTTAGTAAGGGTAAGAATAGAACTAAAAGTAGATAGAAGTATGGAGTTTATTCATATGAAAGATATGCGAGCAAGTGGGTTTGAACCTGTAAATGTATTATCAGAATACAAATGGCAAGACGGCTTAGGTTACTACGAAAGCACCAAAGATGCCTCTACTAACTTTTTTATAGAATATTTGCCAAAAGGCGTCTATGTTTTTGAATACGATTTAAGAGTAAATAACAAAGGTAATTTTTCTAATGGTATTACAACAATACAATCTATGTATGCCCCAGAATTTTCTAGTCATAGCGAAGGTGTGAGAATTCATATAGAATAATAATAAATTTAAGGCATTAATATAAAAACTAAATAACCCTAGTATTTTATTTTTATAGCCAAAGTTCTGTATACCTAAAACTAAGAACTAATACCCTGCTAAAAGATAAAAAATGATTTAAAATAAGTTCTTAATCAAAATTTCTTCAGTAATACCTTCTGCATCTGCTTTATAATTTCTGACAATTCGATGTCGTAAAATACCATAAGAAACGGCTTGTACATCTTCAATATCGGGTGAATATTTACCATTAATTGCAGCATGTGCTTTTGCAGCTAAAATTAGATTTTGTGAAGCTCTTGGTCCTGCTCCCCAATCTACATAATTTTTTACCATGTCTGTTACTTGGTCTGAATTTGGTCTTGTTTTAGCAACTAAGCCAACGGCATATTCAATGACATTATCTGCGACAGGTATTTTTCTAATTAATTGTTGTATTTCGATAATTTCATTAGCAGAAAGTACGGCATTTACTTTTTGTTTATTAATAGACGTTGTTGCTTTTACAACTTCTACTTCTTGAGCAAAAGTTGGATAATCTAAAAATATTGAAAAAATAAAACGATCTAATTGCGCCTCTGGTAAAGGGTAAGTTCCTTCTTGCTCTATTGGGTTTTGTGTTGCTAATACAAAAAAAGGTTTGGCTAATTTATAGGTAATTCCTGTAACAGTTACTGTTCTTTCCTGCATCGCTTCTAACAATGCTGCTTGTGTTTTAGGTGGTGTTCTGTTTATTTCATCGGCTAAAATAATATTGGTAAAAATAGGACCTTTCAAAAATTTAAATTTCCTGTTTTCATCTAAAATTTCACTACCAATAATATCACTTGGCATTAAATCTGGCGTAAATTGAATGCGTTTAAAGTCTAAACCTAGGGCTTGCGAAACGGTATTAACTAATAGTGTTTTTGCCAAACCTGGCACTCCAATTAATAGAGAATGTCCGCCACATAAAATAGATATTATTACATAATCTATGGCTTCATTTTGACCAACAATTACCTTAGCTATCTCTTGTTTTAAAGTATGGTATTGGTTTACTAAGTTTTTTATTGCTACTACATCGGACATTTGGTCTGTTTTTTAGATCATTGGTCTTTGAAAATATTTTTATTTAAGACCAAGGTTTTTATTTAGAATATTTGAAGACTTATTTAATTTTTTAACCAATCATATTCAAAGGTGCATTTTTTATATTGATTATGAATTTTTATATAGGTATTTCCCAACTTTTTTTTGGTCCATTTTGAAACTAGTTCTTGTCTTTTTTTTCGCAATGCCAATTTTTTAATTTTCACATAATCTTTGTCAAAATTAGCAACATGAGATTCTATTTTCTTTTTCATAAGCATAATTTTAAACATTTTTTTTCCCTCTCTAGTTTCATCATAAAAAACTTCTGAAATTTCATCTATTTTAAGATTACTAACTCTTGCATATAAAGCAGGGTCCATTCTTGCCAAATCAAAATGCACATCATTAGATACAGGGTTTATTAAGATGCCTTTATTTTTATTGGTATCTTTATCTGATGAGTATTTTACTACCGCTTCTTCAAAACTTAATTTTTGTGTTAAAATATCGTTTCTAATTTGAATTAAAGAGTCTTTTGTTTTTTCTAATATAGCATCAGAAATCTCCATTTGTAAAAGTATATGTCTTACATCGCGTTCTCTACCTTTTATTTTTTCTACTTTTAAAATATGATATCCAAATTGAGATTTAAAGGGCTCTGAAATTTCGCCCTCTTCTAGACTAAAAGCAGCTTCTTTAAATTCTTTTACAAAAGGGGTTTCTAGAGTCATTGATTTGTAAAGCCCTCCCTCTCCGTTGCCAGGTTTTGATGCTGCTGGATCCATAGAATGTAATATCGCTTTCATTCTAAAACTTGATCCGTTTTCAATATCTTTTTTTATATTTTTTAATTTAGTCATTAATTTTGCGGCTGCTTTATTATCATTTTCAGCAGTAACAACTATTTGCCCTAAAATAATTTCAGTTCCAAATTCTGGTAAACTATTTTCTTTTTTTAAAGATTTAAAATAATTACTTACTTCTTCGGGAGTTACATCAATATTTTCAACAATTTTTTGTTGCATTTTTTTTACTAAATTTGCTTCTTTTTCTACATTAAAAAGTTCTTTTTTTAAATCGCTTAATTGATCAAAACCAAAAAATTCCATCACTTTTTCTTTAGATCCTAGTTGGCTTTTAAAATAATCTATTTTTCTATCTACTTCAGAATTCACAGTCGCTTCTTCTATTAGGATACTATCAATTACCGCTTGATGAGCTAATAGTTTATCATTCATTATTTTTTCAATAACGGTGCATTCAGAAATTTTAGATTCACCTTCATTTTCTTGATCTACTTGTAGTTTCGCTGCTTTAACTTCAGAGTATAACACTATATTATCTCCAACAACCGCTGCTACACCATCTATTTTTGTTTTTTGTTGTGCAAAAACCTGTGTAAAAATTAGTGCAAAAACTAATACTATAATTTTATTAATAAACTTCATACTTTCCGTTTTTTGTGGCATCATTCAATAATATTTTTTCTATATCTTTTACTAGTAATAATTTTCGTTTATGTAATATCATTTGCTCAATAGTTGATTTAACATAACTTATTGGTGCTAACTTATTTCTATTTAATATTTTATTTATTTTAATTAAATATACATCTTTTCCGCTTTTTTTCTTAATAAAATTATTAGATACTATTTTGTTTTCATTTCCTTTTAAAACAGGTATTAACTTTAATACATCATTAAGTTTAATCCATATAGAATCATTAAAATGAAAAGACTTAAATACGAACTCTTTTTCCATTAACTCTAAAATATCTTCTGACTTATCAGATTTAAAGAGTTTTTCTATTTCATCTATATCTAGCACATTTTTTCTTAATTGTAGAAATTTTAATTTAACTAATTTTTCATTTAATTTAAAAATTTCTTGATTTTTTTTATAAAAATTTTTAATATCATTTTCAAGAATTAATGTATCTAATTCTTGAGAGATAACTGCTTTTTTATACCTGTTTATTAAAAGATCTTGATGGTATTTAGTTACGAGTTCTTCAATTTCTTTTTGCTTGTCTTTTAAATTTAGAGTTGCTTTACTAAACAGTAGTTGTCTCTTTGCCCAAGAATTTATATAATTACTAACTAATAAGGTACTATCTTTTGCAGCATATTTTTTTGGTAATATTGATTTTATTTCATCTTCATATAAAAACACATCATTAACTCTAGCAATTATCTTACCTTTATTATCTGAATGGGGCTTAAAATAAGTACAAGATTCTATAATAATTACTATTATTAATAAATAAAGTGTTCTTTTGCACATCTATCTATTTATAATTTTTAGTTAGTTTTTTCAAGGTTTTCTTATTTATTTTATAAGTATATTTATTTCTTAAATTTTTAATCCATTCTTTTTCTAGGTAATTTTGATAATCACTTATAACCTTGCCTTTGGTATCTGACAATTTTTTTTGTGAGTTTGGTAATATTTCCAATACATTAATTAGCATAAAATATTGCCCTTCATTAATAACATCTGACACTCCTTTTTTTAGTTGAAAATTATTTGGTAATTTTTTAGAACCAATTTCATAAGTTCCCGAATTAAAAAGCACATATACTGTTTCGCCTTTATTAATCAGTTTTTTTATTTCATCAGTACTTTTTCCTTCTTTTAAATACTTTTGCACTTCTTTTGCTTTTTCAGGTCTAGTACAAGATGCTATATCTACTTTCACTCGGTTTTTCCAAGTATAATTAGTTGCATTTTTATCAAAAAAGTTTTGTAAACCCACCGTATCCTTTTCGGCTTTAGTCCAAATATTTTTTTGTAGTAAATCAAACAATAGTAAACCATCTTTATATTCTTTTAAAGTAGCGGCATATTCTGGGTTTTCTTTTTCTAAGTTTTCTTTATAATAGGTTATAACTTTTTCAGTAATAAAATCATTGTAATCTTTTCTTAAGTTACTTTTTTCTTTAAAATAGTTTGTTAAATCATCTGTTGTATAACTAACTTCTTTAATCGTTAAGAAAGTTTTAGTTGGTATTTTTCCATCTTTAGAGATATTTAAAACTTCATTTAAAAGATTAGTATCTACTTTAACATTATATTGTTTTTTTAGTCTATTTGCAATTGATTTACCAACTAAAACGGAACGCTTACTTTTTTCAATTTTTTTAAATAAATCTTCTTTTAAATTGTCATAAGAATCTAAAGGATATTTTTCTAGCAATTTAACAAAGTGCCAACCAAATTTAGTTTTAAATGGTTTTGATACATCATTACTGTTTTTTAATGCAAATGATTCATCAGCAAAAGGCTGAATCATTTTACCCAAAGAAAATTTACGTAAAACGCCTCCTTTTTCAGCACTTGTTTTATCATCTGAATATTTTTTAGCTAAAAACTCAAAGGTTTCTCCTTGTTTAAACATATTATAAATATCATTTATTTGATTTTTTGAATATGCTGGTTTTTTTTCTACATCTTTAATCATAATATGCGCAACTTTAATTTCACCTTTTGATGCTCTTTTATCATTTACCTGTACGATATGGTAGCCAAAATTTGTTTTAAAAGGCATAGAAATATCACCAACATTTGTATTGTAAGCAGCGTTTTCAAAAGGGTAAACCATAGAGAAAACAGTAAAATAACCTAAATCTCCTCCATTTTTTTTAGCCGATGGGTCATCTGAATATTCTGCTGCAATTAATTTAAAAACAGCACCGTTTAATATCTTTTCTCTTGCTTCTATTAATTTGTTATAGACTCTTAAGGTGTCTTTTGGTGGCGCATGTGCATCTAATTTTATTAATATATGGCTTGCTTTTACCTCTTGATTTTTTCTTTCGTAGGCTTCTTTGACTAATTTATCGGTTACCTCTCTATCTTTTAAAAAGGGTTCTTCAAGCTGTTTTTTATATTTTGTAAATTCTTTAATATATGAAGGTACGGTATCTAGTTTTAAATCATAAGCCTCTCGTAATTTTAACTTATAATTTATAAATAAATCTAAATATTCATTTGTATTTTTTTTATTTTCTTCATTTATAACAGTTCTGTTTTTGTTATAAACCCTTAAAAACTCAGAAACATAAACAGGTTCATCTTCTATAGTTAATAATACTTTATCTTTTTTATTTTGAGCATTTAAAGGTAAAATAAAGCAAATAACTAAGGTAATAATAATTTTTTTAATCATGATAATTTTAATATTTAAGTGCTACAAAAATAAGCAATCAACTGTTAAAAATAAGATTTCAAAAATATATTTTTTTAAGACATAAAGTTGTTAAAAAAATCACAAAGAAATAACCCCATCGATAGTTTCAACTTCTATATATTTTTGAATTATTTCATCTACTGTACGCATTATAACATGTACAGTAATGCTAGTGTATTTAGCGTTTTTTGACTCTTTAGTATTTATAACTGCACCTAAATGATTGAACATATTTTCAATGTTTATTATTTTTTTTTTATCTGTAGGGATAATAAATTTGAACATATATTTTTCAGGAAAAGTAGTCGTCTCCTCTAATTTTGTTTTTAAATTACTGTAAAACAATTCTTTTTTACTCATATTATTTTGTTTATCTCTAATATTGCAAATATAGATAAAAGTTAAAAACTAAAAGTTAAAATTGGTATGTTGTTTGTAGTAAATATTAATACTCATTTTGATAGAGACTAAAGGTTACGTTAATTTGAATTTTTGAAATTAAATAATTTAGTGTATCTTTGTAACAGTATAAAACTCTTATCCGAGATATTAATTTTTTTTAATTAATTAAACAGTTTTAGGTATCACTCTAGAAAGATTAAACAAATAGACATATTTATAAAAATTTAAATTATGAAAAAACAACTATTACTATTGCTATTAATACTATTATTTTTTAAAGTTACTGCTCAAGAATGTAATGCCGTATTATTTTTAAAAGAAGGTGCGGTTTTAGAATATACTGACTATAATAAAAAAGGTAAAAAAGCATCTACTAGTACTCATGAAACATTGACTGTTAGTGAAGAAGAAAATAAATTAGTTGCTAAAATTAAAGTTACTTTACAAGAGGTTAAAGAAGAAAAACCATTTTCAATAACATATAATGCCTATTGTGAAAACGGTATATTTTCGATAGACATGTTGCGCTCTTTTAATATAAGTAAACTTTCTAAATATAACACAAATGAAGGAGGAGGTTTTGATCTAGATATTGAAGGTGATATTTTATCTTTTCCTGTTGATATGACTGAAGAAAGTGAACTTAAAGACGGGTCATTTACAATTAAGATTGGTAATAATGGCTTTGCGTTGTTAACTATATTAACAAATATAACTAACAGAAAAATACATGCTAAAGAAACGATTACTACTTCGGCAGGTACATTTATATGCCAGAAAATAACTTTTGACTTTGATAGTAAAATTGGTATTATTAGAACTAGAGGTTCAGGTGCAGAATGGTATCAAGATGATAAAGTATTGGTAAAATCAGAATCCTATAATAAAAAAGGAAAACTTATTGCTTATTCAGAACTGACAAGTATAAAATAAGTGATTGTATTGTTCTTAAAAAATCTCAAAACTAAGATTTAATGAGACTATTAAATTTAAAACAACTAAAGAAAACTTTTGAGTCTGAACTAACTACACTTTACCCAAAAACAGAAATTGAAAGTTTTTTTTATATTTTAATGGAAACTTTTTTTAATTTAAAACGAATTGACATTGCACTAAATTCAGAATTAGAAATTAAAGTTCCTTTAAAATTTCACAAAGCAGTAAATGATTTAGTAAATCAAAAACCCATTCAATATATCATTGGAGAAACTGAATTTTATGGGCTGCCTTTTAAAGTAAATAAGGATGTATTGATACCAAGACCAGAAACGGAAGAATTAGTACATTGGATTATCACCAATTGTAATTTTAATACAAGGTTTAAAATTTTAGATATCGGTACAGGTACTGGATGTATTGCTATTTCGCTTGCGAAAAAAATATTGAATTCAGAAATATATGCCTTAGATGTTTCAAAAAAAGCATTAGAAGTCGCAAAAGTAAATGCTAAAATAAATAATGTTAACATAGTATTTATTGAGCAAGATATATTAAATACACAAAACTTTGAAAATACGGTTAAATTTGATGTTATTGTTAGTAATCCACCCTATATAAGAAACCTTGAAAAAAAAGAAATTAATGCAAATGTATTAAATAATGAACCACACTTAGCTTTATTTGTTACTGATGAAAATCCATTATTATTTTACGATGCTATTGCTAATTTTGCTTTAAAGAACCTTATTAAAAACGGAAAATTATATTTTGAAATCAATCAATATTTAGGTAGAGAAACAATTGATTTATTAACTGTAAAAGGGTTTAAAAACATAGTGCTTCAAAAAGATATTTTTAAAAATGATAGAATGCTTTACTGTGAAATTTAAAAAATTTGAATTCAAATATTTTTTCTAGACTCCAAAAGATAAAGTTTCAAAATTTGGGTTATCAGTACGATATTTACAAATAACTACATTACAAACAAAGGTAAACCTTGCATCATTGCAGTAACTTTTTGGGCTATATTTTTTAAAACAATTTCGTCTTCAAATTTGACAATTACGGCATCTATAAAGCCAACAATCTCGTCCATATCTTTTTCTTTTAAACCCCTTGTAGTAACAGCAGCGGAGCCAACCCGAATACCAGAGGTAATAAATGGTGATTTATCATCAAAAGGCACCATATTTTTATTTACCGTAATTGCAGCTTTTACCAATGCATTTTCTGCTTCTTTACCAGTAATGTTTTTATTACGTAAATCAATTAGCATCATATGATTATCTGTTCCTCCAGAAATTAATTGATACCCTCTTTTTACAAATGCCTCAGCCATTGCTTTTGCGTTTTTTTTAACTTGTATCTGGTAATGTAAAAATGAATCGGTTAAGGCTTCACCAAAGGCAATTGCCTTTGCAGCAATAATATGCTCTAATGGTCCTCCTTGCATCCCTGGGAAAATAGCAGCGTTTAAAAGAGATGACATTTTTCTGAGATTTCCATTTTTTAATTTTAGCCCAAACGGATTATCAAAATCCTTTCCCATTAATAACATGCCGCCTCTTGGTCCACGCAATGTTTTATGTGTTGTAGTTGTAACTATATGACAATGCGGTAATGGGTCATTTAAAATACCTTTGGCAATTAAGCCCGCAGGATGAGAAATATCTGCCATTAATAGTGCGCCACATTTATCCGCAATCGCTCTAAAACGCTTAAAATCCATATCTCTACTATAAGCTGATGCTCCTGCAATAATTAATTTTGGCTTTTCTAACAATGCTGTTTTTTCTAAAGCATCGTAGTCTATTATTCCCGTTTCTTTTACAACGCCATAAGAAATAAAATGATATAATTTACCAGAAAAATTTACGGGAGAACCATGTGTTAAATGTCCTCCATGTGATAAATCAAAACCTAAAACTTTATCACCTAATTTTAAAACAGCCTGATAAACAGCGGCATTTGCTTGTGATCCAGAATGTGGTTGTACATTAACATAGGCTGCATTAAATAATTGCTTTGCGCTATCAATTGCAAGTTGCTCTATTTTATCAACTACCTCACAACCACCATAATAACGCTTTTGGGGGTAGCCTTCGGCATATTTATTAGTCAATACCGATCCAGCGGCTTGTAATACAGCATCACTTACAAAATTTTCAGAAGCTATTAGTTCTAACCCGTTTATTTGTCTTTGTTTTTCTTCTTCAATTAGATTAAAAATTAGTTTATCGTTCATTTTTAAATAGTTTAATCATTAATTTATACGTAAAAGCTTAATTTAGTTTGATTTATTAAATATTTTCTAGATAAGAAAAATTAACAAATCAAAAATACATAAATCATTTAGTATATTTCAAATAATCCGTATATATTTGATGAAAATTTAATTAACATTTTTAAAATTAAAAAATGAAGATAACAGCAAATAATCCAACTAGAAAATCTTGGTTAAAAGTTTCTAAAAATTCTGATTTCCCTATTCAAAATATCCCATTTGGTGTCTTTTTAACCAAAGAAAATATTACAACAATTGGTACTAGAATTGGCAATTATGCAATAGATTTAGGTGCCTTACATCAGTTAGGGTATTTTAGTGAAATACCGTTAACCGATGATATTTTTATGCAAGATTCCCTAAATGATTTTATCTCAGACGGCAGAAAGACATGGCGATTAGTTCGTAATCGAATTGCAGCTATATTTGATAGTAACAATACCGAATTACAAAGTAACAAAAAAGATTTAAAAATTATAGTTTTTAACTTAGATGATGTAGAAATGTTATTACCAGTTAATATCGGTGATTATACAGATTTCTTTGCAAGTAAAGAACATGCTACAAATACAGGCACTATGTTTAGAGACCCCGAAAACGCTTTACTACCAAATTGGCTACATTTACCTGTTGGGTATCATGGTAGAGCATCATCAATAGTAGTTTCTGAAACAGCTATTTATAGACCAAAAGGACAAACGATACCTAAAGACTCTAAAATACCTGTTTTTGGACCAACACGATTATTAGATTTTGAATTAGAAATGGCTTTTATTACTACCGATGTAAATCATTTAGGCGAATCAATTTCTATTGATGAAGCCGAAGATTATATCTTTGGTATGGTTTTATTTAATGATTGGTCTGCAAGAGACATTCAAAAATGGGAATATGTACCACTTGGTCCTTTTTTAGGAAAAAGTTTTGCCTCTACAATATCTCCATGGATAGTAACTATGGATGCGCTAGAGCCTTTTAGAACCAAAAGTCCAAGGCAAGAACCTAACCCATTACCATATTTACAGCAAAGCGGTAAACATGCTTTTGATATTAAATTACAAGCAGCCATTAAGCCCGAAGGAGAAGAAGAGACCATCGTTTCAAATTCTAACTTTAAATATATGTATTGGACTATGAATCAACAATTAGTACACCATACTACAAATGGTTGTAATGTTAGATCAGGAGATATGATGGGTAGCGGTACAATTTCGGGTCCAACACCAGATAGTTACGGTTCTATGCTAGAACTTTCTTGGCGAGGAACTAAACCTGTTAAGTTAAATAATGGTAGTGAAAGAAAATTTATTAACGATTTTGATGAAGTCATCATGCGTGCATATTGTGAAAATGATAATATTCGTATAGGATTTGGCACTTGTAAAGGTAAAATTTTACCTACAAAATAAGTAATTATGGTTATGCTAATAGGCAAAGCGCACTACCATTTTTGATTTTTATTACAAGGAAAATAGAGTTTAATAATTCAGAGAACTTTCAACGGTTATTACATCTTGGTTAGACAAATAAAACAATTATTAACAAATGATAAAATACTAGCGATAGGACGGAAAGAAAAAAATACGGCTACTCATAAAAACATTTAATATACCTTTTGTTTTAGAAAATTTGTATGAATAATATGTACCCAAAAATAATAAAACCAATATTAGACTTTAGCATAGCATTCTTTGCCTTACTACTATTTTCTCCTATTTTTAGTATTATTACATTGTTTTTAACCTTTGCAAATAATGGAACCCCTTTTTTTATACAAACAAGGCCTGGAAAAAAAGAAAAACCTTTTAATATCATTAAATTTAAAACTATGAATGATAAAAAAGATAAAAACGGTCATTTATTAAGTGATGCAAAAAGACTAACAACAATTGGTAAATTTGTACGAAAAACATCTTTAGATGAAATTCCACAATTACTAAATGTGTTAAAAGGCGATATGAGTTTAATAGGACCAAGACCATTATTGCTAGAATACTTACCTTTGTATAATAAAGAACAACAAAAAAGACACTTGGTTAAACCTGGTATTACAGGTTGGGCTCAAATAAATGGAAGAAATGCTATAAGTTGGGAAGATAAGTTTAAATATGATGTAGCTTATGTAAATAACATTAACTTTTTAACCGACTTAAAAATTATTTTTAAAACCATTAAAAAAGTAGTGATCTCAGAAGGAATTTCTGCTGACGGAAATGTAACAATAGGTAAATTTAAAGGGTAGTTTTATGATTTTATACGGAGCAAGCGGACATGCAAAAGTAATTATTAATATTTTTAAACTAAATAGAATAAAAATAAACGCTATTATTGATGACAATAAGGACATTAATACTGTTCTTGAATATACAGTAAAAAGATTAAACGAAGTTAAATTAGATAAAGAAGTAATAATTTCAATAGGTAATAATAAAGTAAGAAAAACTATTTATAACAAATTAAAAATCGAAAAATATACTAATGCTATTCACTCTAAAGCAGTGATAGACTCCTCCTCAATAATTAATAAAGGCACCGTTATTATGGCAAATGCAGTAATAAATAGTTCCTCTATAATTGGCGAACATTGTATTATAAATACAAATGCTATTATTGAACATGACTGTATTGTTAACAACTTTGCACATATATCGCCTAATGCTACACTTTGTGGTAATGTAAAAATTGGCGAAGGAACACATATCGGTGCAGGAGCAATTGTACTGCCGAATATTAAAATAGGTAAATGGTGTATTATAGGTGCAGGTAGTATTGTTATTAAAAATATACCTGACAATACAACTGTAGTTGGTAACCCTGCAAAAGTAATTAAATCTTTAGCCCAAAGCAACACTTAAGATTTCTTAAAATGATTTTTAATAACTAATAATAAGAACACTAAAAACTTTACGAATTATAACATAAGAACATGAAAGAAAAAATATGGCTTTCCTCACCACATTTAACAGGCGAAGAACAAAAATACGTAAAAGAAGCATTTGACACCAATTGGGTCGCTCCTCTTGGACCAAATGTTAACGGGTTTGAGCAAGAAATTTGTAATTATACAGGAACTAAACATTGTAGCGTTTTAGTTTCTGGAACAGCCGCCATTCATTTAGGCCTCCTTTTATTAGATGTAAAACAAGATGATCAAGTAATCTGCTCATCATTTACATTTTCAGCATCAGTAAACCCTATTTGCTACCTAAAAGCCATTCCAATATTAATTGACTCTGAAAAAGATACTTTTAATATGTGTCCAAAACTATTAGAAATAGCCATAAAAAATAGCATTGCAAAAGGTAAAAAACCAAAGGCAATTATTATAGTTCACCTTTACGGAATGCCAAGTAAAATGGATGAAATCATTGGTATTTCAAAAAAATATAGCATACCTGTGTTAGAAGATGCCGCAGAAGCTATTGGGTCAACTTATAAAGGCAAAGCAATGGGGACAATGACCGAAATAGGTATCTATTCTTTTAACGGCAATAAAATTATTACAACCTCTGGAGGAGGCGCTTTAGTATCAAATAACAAAGAATTTATTAAAAAAGCAATATTTCTTGCTACACAAGCACGTGATAATGCACCACATTACCAACACAGTCATATTGGTTATAATTATAGAATGTCTAACATCGTTGCTGGTATTGGTCGTGGACAACTCGAAGTTTTAAACGATAGAGTAAAGGCAAGAAGAAGCAATTTTGAATATTATAAAAAAAGACTTTCATCTATAAAAGAAATAACTTTTACAGACGAACCTAAAGAATTTTATTCTAATAGATGGCTGACAACAATACTTACAGGTTCGTATAAAATACGAGAAAAAATAAGACTAACCCTAGAAAAAGAAAACATAGAGGCCAGACCTTTATGGAAACCTATGCATTTACAACCTATATTTAAAAAATACCCATCCTATATTAACGGTACTTCAGAAGACTTATTTAATCGAGGCTTATGCTTACCAAGTGGTTCTAATCTAAGTAACATAGACTTACAAAGAGTAGTTGATTGTATTAAAAAATCTTTTTAAGCATTTCATTAGAACATAAAATTTATTTTTGAAAAATATAACACATTTAAAATAGGGTATTTTAACCTCTCTTTGTCTTATTAAGTAACTATATTTGCAAAAGTTTATGATACAAACCCTATTAAAAAAAATAAGAAAAAGTGATTTTTACACTTCAAAATGGATTGTACTAACAATTGATATAGCAATTGTAGTACAAACTTTTTTTTTATCATATCTAATTTTTTATAACTTTAAATTAAGTTTATACAACTCCTTTCTTTTTCACCAAGTACCCTTAATTGCTATTGTTGCTTTTATTAGTTTTATAATAATAGGCTCACATAAAGGAATAATAAGACATACAGGAATAAACGACGCAGCTAGAGTATTTTATGGCGCAACACTCCTTTCTTTTTTATTAATACTTGCCGTTTATGTAAATAGAAACCTAGGAGAAGAACATCGAATCAAAACAATTATACCTATTTCAATTTCTGTACTAATTATTCATTATTTTTTAAATATAATTGTACTTATTAGTAGTCGCTTTGTTTTTAGACAAGTCTTTGAGCGACTAACATCTAGAAATAAGTCAATTAAAAATGTGATTATATACGGTGCAGGAGATTCTGGTATGATTACTTATGCCTCCTTTGTAAAAAATAAAAATTATAATGTAACCTCTTTTGTAGATGACAGTAAAAGTAAACAACAAAAACGATATGACGGTAAAAAAATAAACCCAAGTAATATTCTTACCAAAGAATATATAATTAAAAATAAAATTGATGATATTATTATATCTATTCAAAATATAGATTCATTAAACCTCTTAAAAATCACAGACGCTTTAGTCGAACTCCCTTTAAAAGTTAAAATTGTACCTGCAATAGAAAAATGGATTGATGGTGATTTAAACATCAAGCAAATAAAAGAAATTAATATAGCAGACCTTCTAAACAGAACCCAAATAAAAATAAATAATTCTGAACTTGAAAAAGAATTTAAAAATAAAGTAATTTTGGTTACTGGCGCAGCAGGATCAATTGGTAGCGAAATCTCTAAACAACTCACGAACTACAAGACAAAAAATATTATACTATTAGACCAGGCTGAATCAAATTTATACAACTTACAGCAAGACTTAATAAGTAGAAAAAATACAAATCTAATTACTATAATTGCTAATATTAGAAATTATGATAGTATAAATGAAGTTTTTAAAAAATATAAAATAAATATTGTTTTTCACGCCGCCGCATATAAACACGTGCCATTAATGGAAAACAATCCTTATCAAGCACTAAAAACAAACGTAAATGGCACAAAAAACATAATGGATTTGGCGACAGAATACCATTGTGAGAAATTTATAATGGTCTCTACAGATAAAGCTGTAAACCCAACTAATGTAATGGGAGCAACAAAAAGAATTGCAGAAATATATGCCAAATGCCTACAACAAAATAATACAACTAAATTTATAACCACACGCTTTGGTAATGTTTTAGGCTCAAGCGGTTCTGTAATACCTCTATTCGAAAAACAAATTAAAAACGGAGGCCCTTTAACTGTTACACACAAAGATATAACCCGCTATTTTATGACAATACCAGAAGCATGTCAGTTAGTTCTGCAAGCAGGAGCAATGGGTAAAGGAGGTGAAATATTTGTTTTTGATATGGGTAAATCTATCAAAATATTTGACGTAGCAAAAAAAATGATACAACTCTCAGGGTTTAAATATCCAGAAGAAATGAGAATTAATATTGTTGGCTTAAGACCAGGTGAAAAATTATTTGAAGAACTATTAGGCGATAAAGAAAACACTTTACCAACCTACCACAATAAAATTATGATTGCAAAAGTTGTAGATTTTAATTTTGAACTAATTATTTCAAAAATAAATACCTTAAGTAAAACGAACAACTTCTCGGATATTGAGATTGTTAAAAAAATAAAAGAAATAGTGCCAGAATATAAATCGCAAAATTCAAAATTTGAAAAATTAGACCCTTGATCTATTTTTAAATTTTTTAATGTAAAAACTATAAAATTTAAAATTTAATATTAGCATTGAATGCTTAAACGGACTAAATACAAATAAACCAAATGAAAAAAATAATTACGATACTTTCTATATTTGCTTTTTTTATTTCTTGTAAAGAAAAAGCCAAAGAGCAAATACCAAAAAAAATAGAAGGCTATCATATCATAGGTAACCTAAAAAAACTTAATAATAAAATAGTCTTTCTTCAAAAACAGAATCTAGATAAAACCTATAATACAATAGATAAGAAGACAATAAAAAATAATACCTTTCAATTTAATGACAAAATTATCGTCATTGACCCATACTTAATGTATTTAGGATTTGAAAACAGTGACCATAAAATACCTGTAATCATAAATAATTTTGAAACTTTTGTAAATATAGATAGTGAAAATTTAGACAAAACAGTGATTATTGGCTCTACAATTCAAACCGAATACACCAATTACCTAAAGCAATTAACAAAAGCAAAAAATAAATTTGTATTTCAATTAAACTATATAAAAAGTAATTCAAATACACTATTAAGTGTACTGATTTTAGAACAAATGCTGGGCAAAACAAAATGGAGATTAGGTCAAAATAGAAAAGCCTATGAAAATTTAAGTCAAGAAATTAAAACCTCTGAACTAGGTAAATCTATACATAATTTTTTAGTAGAAAACGAACCCCTAGTTAAAGAAGATGTAGTAATAGAAGAATTAAGTTTAGACCCCGAAATCGCAAATATAATACCTGAAATCTCTGTTTTTAAAGAAACACCAACGCCAAAAGAAACAGTTAAAAAACCGACAGTTACAAAACCAAAAATCAAAAAGATAGCCAAACGAAGAAAAGCTTTAAATTTTAGTGCAAAATCTCAAAATGGCACAGATATCTCTTTAAATCAAGTTAGAAAAAACGCAAAAATTACCTTAATCGACTTTTGGGCTAGTTGGTGTGGACCATGTAGAAAATCTAATCCACATTTAATACAATTATACCATAAATATCAAAGTAAAGGCTTTACTATTATTGGAGTTTCTGAAGACAAAGATAAAGAAAAATGGAAAAATGCTATCGCGCAAGATGGTTTGCCGTGGCAACAAGTAATAGATGATTACGGTAGAATTGCAGAAATGTATAACGTACAAAGTGTACCACACACTTTTTTATTAGATGAAAATGGCGGTATCATTTTTCAAAAAAAATCTACCTATACTATAGCACAAAAATTAAAAGAAATTTTTGGTTTCTAAACTTTTAATCTAAAAAACAGATTAATTATAAAATTAATTTTTTAGTAAACTCAAGTAAACCTCATAACTTTTCTTTTTAGACGAAAAATTTTACTATTTTTGTTATAATAGTTTTTAAACTGAAAAAATTGAAAATATCAAAAGAATTAAAAACAGGTGTTATCGCTATTATTGCAATCGCAGTAATGATTTGGGGTTATAACTATTTAAAAAAACAAAGCCTCTTTGAAAACACTAGAGTATATTACTCCGAATTTGATAATGTACAAGGCTTAACACCGTCTAGTATTGTTTCTATAAATGGTTTTCAGGTAGGTAATGTAAGTTCAATAAAATTTAATGCTAAGAAAAAAGGCAGTTTTATTGTTAGTTTTACCCTAACTAGTGACTTTGCATTTTCCGATAAGAGTACAATTAAAATTATTCCCCCAGTAATTTCTGGTATGGGTGTAGCAGAACTAACTATTATACCAAATTATGAAGGTAAAGAAGCCATATCGGGCACTTACCTTAACGGAAGTATTCAATCAGGATTATTGGGGTCTTTTGGTAACAAATTAGACCCTTTAAACACAAAACTAAATCAAGTTTTAGCAAGTGCAGACATATTAATAAATAACTTTAATAATATTTTAGACACCAAAACACAAAACAACCTAAAATCAACAATTGAAAAATTAGATATCACCATGACTAATTTTAAAAATGCATCTAAATCTTTTGATATATTATTAGTAGAAAACAAAATAAAAATTAGTTCTATTCTAGATAATACTGATAAAGCAAGTAAAAACTTAGAAGGCATTACAGCAGAATTTAAAACTGCAAATCTAACAGGTAACTTAAAAAACACTATGAATAAATTAGATAAATCATTAACAAAATTTGAAACTATTTTAACAAAAGTTGAAAAAGGAGATGGGACAATAGCAAAATTATTAAACGATAAAAACTTATACAACAATCTAGAAAGTGCGTCTAAAGAAATGGAAGAACTTTTACACGAATTTAAAGAACACCCTAAACGATTTGTGCATTTTTCACTATTCGGTAAAAAAGATAAAAAAGGGTATGTAGAAAAAGTTAAATAATCTAAAATTTGTAAAAAATTTTTCTTAAAACTATATTGAGTAACCCATTCAAAGAAAACGACTAAACTTAAAATAATAATGCAGTACTTACCAAACATCATATTCGCAATACTCCTAATTTTCGGAATTAGTTTCTTTGTTGTAAACATCAAAAAGATAATCCGTAATATAAAGTTAGGAAAAGATATTGATAGAACAGATAATAAATCAGAACGTTGGAAAAATATGCTAAACATTGCATTTGGACAATCAAAAATGGTTAGAAGACCTGTTTCAGGTTTATTACATATTGTTGTTTACCTTGGCTTTATAATAATAAATATAGAAGTTTTAGAGATTATTATTGATGGCCTTTTAGGCACACACCGCATATTTGCACCATTAGGTAAATTTTATGATTTCTTAATTGGTTCGTTTGAAATTCTTGCCTTCTTAGTATTACTTTCTGTTATTATATTTTGGATTAGGAGAATCATACTTAGAGTACCCAGATTTTGGAATAAAGAAATGAAAGGCTTTCCAAAAAATGATGCACTCTACATTTTATATTTTGAAATGGTTTTAATGAGTTTATTTTTAGTTATGAATGCTGCAGACCTTAACTTACAAAATTTAAATATAGATTATTACACAAAAGCAGGCACTTTTCCTATAAGCCAATACATTGCACCACTTTTAACTGGTTTTTCAGAATCTACATTAATTATTTTAGAACGCTCAGCATGGTGGGTTCATATAATAGGTATTCTAGTCTTCTTAAATTACCTATATTACTCTAAACATTTACATATCCTATTAGCATTTCCAAATACATTTTATGCAAACCTAAATGCTAAAGGAAAATTTTCGAATAATAAAATAGTAACCAAAGAGGTTAAACTAATGATGGACCCAGATGCTGACCCTTATGCAATACCAGAAGAAGACCCAAATGCTGTAATCGAAAAATTTGGCGCAAGCGATGTATTCGATCTAAACTGGGTGCAACTTATGAATGCCTATACCTGTACAGAGTGTGGACGATGCTCTTCAGTTTGCCCTGCAAACCTAACAGGTAAAGAACTATCACCTAGAAATATTATGATGAAAACTCGGGATAGATTAGAAGAGGTTGGTAAAAATATCGATAAAAATAAAAAATTTAAAGACGATGGCAAACAATTATTAAACGACTACATAACCTCAGAAGAACTTTGGGCCTGCACAACTTGTAATGCCTGCGTAGAAGAATGCCCAATAAATATCGACCCATTATCTATTATTATGGAAATGAGACAATTTTTAGTGATGGAACAATCTGCAGCACCACAAGAACTAAATATGATGATGACAAATATTGAAAATAACGGAGCGCCATGGCAATATAATCAAATGGATAGATTAAATTGGAAAGATGAATAAAAGTTAAGAGTTAAAAATGGTAAAAAAATTAAAAAAATTAAAAGATAAAGAAGGTAACTTACTAAGTCCAACTTTAATAGAGGGCGTAAAAAATTATTTAATAGATATAGACGGTACTATTTGCGATGATATACCTAACGAAGAACCTGAACGTATGCTGACAGCAACCTTATATCCAGATGCCTTAATTACTATAAATAACTGGTTTAAAGAAGGACATAACATTTGTTTTTTTACATCAAGAACAGAAGAACATCGAGAGTACACAAAAATTTGGCTTAAGAAAAACGGATTTAAATACCACAGTTTACTAATGGGTAAGCCTAGAGGGGGAAATTATCATTGGATTGATAATCACTTAGTTAAAGCAACAAGATATAGAGGTAAATTTACCGAACTTATTGAAAAAAATGTAACTATTGAAGTATTTGATGACGGAAAACATTAATGTTTAGTTTTTACAACTAAAAACTAGAACTAAAAAACGAAACAAAAAATGGTAGATTTATTATTAGGCTTACAATGGGGAGACGAAGGAAAAGGAAAAATAGTAGATGTTTTAACTAAAAATTATGATATTATTGCTAGATTTCAAGGTGGCCCTAATGCAGGACATACTTTAATTTTTGATGGCAATAAACATGTTTTACACACCATACCTTCTGGTATTTTTCATAAAAATGCAATTAATATTGTTGGTAACGGAGTAGTTATAGACCCTGTGATTTTTAAAAAAGAATTGGATAATTTAGCAAATTATGATATTGATTTTAGCTCTAAATTATTAATTTCTAGAAAAGCACATGTAATTTTACCAACACATCGCTTATTAGACGCCGCTTCTGAAACGGCAAAAGGTAAAGCAAAAATAGGCTCTACATTAAAAGGGATTGGTCCAACATACATGGATAAAACGGGTAGAAACGGATTTAGAATTGGTGACTTTGAATTAGATAATTGGAAAGAAAAGTACGATGCTCTAACCAAAAAACACCTTAAAATGTTGTCCTTTTTTGATGTAAAAATAGACTATGATTTAAAAGAATTGGAAGAAGAGTTTTTTATTGGAGTAAAACGCCTAAAAGAATTAACCTTTATAGATAGCGAAGAATATTTAAACCAAGCTATGAAAAACGGAAAAACTATCTTAGCAGAAGGCGCTCAAGGATCATTATTAGATATAGACTTTGGTACCTATCCGTTTGTTACATCATCAACTACAACTGCTGCAGGCGCTTGTACAGGCTTAGGTATTGCGCCAAATAAAATAGGAAAAGTAGTTGGTATTTTTAAAGCCTATGTAACTCGTGTCGGCGCTGGTCCCTTTCCTACAGAACTATTTGATGAGTGCGGTAAAAAAATGGGTGAAATTGGCAAAGAATTTGGTGCAACTACTGGGCGATCAAGACGCTGCGGCTGGTTAGATTTAGTTGCCTTAAAATACGCTGTTGAAATTAATGGAGTAACCGAACTATCAATGATGAAAGGTGATGTATTAACTGGATTTAAGACCTTAAAAATTGCAACTACCTATAATTATAAAGGGAACGAAATAACACATTTTCCGTATAATATTGAACCCCAAAATGTAACCGTAAATTATAAAAATATAAAAGGTTGGAAATCAGATATTACAACAGCAAGGACAATAGATGACATACCTCAAAATTTAAAAGATTACATAAAAATTATTGAAAACTTTGTTGGTGTTCCTGTACGTATAATTTCGGTTGGACCAGATAGAAAAGAGACAATTTTCGTTTAACGCCTTTGCCTTCCATCTTCTAATTCCATAATAATTCATTTTCCGTTTTCTTTTTTTGTAATATCCATTATAAAGAAGTTACTTTCAATAGTGAGTGCAACCTGTTTAAATAATTCTAAATTTGGTTTGTTGCTCCATACTCCCCTTCATCCCAATAATTAATTAAAAATGTTAATTAACTTCTTATTAACAAAAACTATCGCAATAAATTATTCTCGTTTTTTAGGTTTTGATTTTCAACAAACTTTTTACTCATTAACCTTTAACTTTATCACAAAATCAATTTTTTATTATACATTTTTCCAGATTTAAGAATCTAAGCCTACAAAAACTAAAATCTAAAACCAGTATTAATCCCTAATCTAGGCACTATTGATGGTGAACCATTGCTGTCAAATAAATTTCTACCAATACCCGCATATAAGTCTAATACAAAACCTCTAGGGCTAATAAAACTTTTGCCAAATGCAAGTCCAAATGCACCATCTGTATATTCGACCTCTTTAGAAACAGAATCTATAGATAGACCTAGATCATTAGTAATCTCTACACTAATAAAATCTTTACCCGAGTTTATGGCAAAAAAACCTTCAATATACATATTACTTACACCTCCTAACAGAAAATATTGACGATAATACGGTGTGATAGTAAAATCTTCTCTATGATTAAAAATATTATTTTTATTAGATAAGTTATTAAATATTGAAACACCAACAGACGCTTCTTCATTTAGATTATATTGATAAGTTAATTCTAAAGCTTTAAAAGCGATTAAATCAAAAACATCAAATTTTACTTCATGTTGAGAATGTACAGATAAACTAATTAAAAATACTACTAAAAATATCCGTTTTTTCATCTTAATAAATTTAAATTAAACCACAAATAAACAAAAAAAAAGGGACATTTCTTTTTAATAATCTTTTAATTATTCTTTACCTTTGCATTAAGAAACTAAACTTATGTCAAAAGAATCTGTTATTATTCCTCGTAAAAAACCAAATTGGCTTCGTGTAAAATTGCCTATTGGTAAAAAATACACAGCACTAAGAAAAACAGTTGAGAAATATAAATTAAATACTATTTGTACTAGTGGTAGTTGCCCTAATATGGGTGAATGCTGGACTGAAGGTACTGCTACTTTTATGATTTTAGGTAATATTTGTACGCGCTCTTGCGGTTTTTGTGGTGTTGCAACTGGCAGACCAAATTCGGTTGATTGGGAAGAACCTGATAAAGTAGCACGTTCAATTAAAATAATGCAATTAAAACATGCCGTAATAACATCTGTTGATAGAGATGATTTAAAAGATGGCGGTTCAATTATTTGGGCTGAAACTATACAGGCAATTAGAAGAGCAAACCCAATGATTACTTTAGAAACTTTAATACCTGATTTTCAGGCAGATGAAACTAGTTTAGATCGAATTATTTCGGTTAAGCCAGAAGTTGTTTCGCATAATGTAGAAACTGTTAGAAGACTAACTAGAGAAGTTAGAATTCAAGCAAAATATGATCGAAGTTTAGAAGTGCTTTTATATTTAAAAGAAAATGGTATAGAGAGAACAAAATCTGGTATTATGTTAGGTTTAGGAGAAACCAAAGAAGAAGTTGTACAGACATTAGAAGATTTAAAAAAAGCAAAAGTAGATATTGTAACTATTGGTCAGTATTTACAGCCAAGTAAAAAACATCTAACAGTAAAAAGATATATCACTCCTATTGAATTTGAGGAATTTAAAAAAATAGGATTAGCCTTAGGGTTTAGACATGTAGAAAGTAGTGCTTTAGTTAGATCTTCGTATAAAGCACAAAAACACCTGTTGTAAAATTTGAGATATAATTTAAAAATTAAGTGTAGATATTTTATAAACATTAACATTTTATAAAAATTAGTTAAGTTAATAAAAACATCTAATATTTTAGGTTTTTTATGTGTTTTAGTAATAAAAACACATATCTTGCGTTCTATAAAAAAAATAAATTAACTAAAAAACAAAAAATGAAAAAAGCACTATTAGTACTTGCACTTATTTTTGCTGTAAGTTTTACAGTAACGTCTTGTAAAAAAGATAAAAAAGAAGAAGTAAAAGAAGAAATGGCAACCGTAATTTATCAATGCCCAATGGATTGCGAAAAAGGAAAAAGTTATACCAAAGAAGGCTCTTGCCCTGTTTGTAAAATGGCTTTAAAAGAAAAAAAACCAGGAGAAACTAAAAAAGTGGAAGAAAAACACGTTCATAAAGAGGGTGATAGTCATGAGCATTAAGATTTAACATTTTTTAACAAAAAAATATTTAAATATAAAAAAAATAAGAGTAATTTTATCGATTATTAATTAAAAACATATAAAATAATGAAAAAAATAATTTTAACATTAGTATTAGGCTTATTCTTTGTAGCATTTTCTAACGCACAAAGCGATGTAAAAAAAGTTAAAGAGGTAGTAAAAACAGAAATAAAAGAAGAAGTAAAGAAAACTGATGCAACAGTTGGTGAAGTAGTGTCTTCTGAAAAAACTACTAAAAAATCATGCGCTACTAAAAAAGAGTGTTGTTCAGGTTCAAAAAAATCTAAAGCAGCATGTGCTTCTAAAAAAGCAGCATGTGATAAGAAGAAAAAAGAAGAAAAAGCAGCAGTAAAAAAAGCAATGTAATTCAACTTTTTTAAAATATCATTAACAAAGGCCTAAAATATTTATTTTAGGTCTTTTATTTTTTTTAATAAAAGACCTGTTTATTAATTAGAAAACATAATTATGAAACTCATTTTTTTCTTTCTAATAGGTTAGTTAAAAAATTACCCTTGTAAAAAGTGAAAATAAAAATATTAATTAATAGGTAAAGAATACAAGTACTTTACAGAATTTTTGTAAGTACTTTTATCAATTATTTAATGCCATTGCCTTAATTACAAAAACAAAAAACATTATGAGAGAAACAAGATTATCGTTCTTCAGCGAAAGAAAGGGAAAATATCTTTAAATGACATTGATAATTTTTGGAATGAGTACATTGCCAATAGATTAACAAGATGAGTTTAAAACTATAGGAAACATATAGCCAGTAGATGTAATTCAACTTTTTTAAAATATCATTACTAATTAGTTAGTTCAGTTAAAAAAATTACCTTTGTAAAAGTGAAAATAAGAATATTAATTAATAGGTAAAAAACACAGTTTCACTTTTACAGAATTTTTGTAGGTTTTAGATAACTTTTCACAATTATGATAAAAAAAAACAAAGCACAAATAACCGACTTTATAATTCATAAAGTGGGAAATAAATTTAACAGTACGCGTAATGTATTTTCTGATAATTCATTATTATTTGATGAAAATAGTTATCAATTAATGTTTAATTTTTTATTAAAACCATTTACCAATCTTACTGAAAGTTATCGTTTTTCGCACCATGCTGATATTAATTTAAATGAAATGAATGCCTATACAAAATCGTTATTTACAAATGAAGGCAATTTTGTAGAAGTATCACAAAATATTGTAAAACACTTGTACGAGCAGTCTAATTCTGCAAATATTAAAACAGGAGATGTATTAATTGCAAGAATTGAGGGCATAGAAATTAATACTATAATAACTGATGCAATTGGTATTTTTAAGATTGAAAATAAAATGGATTTTTTTCAGACATACATAGAAGGAAATCAGATAGAAGTTTTGTTAACACAAGGTATAAGTACCAAAAAATTAGATAAAGGTTGTTTAATTATTAATACTACAGATACAGAAGGTACAATTGTATTAAGCGTAGATACAAATAGTTACGATGCACAATATTGGATTAAAAATTTCTTACAAATTAAACTAGCAGATGATGTCTATAACCATACAAAAAATTATTTAAGTTTATGTAACTCATTTTCAGAAGAAGTCATTAAAGAGAATTTTGGCAAAAAAGAACAAAGCGAATTTTTAGCCAATACAATAGATTATTTTAAAGAAAATGAAGCCATAGATGTTGAGCAGTTTAAAGTAGCTGTTTTTGATGAAGATAAAAGAAAAGACTTATTTGAAGACTATAAAAAGCAATACGAAACAGAACAAAATGTAGTTTTAAGAAATAATTTTTTTGTAGCCGATAAGGTTTTAAAAAAAGAAAAAAAGAACTTTAAAACAGAAATCAAACTAGATACTAGAATTAAGATAAATATAGACGTAGATTCTCCAGATGCTGCTAGTTATTACTTAGAGAGAGGTTATGATGATGAAAAGAAAATGTTTTTTTACAAAGTTTTTTTTAATGAAGAGTCTTAATATTAAATAAAAGTTAATTGATTAATTTTTCTAAATAATGTTGCTCTATTCCAAACTCTTTTTTTAGTTTATCTATTTTAGAATTAATTAATTTTACATCATTCTTTTTATTAGATTTTTTACCCACTAACATTATATTTTTTCTAGTATGTTCATTAGAAATAAACTCGAATATTTTAGTTTGATAATTTTCTTTTTCAAGGAGTAAGGCACGTAAAGTATCTGTAACCATTTCGTATTGGCGCTCTTTAAAGATGCCATATTTAAGTATTGGACTTTCTTGTTGAAAACCTTTTAACTGCTGCCTTATTTGTTTGTGACAACAAGGAGCAGTAACAATTAGAACTGCATTAGAAGTGATACCTTTGTAAAGTGCATCATCTGTTGCGGTATCACAAGCATGTAAAGCAATTAATATATTAATATTTTTAGCCGTATATTTTTCTATCGGTTTACATTGAAATAATAAATTATTAAAATTACATTTTTCAGCAATTTCATTACAGTAATTCACCAAATTTTGCCTTAACTCTATTCCAGTTATTGTAACATCAAAACCTTTTTTGTTGGTTAAAAAATCATATAAAGCAAAAGTTAAATACCCTTTACCAGAGCCCATATCTACAATATTGATTTTATTTGGTAAATCTGAAGTATTTATTAAATCATTAATAATTTCTAAATATTTATTTATTTGTCGGTATTTATCAGCAAATTTAGGTATAATATTAGCTTCTTTATCGCTTATGCCTAAATGGAATAAATAAGTACTTTTAACGACTTTCTTATTTTTAATTTTGTCGTGATATTCAGGTAATTTGTTCTTAAAACTTGCTTGGTTTATTTTAAGAGTAACTTGCTTTTTTTTAGAAATAAAGCATTGTATATCTTCTTTTAAACTAAATAATACAGCAAATCTAAAGGTGTTTAATAATAAATCTGTAATTATAGTTTTGGCTTCGCTAAAAGTATAATTTTTAACTTGATCATTAGTTTTGTATCTATATGTAAACGAGAAACAGGAACCGTCTTTTAACTTAATTAAACGTAAATATACGTTTTGTAATTCGTTTCGTTTACTTAAAGGTTTTCCTAGTGTTAACTTTACGAAATCATCCCTTTCTAAACTTTCTGTAATTTTATTAAAAAATGCTTCAAAATTATTCATTTATAGTAGTTGCTGTATTTGTGTAACTTTTAATTTATTTGTTCAAATTGAATAAAATATGATGAACTACCTTTGTAAGTAACATAAGCACATTTAAATAAATTTAGAATAGCAAAAATAAACTTATTTCTAAGTTTTTTAGATTAAAACTTAATTGTTTCTCACAGAATAAAATTTTTACTTGTAAAGTCGTACTTTTGTTTTTTATTTAAGATATGATTTTAACAGATACGCATACACATTTATATTCCAGTCAATTTAATGAAGATAGGGCAGAGACGATACAAAGAGCCATTGATTTAGATATAAAACGGTTTTTTATTCCAGCAATAGATTCTGAGACTACAGAAAGTATGTTTGCTTTAGAAAAACAGTTCCCGAAAAATATATTTTTGATGATGGGTTTGCATCCAACACATGTAAAAAAAAATTTTAAGGAAGAGTTAGCACATGTAAAAAAATGGATAGATAAAAGAGATTTTTATGCAGTAGGGGAAATAGGAATTGATTTATTTTGGGATAAGTCTTTTTTGAAACAACAACAAGAAGCGTTTAAAACTCAAATTAATTGGGCGAAAGAGAAAAATTTACCAATTGTCATACATTGTAGAGATGCTTTTGATGAAGTTTTTGAAGTGCTTGAAGAGATGAAAGGGGATAAGTTATATGGAATTTTTCATTGTTTTACGGGTAATTTAAAACAAGCACAACAAGCAATAAATTATAATATGAAGTTAGGAATTGGTGGTGTTGTAACTTTTAAAAACGGAAAAATTGATCAGTTTTTAAATCAAATACCTCTAGAAAATATTGTTTTAGAAACCGATGCTCCCTATTTAGCACCATCACCATATAGGGGTAAACGAAATGAAAGTTGTTATTTAATAAATATTGCTGAAAAATTAGCCGAAATTTATACTATTTCTGTAGCAGAAATTGCAAAAATAACTACGGATAATTCTAAGGTTATTTTTGGGGTTTAGAATTTGTGATTAGTATATGGTAGCATGTTACCATGCTACCTTTTACTGTGCCTATTTTTATTTTAAACGTAGTCTAATTTCATTTAGTTTTTCATCAATGAGTAGTTGTCCGTCACGATAGACTTCTTTTAACTCTCCTTGTTTTTCTTCTTCCCAACTTACTTGGTCGATTAGTTTGTATTCTCCATTTTCTTTGATGATTTTCATTAATCCTTTTGCAGATTTTTTGGTTCCATCATCTGTTATAGGATCTTTATAAATTTCTCTTCCCTCTCCTGCTACTTCTCCATAAGTTGCTTTCATTGCAAAACCAAAAGTATCTCTTGTGTTGTATTGATAGGTAAACGATCCAATACCTAAAACTACATTGGTAGATGCAAATCCTTTTATTTTTAACCGTTCACATATTTGAGTTGCTCTGTCAAGCGTAATACTATCACCATAAATTGCACCAATATGGCTGTCTAATTCTTTATATCCTTTGTTATTTGTTGTGCCGCCAAATGTTTCCCAAAGCAACTCTATGACTCCTTTTTTTTCTGCTGTTGTTTTTCCGTTTGAATTTCCGCAAATAATATCAACAGGATCGCCGCTATCTGGACGAACAACTACTTTTCCGTTTCTCGCTAAAACTTCTTCTTTTAAGTTTGGTAAATATTCCGTTAGTACTTTCCATAAATCCCAAGTATCAGAAACTATAGATACAATTCCGTTGGGATAAATTTCAGTAATTAAGCGTTTAAAAGTTTCTTGTTCTCCTAAATTTGTTCCCATACACATTACAGAATGTTCGGTTGCTGCAACCGACCCTCCAATTAATTCAGTATCCGAATTTGCATTGTAATATTTTTCAAAAAAATCAACAGTTGGGATAGTGTCTGTCCCTGTAAAACTTAATAAATGACCTGCGGAACTTATTATAGCAGCTTCTAGACCTGCCATTCCTCTCATTGAAAAATCATGACCTTGCCAATCTACAAATTCAGGAATAGAAGATGTTTCTTTAGCATATTTATCTAATATTATTCGGTATTGTTTTGCTAATGTTGCAGAATTACAAGGTAACCAAACCGTTGTTGAAAGTAATGTTTCAAAGTAATTTGTTAACCAAAAAAATTGAGGTAATGTGTTGTACATTGTAAACATTGGTACTCTAATAGGTACAGATACACCTTCTGGTAATGCTTTTATAACCATTGGTATATAACCTAAATCGTGTAAATCTTCTATATGTTTAATACCAACTTTATTTTCTCCTAAATAGTTGTTTATTCTTCTAGTGTATTTTTTACAAATTTCTTCTTTTGGCTTGTCAAAGAAATTTTCTTGAAATTCTTGAATTAAATAGCGTTTAATAAAATATTGTAATCCAAAGAATACAACTTTATCAATCCCTTCAATTCTACTTTTTCTGGGCGTCCAATTTGAATACACTAATGTTGTTTCGTTCGGGTATTGTCTTCTGTGATCAGCTTTGTAGCCGTCGGTATATAATAATGGATTCATAGTTTATATTTTTAAATTATTTTAAGTTTATTTTTATAATATAATAGGTTTTCTTTTGGCTATTCTTTTAACTATTCTATATAATTTTTAGTTTTCATTTTTTTAATTTAATTCGTCTCTAACTTCCATCAATGCAAAACCTAAAAGATTTAAACCTTTCCATTTTTTCGGGTTTTGAGCACTTTCATTATCTTCTGCCATTCCTATTCCCCAAATTTTATCTACAGGACTTGCTTCTACTAATATTCTTTTCTTTGTTTGTAGTAAAAATGTTTTCAGTTTACTGTTTTGATTGAATTTGTGATAATTTGCTTTTTTTACAATTTCAAGTCGCTTATTATTCCAAATTTCTAAATTAAAATTTTTAACTTGTCTGCCTAATTTTTTAGCTGCTTCGGGAGATTTACATTTAATTATTTTATCTAAAATAGATTGGTCATTAAATAGTCTTGCTTTTTCTGCCATCATAAAATGCTCTGCAGATTTATAAGTAATTTCTTCAATGGTAAAATCAATTTCCCACCATTGGCTGAAACAACTTTTGGTAATTTCTCCATTTTTACTTGGTCTATGTCCCCAAAAAAATAAGTATTTTATAGATTTACCTGTGTTTAGTATGCTTTGTTTTGTGTATTTCATTTTCATATTATTTCTGAAATATTTAGTTGTTTAACTTGACTTGCACTTTCAATATCTTTAAAAGAGTTAGTCGTAAAAATCATTTCAAATTCTTTTGAAAGTTCTTCTAATCCTTTACTAAAAATACCGTGACTTACAGCTAAATACAATTTACCTGCATTTTTTGATTTTAATTCTTTTGCAAGCCCTAAAAATGTGCCACCACCATCACAAATATCGTCTACTATTAAACAATCTTTACCTTGTAAATCATCTGTGTAAACTTTAAAACCTGAAAGTTTGCCTGTCTTTACATTTCTTGATTTAGAACATTCTATTACTTCATAGTTTTGAAGATGTGATGCAACTTTATATATTTTTTTTAATGCGCCACTATCAGGCGATATCAAAAATGTGTTTTTATCAAGTGTATTCATTACTTTTTTAATAAATCGATAATTTTCGATAACAATACAATTGCTAAGTAAAGCAGATGTAACTTCTGAATGTGGATCAAATATGGTAACTGAATTTAGGTTTAAATTATTTATGAGTTCTGCATAAACTTTAACAGATAATGCTTCTCCTTTAGCCATTAACCGATCTTGTCTTGCTGCTGGAAAATAAGGTAGCAATAAATTAATTTTTTCTATTTTCATATTTCTTAGTGCATTTACTGCAATAAGTAATATTCCTATATCATTAAAAGATGTGGCTCTTTGTGTAATTGTCACCTCTCTTAGGGTGCTTAAATCATCAATAATTTTGAGGTGAGGTTCTCCCCCCGAAAAAGTAAAAGTTTCAAAAGCAATTGCTTTTTTATTTGGGTAAGGATAGAAGGTTTTATCTAAATTCAATATCATTTGTGTAAATTTTACACAAAAGTAAATAGAATACTTGAATAAAAAAAATATTTACTTATATTTAAAATATTAGAAAATTTAAAAAGCTTAAAATGAAGTCTAAAATAGCATATATTTTTAAATTAAGAATCATTTTTGACTACCAAATAAACTTGCATTTTTATTAAAATAGTTAGTTAATAGGAGGGAGGGTAGACTTTCATAATTTCGGCAACAAACTCATTAATTCGTGCTTCTTTTTCCTTTACTTTTTTACTTGTATTTAGCATACCTTTGCCAACTCCTTGCCAGAGTAAAGTTTTATTTTTAGAAGCTATTAAGTCAATAAATAAAGTGCCTTCAACATATTCTGAATAGTTGTCATGCCAATACATATTATTATATTCATCTACATATTTTTGTGATTTGGTAAAAATACTTACCAAAATATCTGGGTGGCTTGATTTTGTCATTCCTTTTTCAATTAATTCAGATTCAATTGCTCTTAAAATTCTTTTTTTATCAATATCAGATATTTTAGATTTGTCGATTCCTTTTTTGTAAAAAGCAAAGGTTTTATATTTGCTAAAATCTGTTTTGCTGTCGTAATTAGAGGTAACATCTACAGAGACACAAGAGACTAAAAGTATAAATACTAGTGAGGTGTATATTAAAAATTTAAATTTTTTCATGATTTTTATATTAAAATATTTAATTATTTTAACACAAATATTGTGCCGAGAAAATTTTTCTATTTTTTTAGTGATTAGTTTTTAGGAGAAATTAAGTACTACAGATTTGATAATCTATGACAAATAATTCATTAAAATAATTTTCAAGAGCATTAGCATTTAATGGGTAACGGAGAAGAAGGTGGCTGATAAAATTAAGGTTTTTTAACAATACTCTTTCCTCCAAGAAGCCCAATTCTTAAATTAAAACCAAATAATTTATTATTACTACCAATCATATTACCTAACCTAAGTGGCTCGTAATCATTAAGATTATCATCACCAACATAGTAGTGAAAGCCTACCGATGCATCAACAGTTACTTTTTTCTGTAAAACCCATTGTTTACCGTATTGAATACCAAAAAGAAAAACATTATGTTTAAAAGAGATGAGGTTATTTGCACTGGTACCATCAAAGTAGTCATTGTAAGTTATTTTTCCACTACTAAAGCTAATTACTGGTGCAAAATAAGCGCCATGAAATATGTGTTTAGGTCGATGTGAATTATTGCTAAAAAGAGATTTTGTTTTTAGGCGATAAGAAAAATCTATACCAAAACCATTACGGCTGTCTTCAAACCTTGATTTAATACCTACTCCATAAACTTTTACTTCTGCCATAATTGATTGTCCAGGTTTTAGAACTCTTTCGTAAGCCAAGCCTAAAGTGTTTCCTCCAAGAGCAGAAAAGTTAAGCATATAATTATTTATTTTATCATCTGCAAAATAATGTGGGTTTTCTTCTGGATTTTTTATATTTAATTTTTTTCCATGAGCAAATTCTACTTCGCTAATTAATGCTTTATCAATAGTGAATAGTACGCCGTTTTGATCTTTAAAATCAACATATTTAATACTATTTTTAGTTACTTCTTCAATAATTACTTTTAATTTTTCACCGTCTTTTTTGGTAATAATATCTTGTGCAAAAATTGTTGATAATGAAAAAACAAGTAATAATAGGGTTGTAATTTTAATGGTTTTTAATTTAGGGTACATAGTTAAAATTTTAAAATATGAATTGAATGTTTTTTGTTAAAATAAATTTTCTAATAAATGGCTATCGACTAAATTCGGAATGGTAATTTTTAAATTAGGCTCCATATTCATGGCTTTTTTTGCTGTAAAAATAGCGGCTTTATTTCTTGCCCAATTTCTTCTTCCAATACCATTATTAACATCCCAAAAGAGCATTGCTTTTAATCGACTTTCTGCTTCATTAGAGCCGTCAAGAACCATGCCAAAACCGCCATTTATGACTTCTCCCCAACCAACACCGCCACCATTGTGAATAGAGACCCAAGTCGCTCCTCTAAAACTATCACCTATTACATTTTGGATTGCCATATCTGCCGTAAATTGAGAGCCATCGTAAATATTTGCCGTTTCTCGATATGGGGAATCTGTTCCAGAAACATCATGATGATCTCTACCTAATACAATAGGAGCAGAAATACTTCCATTTTTAATGGCATCATTAAATGCTTTTGCAATTTTTAGTCGTCCTTCGGCATCTGCATATAAGATACGTGCTTGAGACCCTACTACTAAATTATTTTCTTTAGCACCTTTAATCCACTGTAAATTATCAGCCATTTGTTGTTGAATTTCTTTAGGCGATGTTTTTATTAAGGTTGCTAAAACAGCAGATGCAATTTCATCTGTTTTATCTAAGTCTTTAGCGTTAGCTGAAGTACAAACCCATCTAAATGGTCCAAAGCCATAATCAAAACACATAGGTCCCATGATGTCTTCTACATAACTTGCGTATTTAAATCCGTTAGGTGTATTATCTGATTTAATATTTGCTCCAGCGCGAGATGCTTCTAATAAAAAAGCGTTTCCGTAATCAAAGAAATATGTGCCTTTTGCAGTGTGCTTATTTATAGAGTCTGTTTGCCTTCGTAAAGATTCGTGTACTTTTTCTTTAAACAATTTCGGATTTTCAGTCATCATTATATTGGCATTTTTATAGGATAAATCTACTGGGTAATATCCGCCAGCCCAAGGGTTATGTAATGAGGTTTGATCACTTCCTAAATCTATAAAAATATTTTCTTTATCAAATTTTTCCCAAAGATCAACGACATTTCCTTGATAGGCTATAGATACAATTTCTTTCTTCTTTTTTGCAGATCTTACTCTTTTAGTTAATGTGTCTAAGTCGGTATAAAATTCATCTACCCATTTTTGTGAATGACGTGTATGTACTGCTTTTGGATTTATTTCGGCGCAAACAGTGATACAACCTGCAATATTTCCTGCTTTTGGTTGTGCACCAGACATGCCACCAAGCCCAGAGGTTAGAAATAATTTCCCCGCTAAATTTTCTCCATTTTTGGAAATTTTTCTTCCTGCATTTAACACTGTAATTGTTGTACCGTGCACAATACCTTGTGGACCAATATACATATAACTACCTGCTGTCATTTGTCCATATTGTGTTACACCTAGAGCGTTGAATTTTTCCCAATCATCTTGTTTAGAGTAATTCGGAATCATCATACCATTAGTAATCACAACTCTAGGCGCATTTGTATGTGATGGAAATAGTCCAAGCGGATGACCAGAATACATAACTAAGGTTTGTTCTTCGGTCATTTGAGAAAGGTATTGCATAGTTAATAAATATTGTGCCCAATTTTGAAAAACAGCACCATTGCCACCATAAGTAATTAGTTCATGTGGGTGTTGTGCAACAGCATAATTTAGATTGTTTTGAATCATATGCATAATAGCAGCTGCTTGTTGTGTTTTTGCAGGGTATTCATTTATCGGCCTTGCATATTGTTCGTAATCTGGTCTAAATCGATACATATAAATACGTCCATAATTTTTTAATTCTTGTGCAAATTCTTTGGCTAAAATTAAATGGTGTTTTTTATCAAAATAACGTAATGCGTTTTGAATGGCTAATTTTTTTTCTTCTACATTTAAAATATCTTTTCGTTTTGGTGCATGATTTATAGTTTTGTCATACGGTTTTGTATGTGGTAATTCTATTGGTATGCCTTGTGTTATTTGGTTTTTAAAAGTTGTCATATTTTTTTGGGTTACATTTACTTGTTCCATTATTTTTTTACTAAAAGAATCGGATTTTTTATCATATCCAAACGGACAATGCTTACAGCCACTTTTACAACAATGACCTCTTTTTAGATGATATTTTTCTGTAAAGACACGATAACCTTGTTCATTAAAATAAAAATCTTCGGGTTCTAACTTAGGTAATTTATTGTACATCTTTTTTTAAAAATGTAAAAATAGTAGAATTAGAATAGAAATGATAATAAATTTTAAAGTTTCATTAAATTTCAGTATTATTACACTTTATATATACTTATATGGCAAACAAAGAGCAATTTTCTAAAATAGATGTAAATGGTCAAAAAATAGTGAGTAATAAAGCGTTAAATATTTGGGAAGCATTAATTCCTGTTCTATTTTTAATGTTTTTTTTAGGTTATAATATAAAGTTTGCGAAAGGAGAGTTATTGGGAGAATATTCTAATCATTTTATATTGTTAATTTCTGGGTTTGTTGCTACTATTGTAGGTTTGTTTAATAAAGTTTCTTTAAAAAGAATGCTTTCTGAGGTTTTTGAAAATTTACAGAGTGTTTTTGTACCAATTTTAATATTATTTTTAGTTGGTGCACTAGCAGGAACTTGGAAAGTTAGTGGTGTGATTCCTGCAATGGTTTATTATGGATTACAAATTATTAATCCAGAGATATTTTTACCATTATCAGTTATTATTGCTATTATCGTCTCTTTGGCAACGGGTAGTTCTTGGACTACATCAGCAACAGTTGGTATTGCTTTAATTGGTATAGGCTCTGCTTTTGGAATATCTCCAGGAATGATTGCAGGTGCTGTAATTTCGGGAGCATATTTTGGAGATAAAATGTCTCCTTTAAGTGATACAACTAATCTTGCTCCTGCAATGGCAGGAACAGATTTGTATGCACATATTAGGTATATGGCAATTACGACGATTCCTACCATTATTATCACTTTAATATTTTTTGGGTTTGTTAGTATGAATATAGTTATAAAACCAATTGGTGAAACAAATCAAATAAGCCAGTTAATGAGTACTTTAAAAGAGACGTTTTATATTACACCATATTTATTTATAGTGCCTTTTACAGTAGTTGGTTTAATTTTACTTAAGACAAAGCCTCTAATTGCATTAACTGTTGGTGTTTTAATAGCGGTTATTTTTGCATTTGTTTTTCAAGGAAGTTTACTTAATAGCATGTCTTCGTCTTCTGTTAAATCTATTTTTAACGCTATATTTATAGATACAGAACTACCCACAGATAATCCTAAATTAAAAAGGTTATATAATGCAGGAGGAATGAAAGGAATGCTTTGGACTATTTATTTGATTATTAGTGCTATGGTGTTTGGAGGAATAATGGATGCTATTGGGGCGCTAGCAAGAATTACAAAAGTATTATTGAGTTTTGCAACTAGTATTTTTGGTTTGTTTGCAAGTACCGTTGCAAGTTGCCTGGGTCTTAATGTTATCGCTTCCGATCAATATTTGGCAATAGTAATACCTGGTAAGATGTTTAAGAAAGCTTATGAAGATAAAGGCCTATCACCCGAAAATTTGAGTAGAACTTTAGAAGATTCTGGTACAGTTACTTCGGTTTTAATTCCTTGGAATACTTGTGGCGCGTACCAATCGGGAGTTCTTGGAGTAGGGGTAACTGAGTATTTTGCATTTGCTATTTTTAATTGGTTGAGTCCGTTTATGACTTTGTTTTTTGCTGCTTTTTCTATTAAAATTAAACAACTAAAAAAGAGTTAAAAAGACAATCATTAAAAGACTACATTTCCATATTATGATAAACGTGCTGTACGTCATCATCGTCTTCTAAACGTTCTAGTAATTTTTCAACATCTGTTTGTTGTTCTTTTGATATTTTTTTAGTGGTTGTTGGTATTCTTTCAAAGCCAGATGATAATATTTCGAACTTATGCTTTTCTAGATAATTTTGAACGCCTCCAAATTGGTCAAAAGGAGCGTAAATAATAATACCGTCTTCATCATTAAAAATTTCTTCGACTTCAAAGTCCATTAAATCAAGTTCCAATTCTTCTAAATCTAATGCGTCGTTTTTTTCAATTCTAAAATTACAGGTTCTATCAAAGATAAAAACTACAGAACCTGAAGTTCCAAATGTACCATTGCACTTATTAAAACAGGCACGTACGTTTGCTACGGTTCTATTATTGTTATCGGTTGCTGTTTCTACTAAAATTGCAATTCCGTGAGGGGCATAGCCTTCAAAAAGCACTTCTTTATAAGCTGCTTGGTCTTTATCAGTTGCTTTTTTAATAGCACGTTCTACGTTTGTTAAAGGCATATTTGCTGCTTTTGCATTTTGAATTACAGCACGAAGTCTAGCGTTTACTTCGGGGTTTGAGCCTCCGTCTTTTACAGCCATAACAATATCTTTACCAATACGTGTAAAAGTTTTTGCCATTGCTGACCAGCGTTTCATTTTTCTTGCTTTTCTAAATTCAAATGCTCTACCCATATTTTATTTTATTTATTCGTTAATTATTTCAGCTTTAATATAGACATCATTATAAGGCCATTCGTCATTTCCTGCTTTTAATTTTGAAATTTCATTAATTACAGACATTCCTTTGACTACTTCTCCAAAAACGGTATGTTCATTATCTAAATGATGCTCTCCTCTTTGGTTTAATACAAAGTAAAATTCAAAAGGAGTTGATTTTTTTTCGGGGTTATACTCCCAATCTCTTGCCTGTGCAATAATGCCTTTTTTGTGCTTTCTTTTTTTTCTAAATTCGGCAGGTAATAAATATTGTTTGTATTTATTTCTAAATATTGCAGTAGATCTATTTTCAGAATTTCCGCCTTGTATAATAAAATTTGGAACTACTCTGTGAAAGCAAGTAGTATTAAAATATTCTTTTTTGGTTAAAAAAATAAAATTTGCTCTATGTAAAGGAGTGTCTGCATATAATTTAATAATAATATCTCCTAATCGAGTTTTAAAACGGACTTTATTTTCTGTATTTTGTTTACCATATTCTGTAAAAAAAGCAATGGCATTTTTATCATTTAAAGTATCTCTTTTAATTTTTGATTCATTAAATTTATTAATTGTATTTCTAGAAGTTTTTATTAGCGTATCTTTTATTTTTTTAGATTTTAACGTATTGTGTTTATATACATCATTATTAATTTTTTCTTTTTTACAAGAAATTAATAAAAGAAAATTAATAAAAAAAAGATAAATAAATTTCATTTTAGTAAAAAAATAGAATAAAGAACAAATATACCTAAACTAAATTTATTTTAGATTAATTAAAACTTGAATTCTATTTAAACTATTAAATTAGAAATCTTTTTAATGTTGTAAAAAAAAAGAGTGCTTAAAAATGGAATATATCCTAAATTTTCTGTATTTTACAGATTAATTATGTGAAAAATATTCGGACAATTATTCAAAAAATGAAGTCAGTTTAGAGTAGTCTAGTTTTTACCGAATTTATATAAATAGAATAAAATAATAGACATGCGGAATAGATTTGTACAGAAGAGAGGTCATAACTAGGTATTAAAACGAATTAAGGTTGTTCAGTTTATAAAATGGAATTTCAAAAAACAAGAACATTAACGAATAGAGTTTTGCTTTTCATTAAAGGCTTAGCAATGGGTGGGGCAAATAAAATCCCAGGTGTTTCTGGTGGTATTGTTGCTTTTGTTACTGGTTTTTATGAGGAGTTAATTTTTTCATTAAAAAGAATAAATACAATAGCTTTTAAATTATTATTTAATGGTAGGTTTAAAAGTTTTTTTAATTATATAAATGGTAAATTTTTACTGATTTTATTTTCGGGTAGTCTATTTAGTTATTTTAGTGTTTCCTTAATTTTGGATTATTTTATTAAATCACACGAACTCTATGTTTGGAGTCTATTTTTTGGGTTAATAATCGGATCTATTTATTACATTGCTAAAAAATTTAAAGATTACAATTCAAAGTGTATATTGCCAATTTTTATTGGTGTTTTATTTGGTATTTTTATTAGTTTATTACCTCCTGCCAAAGAAAATAGCAATCTTTGGTTTGTTTTTCTTTGTGGCATTATTGGTGTTTCTGGTATGACATTACCAGGGCTTTCAGGGTCGTTTATCTTAATTTTATTAGGTAATTATGTTTTACTTTTAGTTGATTCTGTTAACATGCTTTCTAAAATTTTTATAGCAGTATTTTCTGGTGATTTTTATTTTATTCAAGATCAGAATAGTTTAAAATATTTAAAAATAATCGGTATTTTTACTGTAGGGTCTGGTTTTGGGTTAGTTGTAACTTCACATATTTTAGGTTTTGTCTTAAAAAGATGGCGCAATATTGTTACTGCTGTTATTATTGGTTTTATTAGTGGTTCTTTAGGTAATGTTTGGCCTTGGAAAGAGAAGGTTTATAAAATGCTGAATAATCAATTTATTTTAGACAGTGACGGCAACCAAATTCTAAAAAATTATAAACGATATTTGCCTAACTTATATAATCAAGAAACATGGGTAGCAATTACTTTTATAGTATTTGGAATTATAAGTTTAGTTATTATTGAATTTTATGAAAAAACAATAAAAAAATAATTAAAAATGAAATGTAAATTTGGTTTATTAGGTAAAAATATAGCTTATTCTTTTTCAAAAAAACACTTTACAGAAAAATTTAGATTAGAAAATTTATCGTGTATTTATGAAAATTTTGATATAGATAATATGGAAAAATTACCTGCCTTTTTAAAAAGTATTAAAAATTTAAAAGGGTTTAATGTAACGATACCATACAAAGAAAGTATTTTTAAATATTTAGATGAAATAGATGTAACTGCAGTAAAAATAGGCGCTGTTAATACAGTTAAAGTAATCAACAAAATTTATTTAAAAGGCTATAATACAGATTATTATGGATTTATTAATTCTCTAAAGCCATTGTTAGAAAAACAACATAAGACAGCAATAATTTTAGGAAATGGTGGAGCAACTAAAGCCGTAAAATATGCTTTGACAAAATTAAATATTGATTTTATCGTAGTCTCTAGAAATTGTCAGGATGAAAATACAATTTCTTATACAAGTTTAACTAAAAAACATTTTGAAAACAGTATAATTATTAATTGTACTCCGTTAGGAACTTATCCTAAAATTGAGGAGTGTCCTAACATACCATATCAATTTATAAATAGTAATAATCTTTTATATGATTTGGTTTATAATCCTTTAGAGAGTTTATTTTTAAAAAAAGGTAAAGAAAATAAATCAAAAATTAAAAACGGGCTAGAAATGTTAGCGTTACAGGCAGAAAAATCTTGGAATATTTGGAAAGAAATTTCATAAAATATTTTTTAACGTTTTTTTGTCTTTTCCTCAATCCATTTTGAAAGGTATTTAGTACTTCTTAAAGTGTGATGTTGTAGTAACTCGCCTATAAAATTTTGCTGTCTATGGTATTTTAAATCGATTTTAATTTGGTGTATTTTTTGCAATAATATTTTAGAATGATATTTTTTATCATAACATTGATTAATTATTTGTAATCCATTTTTTTGTGCCTTTAACCATTCCATTTTATTTGTGTAAAGTTTTATAGAAGCGTTAACTATTGTATTAATAGTATTCGCGATGTCTCCGCTCCATTCTAAATTATGATGCATTGCTTCTGCTCCAATTGTTGTAGTAATACTAGGTGTGCCATGTTGCATAGCTTCTAAAAATTTACCTTTAAGACCTGCTCCAAAACGTAGGGGCGCTAAGCAAATTTTTGATTTTTGAATTATATTTGGTAGATCATTTGCTCTGTTTTTTATCAGAAATTTATCTTTTGTATTGTGTAATTGCTTGATTTTTTCGGGCATATATGCACCGTAAATATGTAATTCTACATGTGGAATTTGTGCTGTAATTTTAGACCAAATTTCGTTCTTTAAAAATAAAACACAGTCTATATTTGGTTTGTGTAAAAAATTGCCTATAAAATAAAAATTTTTACGCTGTTCAAAAGTTGGTAATTTATTTAGCGTACTTTCTTTTAAACTATTTAATAAAAATGGTGTATGATGTAAAATAGAATTAGTAACTTTAAATAAATTAGTTAGTAATTTCATTTCATAAGTAGAGATAATTAAAGATAAATCGCTTCTTAATATACTGGCAATTTCTCGTTTGGCAATCTCAGTTTTAAGAAGGTCTGTCTCTTTAAACGTTCTATTTTCTTTAAGTGCAATTTCTCGTGTTTTTCGTAAGCAGTGTAAGTCTTCTGTATCTAAAATTTTAAATGTATTTGGTAAATTTTCTGTTACTCGCCAGCCAAATTGTTCTTCTAATATAAAACGATCAAAAAGAACGATCTCTGGTTTAAGTTTAGTAATGAACTTATCAAAACTTATATCGTTAACCTTGATCGTCACACAATGAACTCCTATTTTAGACAAATCAAAAGAAAAATTGCTTTTTGTTGCAGTACTTGCATAGGTAATATTGTAATCTGATAAAAATAATTCTATTAATTGTAACATTCTGCTTCCTGATGCAGAAGAATTGGGTTCTACCCAAACGGAGGCTATTATTAAAAGTTTTTGCATTAAAAATATAATTTTTTCAAAAAAAAAAGAATTTATTTTCTTTATACAGGTCAAACGCATTAAACGTTTAGCCTGTTCTTTATGACTTTTTTTATTTTATAGTAAAAAATTTGTAAATTACACTCTTTAATTATTTGTAAAAGCAATATAAAATTCTTAACAAATATAATATTTTTTTTTAAAATTGATTTATAAATTATAGCATTCAATAGCATTCAACTCAAGAACAATTTAGACTAAAAAAATATTAAAGCTAAAAAACAGAAGTTTTAATAGGTATAGGGCTAATGTTAAAAAAAAAATAATTTGTTTTTATTTTTTGTAAAAAATCGCAAAAAATGATTTACTTTTGCATAGTCTCTCAAGTAATGTGGTGAGACTCATTTTTTTTTACCACTCAATTGGTTATTGAGTGGTTTTTTTATAAACTCCATTAATTGCTTTTCTTTTAAATTTAACCTTAAAATAAAAAAAACCTACCAATCCAAAGATTGATAGGTTTGTAGTAAATTTGCAATTTGACTTATTTCATTAACTCCATACTTTGTTTAATAAAATTGCTTAATTAACTCTTCTCCTTTTAATAAATTTTGAGATAATTTGGTTAAATCTAAAGTTTGGTTTACATAATCGGTTTGATCGTCTCACAATGAACTCCTATTTTAGACAAATCAAAAGAAAAATTACTTTTTGTTGCAGTACTTGCGTAGGTAATATTGTAATTTTCTGATAAAAATAATTCTATTAATTGTAACATTCTACTTCCTGATGCAGAAGAATTGGGTTCTACCTAAACGGAAGCTATTAAAAGTTTTTGCATTAAAAATTTAATTTTTTAAAGAAAAATATATAATTTTTTCTAAAACTATTTTTAATAGATAAAAGTAATGAAATAAAAGTAATAAAATTTTTAACAAAGGTAATATTTTTTTCTAAAGTTGCTCTATAAATTCATATAACTCAAGAATAATTAAACTAAAAAATATGGAAGTTAAAGCGTAAGGTTTTGATTCAAAAACACCTACCAATTCAAAGATTGATAGGTGTTTGTAGTAAATTGTAAGTTGACATTATTTCATTAACTCCATACTTCGTTTAATAAAATTGGTTAACTCTTCTCCTTTTAATAAATTTTGAGATAATTTGGCTAAATCTAAAGCTTGGTTTACATAATCGGTTTGTTTTGCCTTTGCTTTTAAAATTTTTTGCATCCAATCATTATTGGTATTTATCACTAAATTATACATCTCAGGAAAATTACCCATACCCATCATTCCGCCACCACCAGATTGTTGCATTTCTTTCATGCGTCGCATAAATTCGGGTTGTGTAATTGTAAACGGGTTTGCTTTAGAGTTCATAGCTTCTAATTGTACAGTGTATTTTTCTTTAGGTACAATTTTTTCGATAATTTCTTTTAATTTTTTAGATTCATTTTCTGATAATTTAGAAATTTCGACTTCGTCTTTTTGGATTAAATTTGCAATAGAGTCGCCATCGACACGAACAAATTTAATAGGTTGTTTTTTGTCAGATAGTTCTGAGTTTTCACCTTCTAATTTTTGGATTAAATGTGAACTTATTGGTGAGTCTAATAACAATACTTCGTAACCCTTGTCTTTTGCATTTTGTATATAACTGTGTTGTTCTTTTTTGTTTTGAGCGTACAAAACAATAATATTTTTATCTTTGTCTGTTTGGTTTGGTTTTATTTGTTCTATTAATTCTTCAAAAGTAAAATAAGTATCATCTACTGTTGGATACAAAGCAAATTTTTGTGCAGCATCGTAAAATTTTGGTTCAGATAACATTCCGTATTCAATTACGATTTTAATGTCATTCCATTTTTTTTCAAAATTTTCTCTATTTTTTTTAAATAGTGATTTTAATTTATCTCCAACTTTTTTGGTAATGTAACTTGCTATTTTTTTAACCTCGCCATCTGCTTGTAAATAACTACGAGATACATTTAGTGGTATGTCTGGAGAGTCGATAACACCTCTTAGCATTTGTAAAAAATCGGGCACTATTCCCTCTACATTATCTGTTACAAAAACTTGATTTTGATATAGTTGGATTCTATCTTTCTTAACGTCTATACTCGCTTCTAACTTCGGAAAATATAAAATTCCTGTTAAATTAAATGGGTAATCTACATTTAAATGAATATTAAATAATGGTTCATCAAATTGCATAGGGTATAACTCTCTATAGAAAGATTTATAGTCGTCTTCTTTTAAACTCTTTGGAGATTTTGTCCAAGCAGGGTTAGGGTTGTTAATAATTGCATCTACCGTAATCATTTTTTGATCTTCGGTAGTTTCTTTACCATCTTTGTCTTTTGTTGTTTTTGGAGTATGTTTAGGGTCTGCAATTTCTTTTGTACCAAACTTAATTGGTATTGGCATAAATTTGTTATACTTTGTTAATAGTTCTTTAATTTTAGATTCTTCTAAAAATGCTAAAGAATCAGCTGCAACATGTATAATGATTTCTGTGCCTCTTTCTTTTTTATCAGAGTTTACTAAACTAAATTCAGGAGAACCATCACAAGTCCAATGTACGGCTTTATTTTTTTTATAAGACTTCGTAATAATTTCTACTTCTTCTGCAACCATAAAAGCAGAATAGAAACCTAGCCCAAAATGACCAATAATGCCAGCATCACTTGCGCTTTTCTTTTTGCCTTTACCATCTTCTTTAGATTGGTATTTTTCTAAAAATTCTTCTGCTCCAGAAAAAGCGACTTCGTTAATGTATTTTTTTACTTCTTCTTCTGTCATTCCAATACCATTATCGGTAATTGTAATGGTCTTTGCATCTTTATCAATTTTTACTTCTAATTGTAAATTATCAACTTTACCTTTATATTCACCAATACTCGCTAAATGTTTTAATTTAAGTGAAGCATCTGTTGCATTTGAAATTAATTCGCGTAAAAAAATTTCATGATCAGAATATAAAAATTTTTTAATTAACGGGAATATATTTTCTACCGATACGTTTATTTTACCTTTTGACATATTTTTTTGTTTAATCGTTTTGTTTGTGATTTATTTAATTGATAAAGCACTTTCAAAAAAAATACCAATCTATTTAAAATGACAATATGGCAGAAAAAAAAATAATTTAAAAGAAAATTAAAATCTTTTGTCAATTTATGTAGTAAAAGTATTAGTTTTGAAATAATGTTAAAAAGTAAATTTTCAAAGCATAGACATGAAGCAGGTACAGATGAAGCAGGGCGAGGTTGTCTTGCAGGTCCAGTTGTAGCTGCAGCAGTTATTTTACCAGATAATTTTGAACATAAATTATTAAATGACTCTAAACAATTAACATATAAACAACGAGAGATAGTAAGGCCTTATATTGAAAAACATGCTTTGGCTTATGCTGTTGTTTTTGTAAGCGAAAAAAAAATAGATAAAATTAATATTTTACAGGCATCTATTTTAGCTATGCAAATTGCTATTGGTAAGTTAAAAATTAAACCTGATTTTATTATTGTAGATGGTAATAAATTTAAATCGTATAAAGATATTCCGTATAAAACAATTGTAAAAGGAGATGCTAAATATAAAAGTATTGCAGCAGCATCAGTCTTGGCAAAAACATATCGCGATGATTTTATGCAAAAGATAGCCAAAGAATACCCAAATTATTACTGGCATAAAAATAAAGGTTATCCAACCAAACAGCACCGTAATGGTATTCAAGAGTTTGGTATAACTAAATATCATCGCAAGAGTTTTAAGTTATTGCCTATACAATTGCGCTTAGATTTATAGTTTTTATTTACATAGTAAAAAAAACAGTTAAAAACAATAAGGTCTATTTTTTTAATGTAGGTGGTTTAACAGAAGTCAAACTGTTTTAACTCCAGAAACAATAGACCAATTAATAGAAGGGAATAACCCCTTGTTAGATTTATTGACGTCTGATTCATCCAAAAGGTTTAATTGAAATTATTAAAAATTATAAGAACCATTAAAGGTTCGTATAGATTGATTACATTTGTACATATAATGCGTGTAAATTTAATACACAATTGTGCAAGATTGTTTAATACGTTTATCTGTATGTTGGGCACAATTAAAAAATGAGACGAGAACCTAAGAAAAGTTTTGAGAAAAATGTAAATTTGAAGAAAATAAAATAAATGTATAGAACATCTGAAATAATAGAGCAATATGGAATTGAAAAGAATGAGTTAACTTCTTATCTTATAGACAATAACATACCCATTATAAATGAAGAAGAAATCTCAAAAAAATATTTTCAGGCAGTTCTTTCATTTATAGAAACTAAAGAAAATCGAATTGAACAAAAATTAGAAAAAGCAGAAGCAACTTTTAAGTACAACAAGAAAAAAAATAGTGTTTCTATATATCAAGATGATGCTATTTCATTTCTAAAAAAATTACCTTCAAGTAGTGTTGATTTGATAGTTACTGACCCTGCATATTCAGGAATGAATAATAAACTTAAACTTGGAAGTGGCAGAATAGTTGGGAAATATTCGGATAAAGGTAAAGAAAATGGAAAATGGTTTGGAGAATTTGAAGATAGTGAAGAAAACTATGCTATCTTTTTATCTGAATGTAAAAGAGTATTAAAAAAATCTACAGGACACATATATATAATGTTTGACTCTTACTCTCTTTTAAGTTTAGGGAATGTCGTTAGAGACCATTTTGACGTAAAAAACCTAATAACTTGGGATAAAGTCAATATCGGAATGGGGCATTATTACAGAAGAAGACACGAATATGTAATTTTTGCAACAAATGGAAATACTCGAAAAATTAAAAATAGGTCATTTCCTGACGTTTGGAGATTTAAAAGAATTCATAGTGCAAAATACCCTACACAAAAACCAGTTGAAGTATTTCAATCAATGATTCACGCAAGTGCTGAAAAAGACTTTACCGTTTGTGACCCATTTTTAGGTAGTGCTTCTTCCGCAATCGCAGCAATTAAAAATAATTGCAACTTTATCGGTTGTGATATATCAGATAAATCTATAGAATTATCTCGTTCACGTATATCTGAATATTTAGAAAAAGGAGTTGATGTTTTACAAACAAAATCAATGGCAGTTGATGATAAAATATTTTGGGAATAATTATGGCTAATCTTAATAAAACAAAAGCACTTTTCGCATTTACTTCTCCAAGAACCATTGAAAAGATAATTCCAGAAATTGACCTTCTTACAACCAACCTTTCAGGAAATAAATGGTCAAAAGTTCAAATTGAGTATTTTGACTTATTATTTGCTTCTGATTTTTACAAAGGCGAGAAATATCCAACAGACCCAGCCTTTGCTGCAAGAGATAGAATTAATCGTTCCCCAAAAGTATTTGGCTTTGTAGCCCTTAATCCTGAGGTAAAACTTACAGAAGCAGGAAAATTACTTTTGTCTGAAAAAAGACTTGATGAAACCTTTACAAGACAACTTTTAAAGTTTCAATTACCTTCACCTTATCATACTCAATCAAAAACAGTTGACTTTTCTGTAAAGCCATATTTAGAGTTATTAAGGTTGGTAAAAGAACTTGGTAGTTTATCAAAAACTGAAATTGCTCTATTCTTTTCGCAATTAACAAACTTCAATAAATTCGATACAGTTATTTCCAAAATAAAGGACTTTCAAGCAAATTCTAAAAAATTTAAAGGAAGTAGGAAAATGTACGTTAGTGCTTGTTTTGAAAAAGAAATACTTGAAATTTTTCATCAAGATATTCTTGATAAAAAATTGAAAACTCGTGAAAGTTCAGAAATATCACTACAAAAGTTCATAAGGACTAAACGTTCAAATATGAAAGATTATGCAGACGCTTTTGTTAGATATATTCGAGCAACAGAATTAGTAACTTTTCAAAAAAGAACTTTTAGATTAATCATTTCGCCACAAAAAGTAGAAGAAGTAGATTACCTTTTGAAAACTGTAAATAGAATTCCAACAACTTATAAAGACATAATAGAATTTAAAAAATATCTATTCAACCCTTTTACAGTAAAATTATTAAGCGACAATAAAGATTTACTTATTAATAAAATCAAACAACTTGGTTTATTAGATATTGATACTAGTCTAAATATTGAGCAATTAAAAGACAAACTTGCTGATTTAAGTATATCTATAAAAACTAAAAATATAGAAGAAAGAAAAAGAGAACTTAAAGACTATAAAGAATTACCTGACATTTTAAAAGTTTTTGAACAAATTAAGAAAAAAGAAGTTCCTGACGCTCCACTTTTCTTAGAATGGAATGTATGGAGAGCATTAGTTATGCTAAACTACGCAAAACGTGTAGATGGAAATTTTATTATGGATATAGACGGAATGCCTCTAAATTATGCTCCAGGAATGAAACCTGATATTGAATCTGAATATAACGATTTTGGAATAATAACAGAAGTAACAATGTCAGGTGGACACACACAATACAAAATGGAAAGTGAGTCTGTTCCGAGACATTTTGGAAAAGCAAAAGAACTTTTAAACAAAGAAATGTATTGTATTTTTATTGCTCCAAAAATAAGTGAAGGAACTTTAGCACATTATTTCAATTTGAACAAAATGAATACAAAATTATATGGTGGAAAAACAAAAATAATTCCTCTTTCTATTGAGCAATTTATTACTTTTCTAAAAACAGGAATTGAAAATAACTTTAATAACTCTGATAAACTTAAAAATTGGTTAGAAGAACAATGGGGAAATAACCAAATAATGGAAGATGAAGATATTTGGAGTAATTCAATTAATAAAAGTATATTAAAATGGGCTTCGTAGTAAAAATAACTGTGCCCAACAATCGTAATCGTTGCGCAAGAGACATAAAATCGGTCAAGAATAATTGATTTAAGCGATTTTTAGGATAAACTCAATTTTTAAAATGAGGTAAATTCCAAATTTTTAAGTTCTTTACAAGTGTTTATTTGTT
>JAKISG010000039.1 GCA_021648755.1 Flavobacteriaceae bacterium | reverse complement strand
AATTTTAATTCAGAAATGGGTGATTGGAATGAACAATTGTCTAATATAAGTATTGATGCTCCTTCTTTAGACGGTTCAGAGTTTTTACTAATAAAGAAGATTTAGGCATATCTTGGGCATCTCTTGTGGTTACTTGGTAGGTTTTACCTTTTTTTAAATTTAAAATATAATTGCCTTTTTCATTTGTAATGGCATAAGTAATATTGACTTCTTTTTCTTTGGGTACGGCAAAAACGTTTGCGTATTTTAATGGATTACTTATACTATCTGTTACTTTGCCTTTTATTTTTATTGTTTGTGCATTAGATGAAAAAAATCCTATTAAAAATATTGATATTAGAATTTTTTGAAAAAAAAATGAGTTTTTTAAATTCATTCAATAATTTTTAAATTTATTCGGTAAAATAACAAAACTTAATTAATCTTTACTTAATATTTTGAGCATCATTTCTTTTTTAATAATGTTGAAATCATTAATTGTAATTTTTCTACCATTCTTTGGCTCTAAAAATTTAATTTTGGTATTATTAAATTTTAAATTAGTTAATGAAAATATTATTTCATTTTTATTATAAACTATTAACTCAACTATTAATCCAGGTAAATTACCAATACCTTTAGGGCCAAATTGAAATGGTATTTCAGGGCTATACCAAGCGGTTATGTGTCCTCTTTTTTCGTCATTATCAGCAGTAAGTTCTGCTTTATAACAATTAAAACCATTAATTATTCTAGTTCCTTTTTTTAAAATCCAATTAGATTCGCTAATTAAAATGTAATCTATTAAAAATAATTCCCCAAAAGCATTGACTTCTCTAATCCGATTAGTTGAATTATTATAAAATTTTCCTTTACCACCACTAATAGTAATAGCCATTTCTTTTATTCTACTATTTTTAAGATCTAATTTATTTCGTAAATCAAAAAGAGATTCATTTTTATTAAAGGTTAAATCAAAAAAAATGTTTTTTGAAATTTCATTTAACTTGTCAAATAGTTTTATACCTCCTTTTACTTCATTTTTGTTTTCTTCGGTATTAAATTTCACACTGTATGTTGCAAGACCATTTTTCTGTGAAAATAGAGTATTAATAAATAGTAAACAAAGTAGAGTAATATAATAATGCTTCATATTTATTTATTTAATCTAAAGAAACCTCTATACTTAGACTTAGAGCATCAAGATAGTTTATAATTTCAATATTGATTTGAATGCTAAAATTACTAATAACCTCTCATTTTAATCATTAATTCTCTACCTAATTTATCAAATTCACTTTTTGTTATTTCCTTTCCTTTTTTAAATTTTCCTATTTTATAATTATTATTTTTTGAACTTAATATAAGTTCTGAAAGTGAATAAACAATTTTTGCTTTAACATTATTATTAGTATTAGTAGTTAATTCTAAAATTAACCCAGGTAAATTACCTATTCCTATAGGTCCGAACCTAAAAGGTAATTTTGGTCAATACCAAGCAACTAAATTGTTAAATTCTGTATTATTTATTATAGCTTTATAGCACAGATAACCTTTAATTATTTTAGTTTCATTTTTTAGTATCCAGTCAGATTTTTTAATATAATCGTATTTAACGATAAATATATCTCCAAAACCCTCTTTTTGACGCAACCTTTCTTTTGATGAACAATAAAATTTTCCTTTTCCTCTGCTCATAACCATTGCAAAATTATATGCTGGAACATCATGACTAACATTAACTTTATTTTTTATATTAAAAATGGATTCTTTTTTATTAAAAAATAAATCAAACTCCATATTTTTTGCAGGTTCATTAAAACTTTTGAATATTTTTAAACCATTATTAATAATTTCACTGTTATTTATTATGTGGCTAGTTTCAAATTTAATTTTATATGTTGCATGACCTCCTTCTATTTGTGAGAATATATTAATACAAAAAAAACATATTAATATATATATAATAATTTTCATAAAACGGAATTTAAAAATGGTAAAATAAATAAAATTTTACCATTTTATGTTAATTTATTTTATCGTTGGTCACACTTTGACATATACCCAAACCAACACTCGTAGTTTTGACTACCACAAAAATCATCAGCTTGATCTGTACAAGATGACAACAGTCCAATACCATCCAAAATCATCATCATATCAATAGGTTCTGATAATGGTTTTACTTCTGAAACATTAACAAAAGAATCTATACTAAAACTACTAAGCACAAATACAAGTGCCATTAAACTAAATATTTTTCTCATAATAATAAAATTTAAATTAATAAAATACATTGTTTCACCAAAATGCGAACTCGTGAAAAACAAAAGTATTGCGCAAATTTTTTGTTATTTCATTTCAAAATTATAAAAAAAAAAAAATTATTGACAAAATATTTTTGTAAAAAATGCTTTTTTAGGGTAAAAACACCTACATGTAGGTATGTTTTAAACTCGATTTATAAAATTTACTCTATACTTTTTAACTCCATTAATATTTTATAGCCAAATTTATTTCTATAGAAATCGTCTAATTTATCTGATTTAAAACTAAATTTTTACAATTTTAGCAGTAAAAGTATTAGAATCAGAATTTTTTTTAACAAAATAAACACCCCTTAGTTAAATTTAATTATACATTTAATGTATATTGCTTTGTTTTTTAATTATTCTCTTTCCTAAAACTGTATAAAGTTCAATATTATATAATTAGATATAGTTGAAGAAATTATAAAAATATTTGAAATTGGATTTGGGTATAATTTAATCTGAATTCTAAATTATTAGCAACATTATTTAATTTCTCAAACAATTGTAACCCTTTTTCAATAACATTTTTTGTCTGCATTACTATTTTCAACTCTAGCAAATACTTCTTTCTTTAGAATTTCCGTATAGCTCTCATGTTTCTTCTTCCAACTATAAAAAGTTCCTGTGCTACCCCCCATATTTACGGCAGGTGTTAACAATTCCAATTTCTTCGGATGAGGCTAATATTTCCAACTTTTGTTCTAAACTCCATTTCTTGTATTTCATATCTCAAATGTATTGTTTTGAAATTTAAAATATCACTCCGAACTTATTGGGGACTAAATTAAAAGATAGTTCAAATTTTTAAAGTCTTTTAATAATCCAATTTTTGAAATCAGTAAAATTTTGTGGCGCAACACCATGACCTACGGGATATTCTTGGTATTGATTTTTAATGTTTAATTCATCTAATAATATTGGTGATTTCCTAGCCCATTCTACAGGTAATACTTGATCTACTGAACCGTGAGATATAAAAAAATCTAAATTTTTGTAATTATTTATACGATAATCATGAGGTAATAAATCGGTATTTATATAACCACTTAAGGCAATGATATTTTTTATTTTATTTGGATTTCTAAAAGCATAAGCCATACTTAAAATACAGCCTTGGCTAAAGCCTAACAAAAATAATTTATTGGTATTTGCATTGTATTTTTTAATTATTACATCAATAAAGGTTTCTATTTCTAATAGTGATTCTTCTGCCTCAACTAAATTACTACGATTACTTGCGGCACCTTCAAAATTAATTGTGTACCAAGCGTAACTTCCAGAGCCTAATGATAATGGTGCTTGTGCACTTATAATTAATAAGTCATCTGGTAACTCTGAAGCAAAAGAAAATAAATCTTGTTCATTACTACCATAACCATGTAATAAAATTAGTAATGGTGGATTCTTCGCGGTAGTCTTTGGCTGTTTTACAATATATTCTAAAGGCATGTTTTTATTATTTTTGATTTTATTACAGTTTCTATAAATTCATTTTCTACATTACTATCTTTAGTAATTCCGCCACCAAGATACAAATTAATCTCATTATTATTTACTTGCATACAGCGTAAGTTTACAAAAAAATTACTTGTTTTTTTATTGGAGTTATATACTTGATTTTCCATATTCCTACGGTTATTTTTTCTGATGCTCTCAAAATTTAATTCACCTAAAAACCCTGTATAATACTCACGGTTATAATTTTCGTTTTCTAAAATAAATTGCTTTGCTCTCTTTTTTGGCAAACCACAAACTGCTGGTGTTGGGTGTAATGATTTTACAATTAATTCTAGTTGGTCTTCATGAGTTATTTTTCCAGAAATATCAGAACGTAAATGCAAAACGTTACCTGCTCTTACAGTATACGTTTTACTAACTTGGCAATTAATAGTTAATTTATTTAAATTTGTAATAATAAAATCAGTTACCATTTTTTGCTCTTCGATTTCTTTATTTTGCCAAACAACATCTATTACATTTCTATATTCTTGCGTACCTGCAAGTGCCATAGTTTTAAAATTATTATTTTTAACTTCTACTAAAACTTCTGGTGTTGCTCCTAACCAAAGACCAACTTTTGGATGAAACCAAATATATACAAATGCCGTTGGATATTTTTTTAGCAATTTTAAAAAAGTATCGGTACAATTAAAATCGGACTTTGTTATCGTTTCTTTTCTCGATAAAACGATTTTAGAAGTTTTGGTATTCTGAATAAAAGAAATTGCTTTACGGACTAATTTTAAATGTTTTTCTTTAGCCGTATTGGGTAGGTTAAATTCTGTTTTATTTGAATTTTTAGACTTATTAAAATCAATATTTTTAATTAAAAAAGAGTGTTGATTAGTTTGATTTAAAGGAAAAAAAATAGGCTCATTAGTAGTGTCAAAAGGAGAAAAAACAAATCCGCTTTGGGTATAATTATTTAAATAATGGATTTCATTATTTTTTTGAAGAATTAAATTTACAGTATTAAAATCAGGCTTTCGATAAGAAGTAAAAGGAGTATTTTGTTTTAAAGCAAAATTGATTTGTTCTTTTAAACCCATATTCATTATTAGATTAAAAATTTAATTTTTAAAATAATTACTTTTGGTAAGGGATAACAATATTGGTTAATTTACATAAAGAAATTAATTTACCTTCTTCATCTTCAATTCTAATCTCCCAAAGATGTAAAGTTTTACCTTGGTTTATCATTTTAGCAGTTGCTTTTACAATACCTTCCCTCTTACTTTTTATATGATTGGCAGTAATCTCTACACCTCTAATTTCTGATTCACCATTTTCAATAAATAAATGTGATGCTGCACCTCCAAGAGTTTCTGCTAAAGCAACAGATGCTCCACCATGTAATAAACCATTTGGTTGTAAAACTTTTTCATTAACAGGCATAGTTGCTATTAAATAGTCTATACCTACTTCAGTATAAACAATGCCAAGCGTCTCCATAAGTGTGCCCTTAGAAGACATATTTAATAAATGAAGAATTCGTTTTTCTGGCATATCTGGTATGTTTTCTTGAATATCTGACATATTATAATATTATGATTGGCAAAAGTACTGTATTTCAGTCAATTTTAAAATATTTAATCTTAATTTTGTTTTTTTTTTTGCACAAAAACAGATTTATGTATAAATTTAGATTGATTTTAGATACTAAAGAAGATGTAATTAGAGAAATTGCAATTGCTAAAGACTTTACTTTAGAAGACTTACACGAAACTATTTTAAATGCTTTTGGGTTCAAGGGCAATGAAATGGCTTCTTTTTACCATACAGATAATGATTGGAATCAAGGAGATGAAATACCATTATTTAATATGAGCGAGCAAGTTGGTGGCTTAACTCAAATGCGTGATTATAAAATTGAACTTATATTTAATGCCACAACTAAAAAAATGATTTATGTCTATGATTTTTTAAATCTATGGACTTTTTTTATTGAATATATTGAGAATTTTAATACAACCAAAGATAAATCTATACCATTATTACTCTTTTCATTAGGAGAACTGCCTAAAGAAGCGCCTAAAAAAGAATTTGAAATTCAAAGTAATGAAGATGATGATGCGTTTGATATTTTTGATGGCGATGAAGAGTTTGATGAATACTAGTTCCTATTTTGGTTACGTTGAATCATATTAGTAACAATAAAACCCTCTTGTAACAACTTTTAATTTATTTCGTCTTATTAAAAATTAAATCAAATACTATTTTGAAAACTATTCTTTCGCTTAAAAATTTAAATAAAAAATACGGTAAAGTACATGCTGTAAATAATCTTTCGTTTAAGATTCAAAAAGGAAATGTTTACGGTATTTTAGGACCAAACGGTTCTGGGAAATCAACTACACTTGGTATTATATTAAATGTTGTAAATAAAACATCTGGTGAATTTAGTTGGTTTAATGGTACTATTTCGACACATAACGCATTAAAAAAAGTTGGCGCAATTATAGAGAGTCCCAATTTTTATCCAAACATGAGTGCTTATGAAAATTTAAGATTAGTTTGTAAAATTAAAGAGATTAGTACTCATAAGATTGATGAAAAATTAGAAATTGTCGGTCTTTTAAACCGAAAAAATAGTAATTTTAAAACTTTTTCTTTAGGCATGAAACAGCGTTTGGCTATTGCTTCGGCATTATTAAATGATCCTGAAATTTTAATCTTAGATGAACCAACAAATGGTTTAGACCCACAAGGAATTCATCAAATACGTGAAATTATTATCCAAATTGCAAACAACGGCACTACTATTTTATTAGCGTCACACTTACTAGACGAGGTCGAAAAAGTGTGCTCACACGTTGTAATAATTAGAGATGGTATTAAATTATACGAAGGTAAAACAGATGAAATGACTGCTTCTTTTGGTTTTATTGATATAAAAACTGAACAAAATCAAGAAAAACTAATCGAATTACTTTTAACTTTTAAAGGCATAAAAACCCTTACAAAAAAAGGAGATATTATAGTCGCTTCGTTAAGTAACGAAATTTCAACAACAGAAATTAATAAGTTTTGCTTTAAAAACGATATCGTTTTATCACATATAGTTAAAAGAAAGCCAAGTTTAGAAAGTCAGTTTTTAACACTAACCAACCATTTAAATTAAGATGTTTAGATTACTTCAAATAGAATTTATAAAATTAAAAAACAGTAAAGGAAGTAAACTATTAATTATCATTTACTTTCTCTTATTAACTTCAATTTCATTAATTGCAGCAATAAAATTTGATATTGGTCAAATAAAGTTTTATTTAGCAGAGCAAGGAATTTTTAATTTTCCTTATATATGGCATTTTAACACTTTTATGGCTGCATTTTTTAAGTTATTTTTAGTGCTCGTTATTGTTTCTATGACTGCAAATGAATATAGCAATAGAACTATAAAACAGAATTTAATAGATGGTTTAAGTAAAAAAGAATTTATACTATCCAAATTCTATATGGTTTTTACATTTGCATTAATATCTACACTATTTATTTTTGTAATATCATTAATTCTAGGGTTAATGTATTCAGATTTTAAGGAACTTTCTATTATTATTTTAGATTTAGAGTATATGGTTGCTTATTTCGTAAAGTTATTAGGGTTTTTCTCTTTTGGTTTATTTTTAGGTATTTTAATAAAACGTGCCGCTTTTGCAATTGCAGCAATGTTTGTTTGGTTTGTAATGGAAAGTATTTCTTTAGGGTTATTAAAATGGAAATTTAATAATGATCCAGAAAAAGCGGAAAACATCATACAGTTTTTCCCGCTATATAGCATGTCTAATCTAATTGAACAGCCTTTTGGGAGATTAAAAGCAGTTAAAGCTGCTGCTAACCAACTCAAAACTACTATTGAATATGATTATGCTATTCATTGGCACGAAATAGCAATTGTACTAGTTTGGACCTTTTTATTTACTTTTTTTTCCTATAAATTATTACAAAAAAGAGATTTATAAAATTTGTAGAAATAACTAATTTCTTCAATTTTATGTTCTTGATTAATGTAATTTATTATGCCTGTTATTCAACGAAAAGTAGAGCAAAAATGAATATATTGAGGGAGAAGACTGATTTAAATAAAATCCGTATTTTTGTCAGACAAATGAATATATATTTAATAATATAGATCGTTAGTATGCAATATACTTTAAGACAAATTGGTTTTCTTTTTCTGCTTTTTTTGTTAACGACAAGTTGTAAAAAAAAGGCAAAAGAAATTCTAAAAGAACAACCTTATGCAATTGTAATTCATGGTGGGGCAGGAACTATTTTGCCAGAAAATATGTCTGCAACACAAAAAGAGCAGTATCATACTATTTTAGAAAAAGCAATAAAAAAAGGATTTTTTATTTTAGAAAAAGGAGGCACTTCATTAACTGCTGTTCAAAAAACAATTCAGTTATTAGAAGACTCTCCTCTTTTTAATGCAGGTAAGGGGGCTGTTTTTGACAATCAGGGTAAAAATAAAATGGACGCTTCTATAATGGATGGGAAAACACTAAATTCAGGGGCAGTTGCAGGGGTTAGTAATATTAAAAACCCTATAAACGCAGCGAGATTAGTGATGGATAGTACAAAGTATGTATTACTTTTTGGTAAAGGGGCAGAGATTTTTGCACAACAACAGGGCGTAAAATTTGAACCTGATGCATATTTTTACACCAAAGGTAGGCATGAATCTTTATTAAGAGTACAAAAAAAAGAAAGGAATGTTAGAGGCTATTCAATTGACAGTAAGCAAAAAAAATTAAAACACTATGGAACAGTAGGAGCGGTAGCTTTAGATAAAAATGGCAATATTGCAGCAGCAACATCAACAGGAGGCTTAACCAATAAAAAATATGGTAGAATTGGTGATTCGCCAATAATTGGAGCAGGAACATATGCAAATAATAAAACTTGTGGTGTTTCTTCTACTGGTACTGGAGAGTATTTTATTAGAACATTGGCAGCTCATGAAGTTTCAAATTTAATATACTATAAAAATTTTTCCGCTAAAGAAGCAGTTAAAGAAGTTATTCATAATCAAATTACAAGTTTAGGAGGTGATGGCGGCATGATTGTACTAGACAAAAACGGAAATATTGCATGGAGTTTTAATACTAAAGGTATGTATAGAGCATATAAAAAATCGAATGGAGATGAAAAAATTAAAATGTTTAAAATGGTAAAAGATACTATCTAGTCTTAAATTTTCAAGGGTTTTTGTTACGAAAAGGCTAAATAGGCTGTTAGAGAAAATTTCTATGTAATAATTACTAAATAATTACTAAATTTGTACCTAAAAATCAAACATAAATGCAAACAGATTCTTTCTTAGTTAGACATCTTGGTCCAAGAGAAAACGATGTAAAACAAATGCTAAAAACAATTGGTGTAACTTCTTTAGAGCAACTTATTGACGAAACAATTCCGACAGATATAAGGCTTAAAAATGATTTAGATTTGCCAAAAGCAATGAGTGAAATCGAATTTGCAATGCATATAAAAGAGTTGGCAAAAAAAAACAAAGTATATAAATCATTTATAGGTTTAGGGTACAATGCTGCAATTTTACCAGCAGTAATTCAACGAAATATTTTTGAAAACCCTAGTTGGTACACTTCATACACACCATACCAAGCAGAAATTTCACAAGGGCGGTTAGAAGCATTGTTAAATTACCAAACTATGGTAAGTGATCTAACTGGCTTGTCAATGGCAAATTCTTCTTTGCTAGATGAAGGAACTGCTGCAGCAGAAGCAATGATTATGTTATATAATACACGAAGTAGAGCACAAAAAAAATCTGATGCAAATATTTTTTTTGTGTCAAAAGATGTCTTACCACAAACTATTTCGATATTAAAAACAAGGTCAAACCCTTTAGGCATAGAATTAATAATAGGTGATCATGAAGATTTCTCTTTTTCAAAAAATGTTTATGGTGCAATAGTGCAATATCCTGCAAAAAACGGACAAATTTATGATTATACTGATTTTATAGAGAAAGCACAGCAAAATGAAACCAAAGTTGTAGTTGCAGCAGATTTATTGAGTTTAGTAATGCTAAAGTCACCAGCAAAAATGGGTGCAAATGTTGTTGTTGGAACAACGCAAAGATTTGGAATTTCTTTAGGGTTTGGAGGACCACATGCAGCATATTTTGCAACAAGTGAAACGTATAAACGCCAAATACCTGGAAGAATAATAGGAGTAACAGTAGATGCAAATGGTAATCGTGCTTTGCGAATGGCGTTACAAACAAGAGAACAACATATAAAACGTGAAAAAGCAACGTCAAATATTTGTACGGCACAAGTATTGTTGGCAGTAATGGCAGGAATGTATGCCGTTTATCACGGCCCTAACGGATTAAAATATATTGCTAAAAAAATACATTCATTAGCAAATATTTTAAATAAAGGTATAGAAAAACTTGGGTTAAAGCAATGTAATAAAACCTTTTTTGATACTTTATGTATAAAAGTTACCAATGCAACAAAAGTTAATTTCATAGCTCAACGTTTTGAATTAAATTTCTTAAATATAGACGAGGTGACCATAGGTATTTCGTTAAATGAAACTACCACAAATGAAGATATAAATACTATTTTAGCAGTACTCGCCGAAGCAGAAAATAAAGCGACAATAACAGTTGCTCATTTTTCTGTTTGCGAAAACATACCAAATAATTTATTAAGAACGTCTAATTTTTTAACACATGCCGTTTTTAATACCTATCATTCAGAAACTGAAATGATGCGTTATATCAAAAGATTAGAACGTAAAGATATTTCATTAACAGATACTATGATTCCTTTAGGTTCTTGTACTATGAAATTAAATGCAGCATCAGAAATGTTACCGCTGAGTTATAGTAGTTGGAATAATATACATCCGTTTGTGCCAAAAAATCAAGTTTTAGGTTATCGAGAAATGTTACATACCTTAGAAAAACAGTTAAATGTAATTACAGGTTTTTATGCTACATCGCTACAACCTAATTCTGGCGCACAAGGAGAATATGCAGGTTTGTTAGTTATTAAAGCATATCACGAATCTAATGACCAAGCACATAGACATATTTGTTTAATTCCTTCTTCAGCACATGGTACAAATCCAGCATCAGCAGTAATGGCAGGCATGAAAGTTGTTGTTACAAAAACAACTGAAGACGGTAATATTGATGTAACTGATTTAAGAGAAAAAGCGGTTTTATACAAAAATAATTTGGCAGCATTAATGGTTACATACCCATCTACACATGGTGTTTTTGAGTCTGCAATTCGAGAAATAACAGAGATCATTCATAAAAATGGAGGGCAAGTTTATATGGATGGCGCAAATATGAATGCACAAGTAGGTCTAACAAACCCAGCAGAAATAGGCGCTGATGTTTGTCATTTAAATTTACATAAAACTTTTGCTATACCACATGGTGGAGGTGGTCCTGGAGTTGGTCCAATTTGTGTAACAAAACATTTAGCAGAATTTTTACCTACAAACCCTATTTACAAAACAGGTGGTAAAAACGGAATTACAGCAATAGCTGCCGCACCATTTGGTTCTGCATTAGTAGATTTAATTTCATACAGCTATATTAAAATGTTAGGTGCAAACGGATTAAAACAAGCAACTATGTATGCTATTTTAAATGCAAATTATCTAAAAACACGATTAGAAAAGCATTATAAAATTTTATATTCTGGCGAAAGAGGAAGAGCTGCACATGAAATGATTGTAGATTTTAGGGTGTTTAAAGAAAAAGGTATTGAAGTTAGCGATATTGCTAAAAGATTAATGGACTTTGGTTTTCATGCGCCAACATTATCTTTTCCTGTTGCAGGGACATTAATGATAGAACCTACCGAAAGTGAATCTAAAGAAGAAATCGATCGATTTATTGAAGCAATGATTCAAATTAAAAAAGAAATTGATGCCTATAAAAAAGGAACTGATTCTGTCTTAAAAAATGCGCCACATACGCAAGAAATGTTGACAAACGATGTTTGGAAATTCTCTTATCTAAGAAAAGAAGCAGCATTTCCGTTACCATGGATTGCTAATAATAAATATTGGGCGCCAGTCCGTAGAGTTGATGATGCATATGGTGATAGAAATTTAATTTGCTCTTGTAATCCTATTGAAGATTATATGGAGAGTAATTAATTTATGTTAACTTAATTAAGTTTCTAAAAATTATCTTTTCTCCAACTCAATAATCTCTAAATTTTTAATAGTTCCTTTATCTAATGTAAATCTAAGCATCGTTCTTATTTTATGAAAGCCATGCTTACCAACCGCACCAGGGTTTAAATGTAAGTGATTATATTTTTTATCATACATTACCTTTAAAATATGCGAATGCCCACAAATAACTAATTTAGGGCTATCATAATTCAACTGTGTTCTTACTCTTTGATTATATCTATTTGGGTAACCTGCAATATGTGTAATCCAAACAGAAACTCCTTCTAAAGTAAATTTATTATCTAACGGAAATGAATTTCTTACCTCATTATCATCAATATTACCATAAACCGCTCGTAATGGTTTTAATTTTACAATTGTATCCGTAACTTCTATAGCACCAATATCTCCTGCATGCCAAACTTCATCTGCTTGTTTTACATATTTTAAGATTTGTTTATCTATAAAACTATGTGTGTCTGAAAGGAGTAAGATTTTTTTCATCTAGACAAATATAATTTTTTAGTAGAAATTTTGTACAAGCAAAAGTAGCAGAAATTTTGTACAAGAAAAAAGTAAATGACCTAAAATAGAAATAATTTTACTCTTAAAATCCAATTCCAAATACAAATCCATCATTATATGCACCATTGAAATAAGATTTAACATAATCTACTCGTAAAAAACGAAATTTACCAAAACCTATATTATCAAAACCTATGGAGACTTCTGAATATGGTTTGTTATCTGTAGTCAATAATGTTTTTCCGCCAATAACGGTTTTCCATTGTAGTTTATTTAATAACGGTATTTTACGCAATAAATAACCATTAAAATGATGCTGTGCATTTAATGAGGCAAACGCCTTGTCTGTACTTAAATCGTAATAGGGTAATAGGTAATAATAACCCGTGTAACTTTGGTTTAGTTTTACATGAGTTTGGTTGCCATTAAAGTGTTGGTAATCTGCAAAAGATAATTCGTCTGTACTTAAAAATTTACCAACTGTAAAGTTGTAAGCAAAACTGCCTTTGTTAGCAATATCAAAATGTTGGTATAAATGTGCCTGTACTAAATCGTAATTATATTTTGAATCGCTAGCCGAAAAACCTTTTGTATAATTCAAAACCAACATTGGGTTTTTAAAATTATACAAAGTTTGTTTGTTATCTGGATAAGAGATGTATTCTTGTCCAAAATTAATTCGAGCGCCTATTTTAAATCTATAGATTTGATGTTCTTCTATTGCTCCATTAGTATAATCATTTTCAGCTAACGGGTTATTTGAACTATAAATAACAGCGTCTCGATTTAAGAGTACGTAATTTGTGGTGTTAAACAATGGGTTTCTGTCTTCATAAGTTATAGAGGTGTTTAGGCGAATACCGTTTACAACTTCATTACTATAAGCAATATCTGCAAATGTTTTATCGTAAAATTTAGCATAATTGCGTTCAAAAAATAAGGAACTAACTGCATTAACTAGATTAGAAATTGGGTTTTCCTCATTAAACTGTGTAATTTTTCTTCCTCCAGAGATTACAATTTGGGGTCTATTTATATGGTTAAACCTGTACTTAATACTTCCGCTTAAGCGCAATTGTTCATCAGAAAAACCATAATCTATAATTGTATTTACCCAAAGCTTTTGCTTTCTACCAGTGTCTGTCAATGGGTTTTCTACATATTGTTTAGAAAAAGTAATGTTCATATTAGTATGCCAACCCTGTACTGTATTAAACATAGAATTAAGTATTGGCGAACCCACATTTAAATTCCATTTTTTATAGGTATTACTATAGTTATAACCAAATAGTAAATTGGTAATTTTAAACTTATTTTGTCTTAAATCGATAGAGTCTAAATACTTTTTAGATTTTCTAATAACTTTAATACTATCTTTTAGTTTGTAGTCTTTTACCTCTTCTAAAGTTAGTGGTACAGGTCTTAATTTTTTCCAAAATAAACTGTCTTTTTTATTTGCGTTATCTTCAAAAGACAATACTTCTTTAGTAAATGTTTTTTGCCTAAAATTTGGCTGAAAATTATAATCACTATACACAGCGGTAAATTTTCCGTTCATATTAAAACCAAACATACCTGCTTTAAAATCAATATTTTGAGAAAATAATGACCATAGTTTATTTTTAGATGAAAAGGTATAATTTTGTTTTAATTTTAAACTATCTATCACTGGTTGCTGTATTTGTTTACCAGAAATAGCAACTTCTAAACCATAAATCTGCCAAGAATCTTCTACAATATAAATAAAACCATTAAAAGCATTATCGGTTGTTTTTTTAGGAGAAATTTTTATTTTATTAACTAAATGTGCTTCTTCATAAAAACTATGCACTAAATTATAGCGATAATAGTTAAATGCATTTGTTGCAATTGGTGAAATAATTTTATCTCCAAGGTCAACCGTATTATCGTAAAAACTAAAATTAACATCACTTGCTTGGTTAAAACTAAAACCACTATCATCACCACTTACTTTTGATGCAATGATTTTTTCTTTAAATTTTGTAGTGCTTTTGGTAATTTTAGAAATGGTTTCAGATAAATATAATACTCCCGTTCTAGTAGTATCTAAACCCCCTCCTAAATCACCCAAATCTTGTCCCATAATTTTTTCAGGAGCATTTTTTACTCTAAAGATGCCGCGTGAATAAAAGTCTGCAGTAAAATTTGCCATTTTTAACTTATTTTTTTTTCGGTTTTTTATAGCGTTTCTTATAATTTTATTTGCTGGGTTTTCTTTTGAGTTTATTTCTACTTCATTTAAACTAAGTGCATCTTCTAATAAAGTAATATCTAATTTATACGGTAATTTTATAATCTCTACTTCTTTTTTTATCGTTTTAAATCCTAAATATTGAAATACAATAGTATAATTACCCGCTTTTTTAATATGTATGCTATAATTACCTTCATCGTTTGTGGTTGTCCCATTATAGGTGTCATGCAGATAAACGTTAACAAATGGTAGCGAGTTTTTATCTTTATCAACTATTTTACCTGTAATTTGGGCGTTTGAAACTATACTGAATAGCACAAAAAATAGGAGTAAATACTTTTTTTTCATAAAGTTTAGGGTTGCTTTGTTTTTAAGGACATTAAAATATTTTCTAAAATTACAAAAATACAAATATTTTACTCACCTAACCATTTACTTTTTTAAAAAAACAAAATACTTTTTTTTATTGCTATAAATTCACTAGTTTTGTTCTCTTAATCTATTAAATTTTTTAATTATGAAATCCTTTTTACTTTTATTTTTTATGAGCACATTGTTTATTACAGCTCAAACAACTCATGATTTAGATTGGTCTACTAGTTCTGGTCCTAGTTTAGATTTAACTATTGAACTTGGCGATACTGTTCGATGGACATGGGCTGATTCACTACCTCATGATGTTGCATCTACAGGCGGTGATGATTCATTTAATAGTGGCGCAATTCAAACTGGTGTAGGTGAAACATTCTCTTATACTTTTGAAATTCTTGGTGCAACAGACTATATTTGTAATGTACACCCAACAACTATGGGAGGAACAATAACTGTGGTAGATAATACCGCATCTGTTGAAGACTTAAAAGAAGTTAGTTTTAGTTATGCTCCTAACC
>JAKISG010000038.1 GCA_021648755.1 Flavobacteriaceae bacterium | reverse complement strand
AAAAAACCAATACTAAAAGAAGATAGTATATTTTGTTTTATCTCTTTTTTATGTCTGTGTTGGTGTCCTTCATCATCCTTATGTTCGTGTTTATGTATATGAATATAGGTTTCTTCTTCTGAATGAATATGCGGATGTTTGTGACTTTTCTGTTCATTAAAAATTCGATAAAAAGCCCAAATTCCAACGCCAATCAAAACAATTGCTACCAATTGCTCACTATATTCTGAAATTGCTTCAACAGGAATAAAGTCTTGAAACACTAAAAATAAAACACCTATAAAAAGCATTCCTAATAAATGACCAAAACCCCAAGCCAAACCAATTTTCCACGCTTTTCGTTTGGTTTCAATCACTAAAGGAGTAACTGCTGCCAAATGATCTGGACCAGAAATTACGTGTAGCATTGATGCTAAAGTACCAGCAAGAAGATATGCAAATGCCATTTATTGTATATTTTGAATGCGTATAGTTCAAAGATAATAGATAATTATAAATATAATTGCATTAACTAAAAAAAAATATTTAAAAATTTTTTTTAAAAGAAAGAGTTTTTAGATTATTAATCGCAATTTTTTTTCTAGAAAAATCTTCAAAGAATGCTACATTAAGCAACAAGTGACAGTGGTAGTTAAGAAAATCGAGCTATAGAAATTTCTTTTTTTAAAACTTTATTTTTTTCTATATTTTGATATAAAAGTTTAGACATAGTTGGGGCTAACATAACTCCTCGAGTACCTAAACCGTTTAAAATTGCTAAATTTTTATACTTTGGATGAATACCAACTAAAGGTCTGCGATCAATTACTGTTGGTCTAATTCCTGCTAGATGCCCTACAATTGTATACGGTATTTTAATAACGGAATTTAATTTTTTTACTAACTCCTCCCTACCCTCTTTAGTTGGTTTAATTGTTTTATCCTTCCAATTAAAAGTTGCTCCAACTTTGTACAAATCTTTTTCTAAGGGGATTATAAAAACAGATGCTTTTAACATATAATCTATTTTTAAATCTGGCGCTTTAATAATTAAGAGTTCTCCTTTTGCCTCATTAAGCGGTAAGTAGTTAAAAAAAGGGTTCTTTTTTATACCAAACCCTTCACAAAAAACTATTTTTTTTGCTGTGATTTTGTTGTATTCTACAAAATTTTCTTGTATCTTTAAATCTTTATGTCGAAAAGACTCATCGCTATAATTACCCTTACCTTGTAGTAATAATTTATAATCTTTTAATAAAGCTGCTGTTTCTATTTTGCCCGTATTTATTAATTTACCAAGACCAAAAGGGGCAATAATTTGTGTATTTTTATTTGGATAAATTTTAGAAATCATATAATCTGATAATATAGGCTTGTCGCTTGCACTAAACCAATCATTTTGTTGTGATACAGATTTAAGAATATGATATATATCTACATAATGAATATATTTTTTATTTAATTTTTCTTCTAAATTTTTATAAAAAGGTATTGCTAAATCTATTTGTTTTTTACCATTCCAAACAGGTGTAAATCGCTTTAATATTACTGGGTTAAACATACCTGCTGCAACTTTTGATGCGTTTTGTGAACTATCATCTAAAATAACAAATGATTTATTGTGCTTTTCTAATTCTTCTGTAAAAGCTAAACCTGCCAAACCTAAACCTACAATAATGTAGTCTTTTTCCATAAAACAAAGATAGGTTATTTGAACGTAAGAAACACATTTTGCAAATTTGGGAAACCCCTAGAGAAAAAAGGCAAAGAAGTATTTGACAGTAGCGAAAGTATTAGCTATATTATATAGATTGTTGCCCTAAATAGTTCAAAAGTAAGCAGTTTGTGTGCAAAAATTGCCATTTATGAGTTTTTAAATTAAAAAAAACGCTTAAATTAAAGTTAATTATTAATTATCTTCCTTTTTGGACTTGTGCAACGATTACTTTGTTGGTTAGTTTTTATTATTCTAATTATTTTATTTAAGGATATCTTAGCTTTTCATTATGGGGAGAAAAGACCAAATATGTGGCATATTCTTTATTTAGCCATTTTGAACTTTCTTAGGGCATTGCTCATAGGCTTGTTTCTTTGCCTTTGTGGTGTAAAACCCCAACTTTTAAGATAATTACCAACTGCTTGCCTTCCAATACAAATATCGAATTTACGCATAATTAACTCTTTAATTGCTTTTTTCCATAATGGAAAATTTAATTTTAGTTGGTCAGGCATCGTATCAGTTATCATTTTTTGAATTTCATACTCTTGTTTTGGATTGAGTAATTTTTTGTTTTCTGATTTAGCACCTCTTTTTTTGTAAGTCAAAGATTTAACGCCTTCTTTTTTATATAATTTCCACCAATCTCTAACTGTATTGACATGTATTCCATAAAATGTGGCAATATCTTTTTTCTTATCGCCACGCTTTATCATTTTTATAGCATCTCTACGTATAATGTTTCGTTCTTGATCCTTTATGCTTCGTAAATCTATTTTTTTCATACCCGTAAAGATACTAAAAATTATCTGATTAATAAAGAACTATTAATTCTTTACTAATATCTTTAGTTTTTCACCTGTTAACCTTCCAAATTTTTTATTGTTGTAGATATGCGAAAATAGAATATTTTTATGTTCAGTATATTTTAAGTATTTAATTAGAGCAAATGCATTAAATTTAATGCGTTTACCTTACTTGTTTTTTTGTTAAGTATAAAATTTTACTTGCTTTTAGTTTAACATAATTCATGCATTTTTGCAAATATTATGGATATTTTAAGCCTAAATTAAATTTTACCTAAATGTAAGCTTTTAATAATACCATCGGCAAGACCAATTTTTGGAACATAAATTTTTCTTGCTCCAGACCATTTCATCGCAGATAAATAAATTTTTGTTGCTGGTATAATAACATCAGCTCTATCTGGATTTAATGAAAGTTCAGAAATGCGCTGCTCATAAGTCATTTCTTTTAAAAATTTATAATGTGCATTTAAATAAATATACGATAATGGTTTTCCTAATGAAGTTCCTGAACGTTTAAAAATAGTATTAATGTTTCCACCAGAGCCAATTAAAGAAAGTCTTGATAAAGGTTTACTGTGCCTTTTAATCCATTTTTCCATACTTTTAAATGTTGCCTTATTTTTAGTTTTATCTAATAGGCGAACGGTACCTAATTTATATGATTTTGAGGCTACTACTTTGCCTTCCGTAAAAAAAGTAAGTTCTGTACTTCCGCCACCAACATCGATATATAAGTAAGAATTATCGCTTTGTAAAAGAGAGGATAAGTAAGTAGAAGAAATAATTTTTGCTTCAGTTTCGCCATTAATTATATCAATTTCAATACCTGTTTTTTTTTGTATTAATTCAACAACAGCACGACCATTTTTTGCTTCACGCATTGCAGAAGTTGCACAGGCCTTATATTTAGTAATTTGATGTACATTCATTAATAATTGATATGCATTCATAGCATCAATCATTCTTTGTTGATTTCCATTAGAAATCTTCCCTTTGGTAAAGACATCTTCACCTAAACGAATTGGTAAACGAATTAAAGAAACTTTTCGATATTTAGGTTCGTCATATTTTGTAATAATTACATTGGTGATTAATAGGCGAATAGCATTAGAACCAATATCGATTGCTGCGTATTTTTTTAGCTTCAAGTTATAAAGATTTTTGTTTATGATTTTTCGGGAAATCTATTAAAATTATTTTTCCTTTACTTAAGTTTTTCCAATGTTTAATATCTAATTTTATACCTATAATTCCACAAGTTGGTACGTGATCAATACGTTGATTTCCAAATCTATTTACAAAAGTATTTATACCATGGTCATGGCTAAAAATTATAGCAGAACTATAATCGCTATCTAATGCTTTGACCGTTTTTATTAAATACCCATCACTAAAACTATACAAAGATTTACTCATTTTTAAATTTGCTAACGGAAAATTAAAAGTATTACAAAAAATAATACTTGTTTGTAATGCACGCATTGCGCTACTTGAAATAAAAACATCCGGTTTATTAATTTTATTAAGCATTATATTTGCCATTAAATACGCATCATTAATGCCTCTTTTTTTTAAAGGCCTGTCTTGGTCTTTAATATTAGTATATTTCCAAGAAGATTTTGCATGTCTTACTATAAATAATGTTTTCATCTACAAGAATTTATTTTTCTTTGATTTTCAATTTGTTACAAGTAATTAAAATTTAAATTTTTGTTCGTAATTCTATAATATTAATTTAATATTAAAATATTTAAACTGTTATCTAAACAAATGTAATACTTTTTTTATTAAGGTTGTAAGCGCTCTACTTTAAAACTAAAATCGTTTTGCAAACTAAACCTAATTCTATCATGCATTCTATTTGGTCTTCCTTGCCAAAATTCAATAATACTTGGTTTAACCAGATATCCGCCCCAGTTTCTTGGTCGTGGTATTTCGTTATCTCTAAATTTATTTTCCATTGCTATAAGTTTGTCATCTAATTTGTTTCTTGAACTTATAATTTCACTTTGTTTAGATACCCAAGCGCCTAATTTAGAACCTTTAGGTCTAGATTCAAAATAACCATCAGATAAATTTTTTGCTAATTTCTCTGCTTTACCTTTTATAATTATTTGTCGTTCTAATCCTTGCCAAAAAAAAGATAAACATACACGGTTGTTTTTAGTAATTGCTTTTCCTTTTTCACTATTGTAATTGGTATAAAAAATAAAACCCTCCCAAGTAAAATGCTTTAGTAAAACAATTCTATTTTTCGGAAAATTATCTAGACCAATAGTCGCTAAATTCATAGCGTTTACTTCACCAAACTTCATTTTTTCTGCTTCGTTAAACCATTTTTTAAATAATTCCATCGGGTTTTTTGGGATGTTTTTTTCTAGAAGTTCGTCTTTTTTATACGTTTTTCTATAATTACTTAAATCTTTCATTTTCAGAAAATCATTTTAATTGGTCTCAAATATAGTTAAAACAACACACTTTACGGTAAATAATAATCAATACTAAAACCTAATAACACAAAAGAAAAAATAAAATGCCGTAAATTTCTAAATTTTTATTTTATCCTTTAAAAAAAATAACAAAAGTATAGGAACTGCTAATGCTATCACAAGAATTTTGTTGGTCGAAAACACTTCTGGCTTTAGTAATAAAGTAATAATATAACCGCCAATTGCTCCTCCTAAGTGGGCAGAATGCCCAATATTACCAATACTATTTTTCATACCATAAATAGAATATAATAAATAACCTATAGCAAAAACATATCCAGGTAGCGGAATAATAAAAAACAAACCTAACATCATATTTGGATTCATTAAAATAGCCGCGTACAAAATACCTGAAACAGCTCCAGAGGCACCAACAGCAGTATAAAAATTTTCTTTTCTATGAAAAAAAAGTGCGAAAATACTACCTGCTAATAATGAGCCAAAATAAATAAGCACAAAATTAAACCTGCCATTTGGGTCAGCATAATAACCTGGACTTATTACTGCGCTTGCAAAAAAATAAAGTGTCAACATATTAAAAAACAGGTGTTGCTGATTAACATGTAGAAAACCAGAACTTAGCATTCGTATTTTTTCACCTTGTTTAATTGGTGAAATTTGAAACTTATATCTATTAAAAAAGGATCGGTCGCTAAATCCTTTCATAGAAAAAGCGATATTTAGACCTATAATAATTATGGTAACTATATCAATATTCATTTATATTTATTTTATAATATTTATCAAAGATAAAATTAAATCCGATATTTGTTGAAATTTTTTAATTATATGCAATTTTTAATTTTTATTTTAATTTACCCTTTTATTTGGCTAATTTCATTATTACCTTTAAAAATTCTTTATTTAATTTCTGACTTTTTCTTTGTTTTAATTTATTTTGTTTTTGGATATCGTAAAAAAGTGATTTACATTAATTTAAAATTAGCTTTTCCTGAAAAATCAACTAACGAACTAAAGGTAATTAGAAAAAAATTCTATATGCATTTTGTAGATATTTTTATTGAAATGATAAAATCATTTACCATTTCTGAAAAACAATTAAAAAAAAGATATATTTTTACAAATATTGAATTACTGCAAGAATTAGAAAAAGAAGGTAAAAGTATTATGTTAATGGGTTCTCATTATGCAAATTGGGAATGGGTTTTTATATTAAATAAATATGTAAACTCTCAAGGTGTTGCCGCTTTTAGCAAAATAAATAATGTTTATTTTGATAAAAAAATTAGATTATCTAGAGCTCGTTTAGGTACAACATTAGTGATAACTTCAAAATTAATTGAACTATTAGTTCAAAATAAAAACAACAACATACAAACTATATATGGTTTATTGAACGACCAATCACCTCAAGCGCATAGGGCAAAATATTGGTCAGAATTTATGGGTATTAAAGTGCCTATGCAAACGGGAGCTGAGTTTTTAGCAAAAAAACATGATTTTATAGTAATCATGGTAAAAACAAAAAAAGTTAAACGTGGGTATTTTGAGTCAGAAATTAAACTTTTAACGAAAACGCCTAAAGAATATAAAGATTACGAGATTACAGATTTATTTACTAAAGAGTTAGAAAAACAAATTAAAGAAAAACCCGAACATTATTTTTGGTCACATAAGAGGTTTAAACATAGAAACAAAGCACCTAATAAATTTAAATAATTAGTGGCTCATACGTGTTTAATTTAGGTATATTTGCAGTATAATAAAATTATTAGAAACCTTAAATTTTAGAAAAATGTACCCAGAAGAATTAATAAAACCGATGAAAACAGAGTTAGAGAATGCTGGTTTCACATCATTAACAACTATAGAGGAAGTTGAAAATGCAATAAAAAAAGACGGAACAACTTTAGTAGTTGTGAACTCAGTCTGTGGCTGTGCTGCAGGAACTGCAAGACCTGGAGCAATTGCTTCATTAACATTTGATAAAAAACCAGCAAATTTAATTACTGTTTTTGCAGGAGTTGATAAAGATGCTACTAATAAGGCAAGAGAATTTATGGTTCCATTTCCACCATCATCGCCAAGTATGGCTCTTTTTAAAGATGGTGTAATTGTACATATGCTAGAGAGACATCATATTGAGGGTAGAAGTGCTGAAATGATTGCTAGTAATTTAGTTAGTGCTTATGAAGAGTATTGTTAAATAGATTTAATGAATGCTAAGCAAATCATTTTTAACACAATTATTTTTGTAAAAAAAGAATTACAATATGCTGAGGGTGGTCATGATTGGTTTCATATTGAACGGGTATATAAAAATGCCTTATTAATTTTAGAAGTAGAAAAAGCGAATAGTACAGTTGTAAAGTTAGCCGCGCTTTTACATGATATAGCAGATTCTAAATTTTACGATGGCGATGAGAGTATTGGTCCAAAAAAAGCAAAAATGTTTTTAGAAAAAGAAAATGTAAAACCAGTTACTATTAAACATGTTATTCAGATTATTAAGAATATATCATATCGTAAAAGTTTAGATAATGCTCCGTTATTTAATTCTAAAGAATTCCAAATTGTACAAGATGCAGATAGGCTAGACGCTATTGGCGCAATAGGTATCGCAAGAGCTTTTAATTATGGTGGTTTTAAAAACAGGCAATTATATAACCCTAAAATAAAACCGCAAATAAATCAAAATAAAGAGACCTATAAAAAATCTAAAGCACCAACAATAAATCATTTTTATGAAAAATTATTATTGCTTAAAGATAAAATGAATACTGAAACAGGTAAATTAATTGCAAAAAAAAGACATCAATTTATGCAAGATTATTTAACTCAGTTTTATGATGAATGGAATGGTAAGAAATAATTAGTTATTTTTCCCTTTTCCTTTCTTCTTCGAGTTCTTTTTCTGATTTACCAAACATTTTTTGAAAAAAACTTTTTTTAGAAGTTGTAGTTTCCTTTTTTGAAACTGTCTTTTCTGGAATTTTTTTATCTGGAATTATTTCTGTTTTTTGAATTTGCTTGTTTTTTTTAATTGCAACAGATTCTGGGGTCTTTATTGTCTTAGAAATTAAAGCATTAGTAGAGGTAACATTACCAACAGAAGCAATAGGTGTTATTGTTGTTGGGGTAATAGTTGTTGGGGTAATAGTTGTTGGGGTAATAGTTGTTGGGGTAATAGTTGTTGTAACAACAGGTTTTATAACTTTTTCAGGTTTAAAATTTTTATTATATTGCTCTAAAAGTTCAGCAAAAGTTTTTCCTATCTCTTCTAAATGTCCATTTAAATATTTTTCGGATAATAAAATACCACTTTCTGCTTCAATATTTTTTAATTTTTTATAGAGTTTATCAAAAAATTGGATGCTTTCTCTTGATGCTTTTTTTCTACGATTATAGATTGCTAATATTTCTTCGCTATCTTCATCTACTTTAAAGGCAAAATCAGATACTGCCCAATAGTATTTGCCATTTTTTGCCAAATTTTTTATTAAAACAGGAAAATTTTCTTTTTTTAATAATTTTTCCCACATCATTTTAAAAATAGCTTCTGGCATATCTGGATGTTGTGTACAATAAATAGGTTTACCCATTAATTCATACTCCTCATAACCACTGATTTCTACAAAATAATCATTAACAAACTCTAGGAGACCATTTTTATTGGTTTTGCTCATAATCTCCTGGTTTGGGCTTAAAATGATTTCTAGATTAACAGTTGTTGGTTTTTTAAACTCTTCCATTATCATATTGTTAGTTTATACAAATTAAAATTTGCAAAATACGTTATTTTTATATTAATAAAAATAGAATAAATTTTTTTAATGTTTAATTTTATAAAAACTTTGAGTTAGCAAATATATTAAATTTAATTTAATTACTTAAAATTTGGTTTTCTTTTTTCTAAAAAGGCAGTTGTACCTTCAGTAAAATCTTTAGATTCAAAACATTTTCCAAATTGCTCAATTTCAATTGCATATCCGTTTTTTGAAGAATCAAAATTTGCATTTATTGCATTTATTGCTGCACTTATTGCTGTTGAAGAATTTTTAGAAATTTTAATTGCTAATTTTTTACATAATGGTAGTAATTCTTCTTGTGAAACCACATAATTTACAAGGCCATAATTTTTAGCCTCTTCAGCGTTTAACATACTTGCACTCATTATTAGTTCCATTGCTTTACCTTTACCAACTAATTGTGGTAGTCTTTGTGTGCCTCCATAACCTGGAATTACACCTAAAGACACTTCTGGTAATCCCATTTTTGCATTATTACTTGCTACTCTAAAATGACAAGACATTGCTAGTTCTAATCCGCCACCAAGTGCAAACCCGTTGATTGCTGCAATTACAGGCGTTTTTAAATTTTCAATAAAGTCGAATAGTAATTCCTGCCCCCTTTTAGACAAAACAGTAGCTTGAGAAACATCAAAATCTACAAATTCAGAAATATCTGCACCAGCAACAAAGGCTTTATCACCGCAACCAGTTAATATAATTACTCTTATATTTTCATCTGTTTCTAATGTAGTAAAAGCATTGTGTAATTCTTGAATTGTTGCTTTGTTTAATGCATTTAATTTACGAGGTCTGTTTATTGTAATTGTTGCAATTTTTTCAGTTTTATCTATCAATATATTATTCATTATTTTTGTTTTAATTATTATTATTCTAATGGTAAAATTACGGTAAAAGTAGTTCCTTTATTTATTGATGTTGTAAAAGTAAGTTCTCCCTTATAGGCTTCAATAATATTCTTAATCATTGGCAACCCTAAACCCATACCACTTGATTTTGTAGTAAATTTTGGTTCAAAAATTTTATGTTTATGAATTTCTTCAATACCTTCTCCGTTATCTTGTACTTTTATAATTACATTTTTATGTTGTTGCTGTACACTGATCTTTATTATAGGTTTTTTTTGAGAACTTAATGCTTGAATTGCATTTTTAATTAAATTGGTAATTATTCTAATTAATTGTGTTTTATCTAATCGCGCTATAATTTCTTTTTTTGTTGCATAAAACTCAATATAATTTTCACTAAAAATTTCGGTTGTATGTTTAATTACTTCGACTACATTTAATTTTATTTTCTGTCGAGCTGGCATTTTAGCAAAGTTAGAAAATGCAGATGCAATAGAGGTTAGAGTATCTATTTGGTCTATTAAAGTTTTACTGTAATCTTTTAGTTTTTCTTTACTTTTTGGATCGTTTGGGTTAAATTTACGTTCAAAATTTTGTACGGTTAAACGCATTGGTGTTAATGGGTTTTTAATTTCATGTGCTACTTGCTTTGCCATTTCTCTCCAAGCTTCTTCTCGTTCACTTTTTGCTAATTTTATAGCACTATCTTCTAATTCATCTACCATACTATTATAGGCATTAACTAATGTTGTAATTTCTTTACTTGTATTGGCAACTTCAACTTTTTCATTGCGACTACCTAAAACGGTTTGACTAATTTTTTCACTAACTGCTTTGATAGATTTTGTAATGTATTTAGATAGCCAATAGGCTAAAATAATTGCAAATAATAATATGGGTAAAAAGGCAATGATTAAACGGTTTAAAAATTCTTTTAATTCTCTATTTTGCTCTGTATTATCTTGTGAGTATGGTAAGCCTAAAATACCGATAGGTTTAAATTTACTATCATTAATATAGGTGTATGATGCCTGCACACTCCTTTCATTGATTTTTTTTTCATCTAAATAACGGTGATTTTCATTATTTATAACACTTGCAATTACTTTTTTAGTTAAATTATAATTTGTGGTATCATTAATAAAGGTAGGTGTTGAACTAATTAATAATTTTCCGTTTAAATCATAAATATCTATGTCTAATTTATGAATGTCTCTAATCTTAAATATCTGGTCTCTAAAAATTATGGGCAAGTCTTTGGTCTCTACAATATAAGTAGTTCTCTCTAATTCGTTTTCAATGGTAGCGGTAATTGTTTTTTCTTTTCTTAGTAATCGTTTTTCATGATACTCTTTACCTTGCTCTCTGTATTGGTAAATTGCCAAACCTACAATTAGAAGGGTCGCAATAACTACCAATGTTAGCATCGATAAAAAAATACGAATTCGTAAAGAAAGATTATTATAAATCACTTTTTAAGATTAGGACTGTAAATATACCCAAATTAAATAGGTTTTCGGTTTTTCACTCTTTATTTTTAACCTAATTACTAATTTAGTTAGATTTTGTGTTTCCGAAAGAGTAATGAAGCAATAAACGAGAAAATTGAAAGTATTTTTTATGGATAAAAAATATTTAAAGCTTCATTATAAGCACTCTCAAAAGATACTGGTTTTAAACTAGTATCTACTTTTTGCTGTGTAAAATAAGATAATAATTTTTCGGTTGGCATATTACCTGTTAAATCATCTTTTGCCATCGGACAGCCTCCAAAGCCTTTAATTGCACCATCAAAACGATAACACCCTGCCTTAAAAGCAGCATCTACTTTTTCATGCCAAGTGTCTGGTGTTGTATGTAAATGTGCTCCAAATTCTATTTTAGGGTATAACGGAATTAAATTAGAAAACAAATAACTAATAGTTTTACCATTTGCTACACCAATAGTATCAGATAAAGAAAGGATTTCAACACCCATTTTTGAGAGTTTATCTGTCCATTTAGAAACAATATCAACATTCCAAGTATCTCCATAAGGGTTTCCAAAACCCATAGAAAGATAAGCAACTACTTTCTTATTGCTTTTTGCAGCAATACTTAAAATTTCATTTAATGCAACAATAGATGCAGCAATAGTCTTGCTTGTATTGCGCATTTGAAAATTCTCAGAAATTGAAAACGGGTAGCCTAAATAATTTATTTCATCAAATTTACTAGCATCGTTTGCTCCTCTAACATTTGCAACAATAGCAAGTAATTTACTCTGTGTTTTAGATAAATCTAATTTTGAAAGTACGGCTGCGGTATCACGCATTTGTGGTATTGCTCTTGGGGAAACAAAACTACCAAAATCAATGGTATCAAAGCCTACTTTCAGTAGAGCATTGATATATTTTGCTTTATCTTTAGTTGTAATAAAATGTGATTTAATGCCTTGCATGGCATCTCTTGGACATTCTATTATTTTAACTTTTTGTTTCATTTTTAATGTGGCAAAAAATTTTGGGATTTATGAGAAAACAAATTTAACTATTTAAAATAAAATAAACATATCAATACCAATAAAAATTATGTAGTCTTCTATAAATTATTTAAATCTTGCTTAGGTATATTTGTAACTTTGAATCTTACAAGGTTTTCAAAAATTAATCTGTTAATTTTCTTTCACTTTTTCGAGAACCTTTTACTACCTTTGTATAAAATAAAAAAATGACCAAAATAAAGATATATCATAATAACAGATGTAGTAAAAGCCGACAAGGTTTATCTATTTTAGAAGATAGTAAAACTGATTTTGAAATTATAAATTACCTAGTAACTCCACCAACAGTAAAAGAATTAAAAAATTTATTAAAAATGTTAGGCTTCACTCCTATCCAATTAGTTAGAAAAGGAGAAACTATTTGGAAAGAAAACTACAAAGGCAAAGATTTAACAGATTCTGAACTAATTACTGCAATGATTAAAAATCCAAAATTAATCGAAAGACCAATTGTTGTAAAAGAAAATAAAGCCGTTATTGGCAGACCTCTAGAGAATATAACTTTATTAATAAGTAGCAAATCTTAAAACCTAAATTCAAATATTTTCAAAGCACATTTACTTACCTAACTAGACTCTACTTAACAAATTATAAGTGCATGCAAAAAAATAAACGCATACAAAAAGCACTCTTTTTTAGTTTGGTAATAACTTTGTTAACGAGTTTTACTTTACTTCAAATAAAAACAAATAAAAACATACTTATTGGTAAATCTAGAGCTATTACACCTTTATTAAAAGGTAGTACCTACAAATTGCAAACAAACGTTTACGATGCCTTAGAAAAAATGAAAAAAGATGCTTTAAAAAAGGGGGTTAAAATTCATGTTATTTCTGCATATCGAAGTTTTGAGCATCAAAATAGAATTTGGAAAAAAAAATACAACGTATTTAGAAACCAAGGGCTATCTGTTAAAGAAACCATTAAAAAAATAACTGAATATACCGCAATACCAGGAACTTCTCGACATCATTGGGGAACAGAAGTTGATCTAAGCAATTTTAAAAATAGCCGTTTAAAAAACAAAACAGCAACAAAAAAAAGAAAATACGAAGACTGGATGCAAGAAAACGCACATAAATATGGTTTCTATTTAGTATATACTAATAACAAGTATAGAGAAGGCTATAAGCACGAATCTTGGCATTACTCCTACCGTGCCATCTCTAAATTTTTATTAATTGAATATTTAAAATTAGATATTGCCAAAGTTCTAAAAACTGAAAACATTGCTGGTAGCACCATTTTTACTAAAAAATATATTGAAAAATATATTGAGGAACATGTTCTAGGTATTAATGATTATTTATTTTAAAATAATAAATATTTAGGGTATTTTACTATTTTAAGATAACGTATTTCTATACCTCTAATTGACTGTCAACTTAATTACAACTTACCCTAGGTATTTCGCTCATATAAAACCCTTTAGACTTATCTTTAAATTTCCAAACACCATCTATTTTTTCTTTTTCTCCGCCTAAAATAGCTATTTTATTTGTTTCTATTTTAAAAATGAGTTCTTCTTTTTTTGACTTTCCGTTTTGATTAAAAACACAAATTGTTGTTGCTACATTATCTTTTAAAATACCTGTAAACTTGCCTTTATCTGCTTTTTCTTTAAATGGTAAATAGTTAAAATCACCACTTACACTATTACCATCTATGGTTAAATTAACGATTAACTCATTTATTTCTATAATTTCTGTAGTATCTTTTTTAATTTTATTCTCAATTATTTCTTTAAAGCAATTTCTGCCATTTTCTATTTTAAAAATAGTGCTTTTATCAACTGTTTTTTTTTCTTTCTTACAACTAATAGATATTATTAATATAGTAAATATGAATATTTTAATCTTCATAAGGTATTTGATTTAATTATTATATCGCGAATGTAGTCATTTTTTATTTTTACAAATACTTATTTCATATATTTTTGATATAATTTACCCTTAGATAAGAGTTTTTACTGCAAAAGGGGTAACTGACCGTTATAACAAAAACTCTGTAGATTTAAGATATTATTTTATTTGCCTTTTTTGAAAAAAAAAAATAATTTTAAAAGTTAAATAATAATTTAATGCTAATTTGCAAAAATTATGAATTAAATTATAGATTATGAATTATATTTCACCATTAATAGTCGGATTTTTAGCAGCATTTATAGGTCTTTTAGCACCCTCTATGTTAAACATGACAGCGGCCAAAACAAGTATAAAAAAAGGAAAAAAAGCAGGCATACAATTTGCGACTGGCGCTGCGTCTGTTGTTATAATACAGGCCTTTATTGCCGTTTATTTCGCAAAATATTTAGTCAAAAATCCAGCTGTTATTACAAAGTTAAAAACTGCTGCTATTTTTATTTTACTAATCTTATCTATTTTCTTTTTTATGCAAGCACGTAAAAAGTTCAAAGCAGAAGGTAAAAATAAAAAAGGAAACAATTATTTAATAGGTTTAGGTATGTCTTCTTTAAATATGTTGGCAATACCCTTTTATCTAACTATGGCGACTTTAGCAGAAAAAAATGGTTGGATGAAAATTGAACAACCTTTTTCGTTAATTTATGTTATTGGAGCAGTATTTGGTGCTTTTTCTTTATTTTCAATTTACGCAATTTTCGCAAAAAAAATTGCTGAAAAAGCACAATTTATAGCTCAGAATATTAATTATATATTGAGTCTTTTATTTGTATTTTTAGCATTATTAGTAGTTTATGAAGTTTATCTTAACTAAATAAATTTGTATATTTGCGACTTATTTCGAAATAATAATGAAAACTCGAAATGATAACGAAAATAAATATGATTCAGGCAATTATAAAAAATTTATATAGAGGGGTAAGTTTATTAAATTCAATTAACGATAATCAATATAGCGATATCTCTGTCGCTCCCTATTTCTCTAGTATTGGTAGTCATATGCGACATATTTTAGATGTTTTTGATTGCATTTTTGATGGCTTAGAATTTGGTAAAGTAGATTTAACTGCTAGAAAAAGAAATGAACTTGCAGAAACTAAAATTACTTTTGGGATTGCTTATTTTGAAAAAACAATAGATGCTTTAAATACATTACAAAGTGTTAATTTTGATCAAATTATAGAAGTTACTGATGATTTAGGCTTGGGTAAAATAACCGTAAATTATACTTTGGCATCTGCATTTATTCAAGCTCATAGCCATACCATTCATCATTTTGCAAGTATTGGTTATGTTATTAATAAATTAGGTATAGAGTTACCAGATACTGATTTTGGCTTTAACCCAACCACACCAACTAAATCAAGAAATCAAGAAATCAAGAATTAAAGACTCTAGTTTAAAATAGGTATTTGTTAAGTTTCACAAGGTTGTTGTTCTTTTTTCAACTTACTTAGATTTTCAAAGTTAGTATTTTATTTTTAAATTCAGTTGGTTTTATTTTAAATATTTTCTCGTCTAGTTCGTACCATTTTTCGACTGCATTATAAGGTGTTTTTACTTTTAATTCTCGCCTTAA
>JAKISG010000037.1 GCA_021648755.1 Flavobacteriaceae bacterium | reverse complement strand
AATAAACGATATAATACGGTGTTACAAAGTTAATTTGGTATATACTTACATTGCTTAGGTTTAGAGCATAGTTTTGAAAATAAAGACTATAGTTTTGAAAAAAATAAAACCCAAAATATAATGGATTACTCCACTAAAAGAAATCACTTATGGATTTGGCAAATAAAACAACTACTAGCAAATGATAAAATACAAAAAGAATAATATGATGAAACATTCATAACATTAATTTAATATTAAATAAATGAACGTATGAAAACAACATATTTAATAATTGGCTCATTAATTATTATAGTAATGGCAAGTTGTAAAGCACAAAACAACAATTTAAAACAAGACACCATGAAAACTTTTGATATAGAAACATTTAATAAAAATAAAATAGGAAATGAGTATAATACTGTTTTAGAGGATAGCACTGTAATAAAACAATATAAAAGTGGTTCAGGTCTATATATAGAATTAATTAAACCTAAAAACTCATATTTTCAAACAAGAAATAGATACTATTCAAATGGTAAACTAAAATCAACAGTACAGGATTTTCCTAATGATTTTTTAGCAGGAGTTATGAAAGAATACAACCAACAAGGCGCTTTAATAAAAGAAACCGATTACGATAAACCGTTTAAATTTACTTTTAAAGATATTTTAAAATTTATTGAACAAAGAAATATTGATATGAAAGGAGATTATTTTAGAATTGGTAGAAATGTTGTTGACGGTACACCTGTTTGGGGAATCACATATGATAAAGAAAAAGAAAAAATGATTTTAGGAACAATAGGTTTAGATGGTATTACAGGAGAGGTAATACAAGAAAAAGACAGATCCTATCCAGAATAATAAAAACCAAAAACGAGAGTTTAACAAAGTTTATGGGCGCTAAGATTTAAGATTGATTGATTGTTTTTTTTATCAATTTAAAAAGGTTTTAAATCAAAATTAACAATAATTAACACCTACAAAAAATCAATTAAAAATATTTTAATTAAATTTGCCTAGTTTTATTAGAAATAATTTAACTTGCTAAATGTAAAAGTAAGATATTTTAATAACTATGGCTAAAGAAAAATATTTTTATGATTCTGATACGTTATCTTATAAAAAGGTAAGGTTAAATAAATCTTATAAAATTAAAAAGGGAATTTTTCTAGCAACTAGTATTTTACTAACCTCTTTTATAGGTTGGGTTGTGTTCAGCCAAATTTTTGAATCACCTAAACAAAAACAACAAAAAAGAGAATTAGAAAATTTAGAATTAAATTATAGCTTATTAAATAAAAAATTGCAACAAGCAACTCATGTTCTTGATGATATTGCCGATAGAGATAATAATATTTATCGAATGTATTTTGAGGCAAGCCCTATACCATTAGAGCAGCGTAAAGCTGGTTTTGGTGGTGTAAACAGATATAAAGATTTAGAGGGTTACAATAATTCTGAAATGATTATTAACACAACCCAAAATCTAGATAGATTATCTAAACAATTAAAAATACAATCAGAATCTTTAGATGAAATTGTAACTTTAGCAAAAAATAAAGAAGAAATGTTGGCTTCAATACCCGCTATAATGCCTGTAAAAAAAGGCAATTTGACTAGAATGGCTTCTGGTTATGGTATGCGAATGCACCCTACATTAAAATATCGAAAAATGCATGAAGGTATGGATTTTTCTGCTAAAAAAGGAACATCAATTTATGCTTCAGGTAATGGGGTAATTACACGTGCAGATAGAAGTGCAACTTACGGTAACGTAGTTTACATAGACCATGGGTATGGCTATGAAACTAGATATGCACATATGAGTAAAATAAAAACTTCTAAAGGTAAAAAAGTAAAACGAGGTGAAGTTATTGGTTTAATTGGTAATACTGGTAGATCTGTGGCACCACATTTGCATTATGAAGTTCGTTATAATAAAAAATCAGTAAACCCAATGGGCTATTATTTTGGAAACCTAACACCCACAGAATTTGTTGCAATGCAAAAAGCATCTATGCAAGAAGGGCAGTCATTTGATTAAAAAGAGATTTATAATTTATTAACTGTAATCTAGCAGTCATAAATTTTTAAAAAAAATAAAGAATCATGAAAAAAAAAATTATCCTAATCTTATTTTCTTTAGGGATCTTAAGTTCAACAGCGCAGAAAGAAAACATAACAATAATAGCTGTTGGCGATATAATGATGGGAACTTCTTTTCCTAACAAACATTATTTACCAGCAGAAAATGTGAACCCTTTTGCCAAAGTAAATACTACTTTTGCAGCAGCAGATATTCTTTTTGGTAATTTAGAAGGTACTTTAACAGATACTGGAAAAAATGCAAAACATTGTAAAGATCCATCTAAATGTTACTCTTTTAAAATGCCTACAAAACTTGCAAAATATTTAAATACAGCAGGGTTTAATGTAATGAGTATTGCAAATAATCATATTGGTGATTTTGGAAAAATCGGAATTGAAAACACTAAAAAAACATTAGAAGAAAACGGAATTGCTTACGCTGGTGTTTACTCAAAACCATATACTACTTTCATAAAAGATAGTATCAAGTATGGATTTGCAGCTTTTGCACCTAATAAAGACTGTATTAAAATTCACGATATAACTAAAGCAAAAGAAATTGTAAGTAAATTAGAAGCAACGTGTGACATTGTAATTGTTTCGTTTCATGGAGGTGCCGAAGGTTCAAAACACACACATGTTACTAGAGAAACAGAAACTTTTTACGGTGAAAATAGAGGTAACGTCTATAAATTTGCACATGCAGTAATTGATGCTGGGGCAGATATTGTTTTAGGTCATGGTCCACACGTAAGTAGAGCAATTGAGGTTTATAAAAATCGTTTTATTACATATAGTTTAGGTAATTTTTGTACCTACAAGCGTTTTAATTTAACAAATATTAAAGGTTTTGCACCAATTATTAAAGTTGAAATGGATAAAAACGGTAATTTTATTTCTGGAAAAATTATTTCTGCAAAACAACGAGATGCAGTTTACCCTTATTTAGATGAAAATCAAGCTGCTTTTAAAGAAATAAAAAAATTGACACTAACCGATTTTCCTGAAAATAAACTACAATTTAAAGACGATGGTTCATTTTATTTAAAATAATCTAAACTTTTAATCTTTAAATACTAGAGTTAATTTCTATTTATCAAAATGCAAAAACAGTAAATCAACAAAAGGTAATTTACAAATATGGAAAAGGATTAAACAAAGCAGAACTTTTAAAAACGCAAGATGATTTTTTATTAACAATTATCGAAGCATCTATTACGAAAAGCAAGAAAAAGTAAGATTGTATCTTTTACAAACTATTGTAGAATTTTAGTGTATTTTTTAGTGTTTTTTAATAAGTTAGTTGCTTTTACAATAGTTTTATCATGTGAGAATTTATTTAAATAAATTCCTTTTTTATAATAAAATTGTTTTAAAATTTCATCAGTAATACGTTCTAAAACCTCTTGTTTGTTAGTGTTTAAATCCGTTATTTTTTTAGTGTTTATTTGTTGTAATAATTGATTGTACCCAGAGTTAATAATATGGTTATATTTTTCATTTTCTGCTTTTTTAAATGCTTTTTCAAAACTTTTTTCTGTTTCTGTTTTAAATGTGGTTTCTTCCGTTTTAACGAAATTAATAAAGGATTGATAATCATTATCATTTAAGATAAAATTAGCAGCATTTGCAATCGTTTTATGTTCATGTTGATATTTGGTTGCAAATTTAAAAATAGCATCTGATGCAAAAAGTGCTTTTGTACCAATTGTCTTTTCTAGTTTTTCTACTTTTATATCTGGTTCAATCCCACCACCATCATATACATTTCTTCCGTTTAGTGTTTTAAATATATTTCTATTTTTAGCATCAAATTTAGGTACAATGCCTGTTTTTAGATCTCTATTGGTATAATCTAATTTCTGAATACACCTTCCGCTTGGTGTATAATATTTAGAAATAGTTAGTTTTATTTGTGTTCCGTAAGGTAATTTTCTCGTACGTTGTACTAAACCTTTACCATAAGACCTTTCACCAATAATAACCGCCCGATCTAAATCTTGTAATGACCCTGCTAAAATTTCACTTGCCGATGCTGACCTACCATTAACTAAAATAACGATTGGTATTTCTAAATCTATCGGTTCTTGTCTCGTTTTATAAGTATTACTCCATTTTTTTACTTTTGATTTTGTGGTAACTACAATTTGATCTTTTGGCACAAAATAATTTACAATTTTTACTACTTCATTTAACAGACCTCCTGGGTTACTACGTACGTCAATAATTAATTTTTGCATGCCCTCTTCTTTCAGGTCTTGATATGCTTCTTTTACTCTTTTAGCTGCTTTTTTATTGAATTTTACAAAGGCAATATAACCAACTTCATCATCAATCATTTCATAAAATGGCACAGGGTCAATTTCAATAGTTTCTCTCGTTATTTCTATAGCTATAGTTTTATCATTTCTTTTTACTTTAACGCTTACTTTTGTTTCAGGAAGTCCTTTTAATAGAGCGCTTATAGAATTACCCTCATAATCTTTTACCCAAATATCATTGATTTTAATAATTTCATCACCTGCTTTTAGTCCTGCCTTTGCTGCGGGATTGCCTTCATAAACTTCACGAATAAATAAACGATTATCTTTAAACAAAGATTTTGCACCAATACCGCCATATTCCCCACGTGATTTAATTTTATAATCTTCTACATCTTGCTCATCGTAATATTTTGTATAAGGGTCTAAATTTTTGAGCATATTTTTTACGGCATTATTTGTCATTTGTGTTGGGTTTACCTCATCAATATAGTGCATATTGAGCTCTTTAAAAATAGAAGTATATAACTCTATTTGTTTGGCAATTTCAAAAAAATCAGATTTAAAAGAAACGGTTATTGTTAAAAATGCGATTAAAAGTGTAATTATACCTAATTTTTTAAATCTTGTTTTCATGTGTTTATTTATTGTTTTTTACTCTTGATTAAATCCGAAAAGTAATCACGGAATAATTATTTTATTACCTGTTTATTAGAATAACTGCAATTAATAACAATTCATTGTAAATTAAGTTAAATTTTTCTAAAAAAAATACTTTTAGTTAGGTTTATTCAAAATATTGGTATTATTTTAGTTTTTACAAAATTAATATAAACGATATGAGAATAATAATCCTCTCGGTAAGCGAAAACATATATTCCACAATGCGTTTGATTGAAGAGTCCAAAGAGCATGGACATCAAGTGCAAGTTATTAATCACACAAGGTGTTCTGTATTAATAGGTCAAGGAAAACCAAAAATCATATATGAGGGTAAAGATATTATTGATGATGCAGATGTTATTATACCACGTATTGGTTCATCTGTTTTTAGACATGGTGCCGCAATTGTAAAAGAATTTGAAATGAATGGTGTGTTTAGCACAGCACATTCTTTAGGTATTACTCGATCTCAAAATAAAGTGCGTACTTTACAGATAATGAATCGTAAAAATGTACCTATACCTAAAACTGTTTTTTCTATAAATCCAGATAATATTGAAGAACAAATTGAGTTACTTGGTGGCGCACCAGTAATTATAAAATTACAGGAAGGCACGCATGGTTTAGGTGTAATTTTAGCAGATTCTAAAAAATCGGCTAAATCTATTATAGACACATTTATTAATATGGATACTAGTATTATGTTACAAGAGTTTGTTAAAGAATCTAACGGTGAAGATATAAGAGCAATTGTTGCTGGTGGAAATGTTATTGCCTCTATGAAAAGAATTGGTGCAGAAGGCGATTTTAGATCTAATATTCATCGTGGCGGAACTGGTGAAAGTGTTACCTTAACAAATAAAGAAAAAAGAACTGTTTTACGTGCAGCACGATTTTTAGGCTTACCTGTTTGTGGCGTGGATTTAATTCGTTCAAAAAGAGGTTCTTTATTAGTTGAAGTAAATTCAACTCCAGGATTTCAAGGTATTGAAGCATATACTAAAATAAATGTTGCTCAAAAAATTATTAAATTCATAGAGAAGAACAGATATGTATCAAAAAGACTTTAAAAATAAAATTGTAGAAATTCGAGGGCATAGAATTGGCTTGGGAGAAAACAAACTTATCAAAATACCTGTAGATAGATTACCAACAGGTACTTTGATTGAAATACCTGTATATGTTTTTAATGGTAAAGAACTAGGACCAACGGTTTTATTACAAGGTGGTTTACATGGAGATGAAGTTAATAGTATTGAGATGATACGTAGAATGCTAATTGATAAATCATATAAAATTAACTGTGGTTGTGTAATTGTAGTTCCGTTATTAAATATTTTTGGGTTTTTAAATCTTTCTCGAGATATGCATGGTAAAGATATTAACCGAAGTTTTCCTGGTTCTAAAAAAGGATCATTGGCTAGTAGAGTTGCTTATTATCATATGAAAGAGTTGGTAAAAAATATAGATTTTGCAATCGATTATCATACTGGAGGCGAACAACGTTCTAATTTTTCACAAATTAGATATACCGCAGAAGATGAACGCGCAAAATTTCTCGCTACAATTTTTAATGCACCGTTTATGTTTACATCAAATTTAATACCTAAATCTTTTCGAAATGAGTGCTCTAAAAATAACATCTCTGTTTTAGTCTTTGAAGGAGGAGAGTCGCTTAGATTAGATGAAAATGCTATAGAAAAAGGCATTTATGGAACTCTAAATATTTTACAACATTTTAATATGATTAGTCAAGAAGTTAAAATTCCAATAGTAAAAAAAAGTATTGTAATAACAAAGCGTAAATGGATTCGTGCAGATATTGCAGGTATTTTTAGTAAAAAAGTAAGTAATGGTGAAAAAGTAAAAAAAGGACAAATTTTGGGCTTTATTATGGACACCTATGGAGAAACTAAGGTTATTTTAAAGTCACCTAATAATGGTTATATTATTGCTATAAATAACTTTCCAATTGTAAGTATGGGTGATGCTTTATTTCATCTTGGAAAGTAATTACTTGGTATTAAATATATTCATTGTTCTTTCAAGACCAATAGTTCCAAAAGATTTAACAGTTTCATAAATTTTATTTATTTGTAACGGAATATTTTTTAGTTCTTCATCACTCCACTTACCTAAGACGTATTCTGCCTGTCTCCCTTTAGAAAATTCATGACCAACACCAAAACGCATTCTTGCATATTGTTGTGTGCATAATGAATTATTAATGTCTTTTAAACCATTATGACCTCCAGCACTCCCTTTAGGTTTTAGCCTTAATTTTTGAAACGGTATATTTAAATCATCACAAATAATTAAAATATTTTCTAAAGGTATTTTTTCTTTTTTCATCCAATACTTAACTGCCTTACCGCTTAAATTCATATAAGTATTTGGTTTTAGTAGAATAAAAGTCCTGCCCTTAAATCTAAATTTTGTTAAATCTCCTAATTTTTGAGTGCTAAAAATTATTTCTTCTTTTGTTGCAATTGTATTTAAAATTTTAAATCCAATATTATGCCTTGTATCTTTATATTTTTCGCCAATATTACCAAGACCAACAATTAAATATTTTTTCATACTTATTTCTAATTTATTATTTGCGAAATATTTTTTAAAGAGTGAAATAATATACCTGTTTTAAATTTCTACAATGATACCATTTTTCTACAATTATACCATTTAAAAATAATAAAAAAGCCCTTCTAAATTAAGAAGAGCTTTAAAAAATTTAGAATTTTATACTTTATTCTGCTGCACCTTCTCCTTTAGTTTCTTCAGTTGTTTCAGCACCTTCAGTTACTCCTTCTTCTTCCTCTTCTTCAACTATTGCTGCACGTGACATTCTTACCTGTACAACAACCATGTTTTCAGGATGTAAGAAATCATATTTATCATTTGTTAATTCGTGTAAAAATACTTTATCTCCTATTTTTAGGCTTGAAATATCAATTGTAATTTCATCTGGTAAATTCATAGGTAAAGCTTTCACTTTTAATTTACGATTAGTAAAACGTAGAGATCCGCCATTCATAACTCCTAGTGAACTACCTCTTAATTTTACAGGTATATTCATTGCAATTTCTTTATCATCAAACAGTTGATAAAAATCGATATGCAATATTCTATCTGTTACAGGGTGAAATTGAATATCTTGTAATATTGTACTCAATTTTTCACCAGCAATATCGATAGTTGCTGTATATACATTTGGTGTATATACTAATTTTTTAAATGCTTTTTCCTTTGCTGAAAAATGGATAGTGTTACCACCACCATAGATTACGCAAGGTACTTTGTCAGCATTACGCAAGGCTTTTGTTTCTTTTTTACCTACGCTTTCTCTTTTGGTTCCTTTAATAATAATAGATTGCATTCTAATTTTGTTTTTTACATTAAAAATTGATTACTGATAGATGTGTTATTCTGAACTTTTTTCATCACATCAGCAAATAATGGGGCACAAGATACTGTTTTTATTTTAGAACTAGTATGATTTTTAGGAATTGTATCTGTCACTATTAATTCTAATAATTTTGAGTTATTTATACGCGCTACTGCCTTACCAGAAAGTATAGCGTGTGTTGTAATCGCACGTACACTTAAGGCGCCTTTTTCCATCATTATAGCCGCTGCTTTTGTCAATGTTCCTGCTGTGTCTACCATATCATCAATAATAATTACATTTCTTTCTTTTACATCACCTATGAGTTCCATATGTGAAATTACATTTGCTTTTTTACGTTGCTTATAACAGATAACGACTTCACTATTTAAAAATTTAGAATAGGCATAAGCACGTTTTGAACCTCCCATATCTGGTGATGCAATGGTAATATTGTCTAAATTTAAAGTTTCTATATATGGTAAAAATATGGTTGAAGCATATAAATGATCCACTGGTTTTTCAAAAAAACCTTGAATCTGATCAGCATGTAAATCCATTGTAATAATTCGAGTAGCGCCTGCAGTTTGTAACATTTTAGCTACTAATTTTGCTGCAATAGGTACTCTAGGCTTATCTTTACGGTCTTGTCTTGCCCATCCAAAATATGGTATTACCGCAGTTATGTGTCTTGCTGAAGCTCTTTTTGCAGCATCTATCATTAATAACATTTCCATTAAATTATCACTTGGCGGAATGGTTGAGCCTATAATAAAAACTCTTCTGCCCCGTATAGTTTCTTCGTAGGATACTTGAAATTCACCATCACTAAAATTTAATCTTTTCGAATTTCCTAATTCAGTACCAAAGGCTTTTGCAATTTTAGTTGCTAATTCAATACTTTTAGAACATGCAAATAATTTTGGTTTTGGAATTTTAGTTTTCATAAAATTTTTATTAGTCTAGTTAAGAGCGTTATTGCAAAAATAAAATAAGTATAAGTATTGTAAGATTTATTTAATTTTTACTTATTAACTAAATGCTAAAATTTGTTAACTAATTTTTTTTTAGATAAATCAAATTTTTTGCTGTTTTTCAGACAGTAATAACCTATTTTTATAAAAGATTTAGATATTTAAAAAAGAATTTTTTTGTAATTGTTTGATTAAAGCCTACAATAATTACGTTGTACCTTGCAAAATAAAAATAATTAAAAAAAGCGGGAAACCCTAAAAGGAAATCCCACTTTTTTAATTTTTTATAACTAAAGTTGAAAAACTAGAAATTGCTATTGATGAAAGCAAAAGCAAATTTTCTATTCTTATTTTTTGAATAGTTTATTCTACTCTTTCAAATTCTGAAATAGAAGTAGAAGGATTTTCACCACCACAAGTATCAGATTGAGTCAATTTTAAAGTGTTATTTGAAACCTCAAAAAAGAGATCTACACTTCCTTCCTCTCCTACCTCTTCTCCTGTTATAGTTAAGTTTCCATCACTGGTTAAGTCTCCATCAATAAGAGCCCAAGTTGCTGAAAGATTGAACGATTCACAATTTCCAGATTCATTATCGTCATCTTTCTCAAGTGCAGTAAGAGTTCCGTCTTCAAGAAAAGTGAGTCTTGAGGTTTGTTCGCAAGAATTGGAATCAGTAACTTCTTCATTTCCAGAACACACATAAGTTTCTTTTAAAGGTTTCCAAACACCAATAATTGAGCCTGGACTATTATCATCATCATCACTTGAACAAGATGAAAGAATCATCAGTCCTATTAAAATTCCATAAATTAATTTAATTGTTTTCATTATTAAGGGTTTTTATATTTTTGCAAAGATAATCAACCTAAATTAGGTTAAAGAATTTTTAACAGTTTTTAACATCTAGTGTTCGGTATTAACCAAAAAATGAAAAACCCTATAAGAAAATTTCGTTTTTATTTTTTATTGAACATCAATTAGAATAAAAATGGGTTTAAAATAGATTAAAATACTAACTTACAGACAATAATTAACATCAAGTTTCATAGCAATAAGTTTTGTAATTCTAGATTTTAATTCTGGTATTTTAATTTTTTCGACCACAGCATTACTAAAAGCATATAACAACAAACCTTGTGCTTCTTTTTTTGGAATACCGCGTTGTTGCATATAAAAAAGAGCAGCTTCGTCTAATTGACCAATGGTACAGCCATGTGAACATTTTACATCATCTGCAAAAATTTCTAATTGAGGTTTGGCGTTTATAGTTGCTTTTTTACCAATTAAAATAGTATTATTTTGTTGAAAGGCATTCGTTTTTTGTGCTTCTTTACGGACAATTACTTTACCATTAAAAACACCTGTAGATGCATCAGCATAAATACCTTTATATAGTTCGTGACTTTCACAGTTTGGATATTTATGAAATACAGCAGTATGATTATCTACTAATTGCTTGTTGCCAATAATTGTTATTCCGTTAAGGTTAGAATCAATACGTTCTCCTTCTTGATGAAACTCTAAATGGTTTCTTGTTAGTTTTCCGCCAAACGAAAACGTATTTACCGATACATTGCTATGTTTTTTTTGCTGTATAAAAGTTTGATCTATTAATGATGCATTTTCGGTATCATTTTGAATTTTATAATAATCTACAATTGCTCGTTTATTAGCAAAAATTTCGGTAACCGAATTGGTTAAAACAATTGCATCACTCAAACTTTGATGCCTTTCGATTATTTGTACATGTGAGTTTTCATCTACAATAATTAAATTTCTAGGTTGTAGTAATAACTCTTTTTCGTTTTTCGTTGAAAAATGAATTATTTGAATTGGTTTGGGTACAATGGTATTTTTTGGAATATGAATATAAGCACCTTGCCTAGAAAACGCGGTGTTTAGAGAAGTTATGCTTCCACTACGGTTAGCAATGGTATTAAAATAATGATCAATTATAATCTTGTATTTTGTGTTTTTTAAAGCAGAGGACATTAAGCAAATATCCATTCTTTCATGTGTAGTGTCTGATAAAAAAGAACTGTAAACACCATCAATAAAGACAAGTTTGTATGAATCTATTTCATGAATAAAATATTTTTTTACGTCTTTTAACTCTAGTACTGTTTCGTTATTTGGAAATACGGTATAGTCATTATTTAAAATAGATTTCAATGAAGTATATTTCCAGTTTTCATCATTTTTTGTTGGAAAACCTTTGTTTTCAAAATCTGCAAATGCTTTTGACCGAATTTTATGAATATTAGAATCTAAATCTAACATTCCTTCATTCTCTAATTCAAAGAACGATGTAATTAATTTTTCTTTTAGTTTCATTATATTATTTTACCTATTGTAGCCAATCATATCCTTTTGCTTCTAGCTCAAGTGCTAATTCTTTTCCGCCAGTTTTTATTATTTTACCGTCTTTAAGTACGTGTACAAAATCGGGAACAATATAATCGAGTAAACGTTGATAGTGTGTAATTACCAAAATTGCATTATTTTTATTTTTTAGTTTATTTACACCATTTGCTACAATTTTTAGTGCATCAATGTCTAAACCAGAATCTGTTTCATCTAAAATAGACAGTTTAGGTTCAAGCATTGCCATTTGAAAAATTTCGTTTCGTTTTTTTTCTCCTCCCGAAAAACCTTGGTTTAAAGAGCGGGATAAAAATTTACGATCCATTGCTAACAATTCTGATTTTTCTTTAATCCGTTTTAGCATATCTTTTGCAGAAAGACTTTCTAAGCCGTTTGCTTTTCTTCTTTCATTTATAGCCGTTTTAATAAAGTTTATTGTCGAAACCCCTGGTATTTCTACAGGGTATTGAAACGACATAAAGATACCTTTATGAGCTCTTTCTTCTGGTGCAAGTTCTGAAATATCTTTATTTTCAAATAAAATTTCTCCTTGTTTAACTTCATAAATTTCATTGCCAGCAATTACTGCGGACAATGTACTTTTTCCAGAGCCATTAGGACCCATTATAGCATGCACTTCGCCTGCTTTTATTTCTAAATTAACACCTTTTAAAATTTTAGTATTTTCTATTTGGGCGTGTAGATTTGTTATTTTTAGCATGTTTTTCTGTACTTAACTTACGTTATAATTTTACTTTATTTAATTTTTTTATTATTTACTTAATATCGTCTTTAACTTTTTAAAGTCTTTAGGTGAATGTTGTATAATTACTTCTGCTCCTTTTTCTTTTGCAAATTTTTCAAAAGACAGCATACTTTTTAAAGTTTGTTCTACATTATAATTAAAAATAGGAACTCCTTTTGTTGTTCTATTTTCTTCAAAATGGTATAAATCTCCCGTTAATAAGATTGGTTTTTCTAAACCTATATTTAAATATAAAGCTTGATGACCAATGGTATGACCAGGCATATACTTTATGTAAGAGTTTTGGGTTTTTTAAGTCTTTAATTCCTGTGTAAATAGTGGCTTCTTTTATTTGAGCAGAATCACTTGTAACATATTTATATTCATTTTTTTGTACCAACCAAATGGCATCTTTAAAACTATTTGCATGGCCAATATGCGAATGAGATAAAGCAATGTATTTAAAATCAGATACTTTTAATTTGATACTTTTTAATTGATTTATCAATGAATCTTTTCTAGAAATTGTAAAAGCATCGCTTGGATCTGTAAATGATTTTGGTAAACCAACTAAATTTTCTGGCAAGCCAGCATCCCACATTAAAATTCCTTTTGGGTGTTGAATTACATAAAATGGATTTGCAAATTCTTTAGATTGACCCTGATAAGTTGTATCTTGAGAGAACAATTCTAGATTGTTTACTATGATTTTTCCGCCAGAAAAAACATGCAATTTTATTAAATTTTCTGTAATTGCTACTTCTTTTTTCTTGGGTTTACAAGAAAAAAATAGTACGCTAACTACTAAAACTAAAATTGTTTTTTTCATTTTAAAATTTTTGAAATAATCTGTTTTTATAATTTTTATTACCCAACAGAGCCTTCTAAAGAAATTTCTAATAATTTTCTTGCTTCTACTGCAAATTCCATAGGTAATTTATTTAGTACTTCTTTGCTAAACCCGTTAACAATTAGAGCAATGGCTTTTTCGGTATCTATACCTCTTTGATTGCAATAAAATAATTGGTCTTCGCCAATTTTACTTGTGGTTGCCTCATGTTCTATTTGCGCTGTTTTATTTTTACATTCTATATATGGGAAAGTATGTGCTCCGCAATCATTCCCCATTAATAAAGAGTCGCATTGTGAAAAATTACGAGCATTTTCTGCTCTTGCACCTATTTGTACTAAACCACGGTATGAATTTTGTGATTTTCCTGCGGAAACCCCTTTAGAAATAATGGTGCTTTTGGTATTTTTACCTAAATGAATCATTTTTGTACCAGTATCTGCTTGTTGAAAATTATTGGTTACTGCTATGGAGTAAAATTCACCTACGGAATTATCTCCTTTTAGAATACAACTAGGGTATTTCCATGTAATTGCAGAGCCAGTTTCTACTTGTGTCCATGATACTTTAGCATTTTTTTCGCAAAGAGCGCGCTTGGTCACAAAGTTAAATACGCCACCTTTACCTTCTGCGTTTCCAGGGTACCAATTTTGTACGGTTGAATATTTTATTTCTGCATCATCTAATGCAATGAGTTCTACAACTGCGGCATGTAATTGGTTTTCATCGCGACTTGGCGCAGTACACCCTTCTAAATAGCTAACATAAGAACCTTTATCTGCAATTAAAAGCGTGCGTTCAAATTGCCCTGTTCCACCTTCGTTGATTCTAAAATAAGTAGATAATTCCATAGGGCATTTAACACCTTTTGGAATATAACAAAATGAACCGTCTGTAAAAACGGCTGCATTTAAAGCTGCGTAAAAATTATCTTTTTGAGGTACAATAGTTCCCAAATATTTTTTTACTAATTTAGGGTGTTTTTGAATGGCTTCAGAAATTGGCATAAAAAGTATTCCTTTTTTAGCCAAGGTTTCCTTAAAAGTTGTGGCTACTGAAACAGAATCTACGACAATATCCATAGCTACATTATTCATTCTTTTTTGTTCATTAATAGAGATACCTAATTTTTTATACATTGCTAAAAGTTCAGCATCAACATCATCTAAACTATTTAATTTGGTTTTTTGTTTTGGTGCAGAGTAATAAGATATTTCTTGAAAGTTTGGTTTTTTGTAATGTACATTTGCCCATTCTGGCTCATTCATTTCTTGCCAAATTTTAAATGCATCTAAACGCCATTTGGTCATCCACTCTGGCTCTTTTTTTTTCTTTGAAATAGCACGAATAATATTTTCATTTAATCCTTTAGGGAAAGTTTCTGCATCTAACTCTGAATAGAAACCATACTCATATTCTTGAGTTTCTAATTCTTTTTTTAAATCGTCTTCTGTGTATTTATTCATGATTTACTTTTTTAAAAGTCGTTCCTTAGATATTGGAGAAATTGTTATAAAGAAAAACTTTCTCCGCAACCGCAAGTTCTTTGTGCATTAGGGTTATTAAAGACAAAACCTTTTCCGTTTAATCCGCCAGAGTACTCTAAAATAGTTCCTGCTAAATATAAAAAACTCTTTTTTTCTACAATTATTTTAATATTATTACTTTCGAAAGCGGTGTCGTTTTTTGTTTGTTTTTTGTCAAATTTTAATTCATAAGATAAACCTGAACAACCACCACTTTTAACACCCACGCGAACAAAATCTGTTTTATAATTAAAACCATCTTCTTGCATCATACTTATTACTTTGCCTTTTGCTGTTTCGCTTATTTGTATCATAGAGTTCTAATATAGATTAAATCTAAATAAATGCAAATATAGACCAAAATTTATAACTTTATACAATTAATAAAGATAGGATTTTTAAATCTTTTTTGGTTTAAAACAAATTTTAAACTAAATTTGCGTCAACTCAAGCTAAAAAATAGCCATTCCCATGAAGAAAATTTTACTCTTTTTTGTTATTATTTTGTTAACAATCTCATCAAGTTTCGGGCAACAAGACCCCCAATATACACACTACATGTATAATATGAATGTAGTAAACCCAGCATATGCAGGGTCCAGAGAAACCCTAAGTATCGGTGTTTTAGGCAGAACCCAATGGGTAGGCATAGATGGCGCACCACAAACGATGACCGCAAATATACACGCACCAGTAGGACGTAACCTAGGCTTAGGCCTATCCGTAATAGTTGACCAAATAGGCCCTGTAAAAGAACAAAACGTATTTGCAGACATATCCTACACCATAAACACCTCAGAAGAAGGAAAACTAGCCTTTGGACTAAAAGGCGGTATATCCTTTTTCAATGGCGACTTAGCAAACCTTCTAGCCCCAGACGGTAGCATAGGCGTAGACCCATTACTAGCAGACAACCTAACCAATAGTTTTCCTA
>JAKISG010000036.1 GCA_021648755.1 Flavobacteriaceae bacterium | reverse complement strand
ACGGCAGATGATGTGTTAAACTCTTTTGCATTACCTGCTAATTTAGTAACAACACCTGTGCTTTTTTTCTTTCTACCTCCCACATCACCAAAAAAGAAAATTTTACGATGGTTTTTATAGGTTGGGTTTGCCTTATTAAACGCTTTTTCCATAAAATGGGCTAAACTCTCGTTTTTGGTGTTGTGGTGTTTGTTTAAGATTTTTGGTCTATCAACATCAGAAGTATCAACTAAAGCATAATCCGCATTAAAATCAGGATATTTTAATTTGTTGGTTGTTGGGTCTTTTATTGCAGTTGGATTAAATGCTAAAACCTCCTTTACTTCTCCAGTAATATAGGCTTGTTTTAAAATCCGTTTTACCATATCTTCTTCTGGTTTACCTGATTTGGAGGTGAAACTTCCTTTTTTCTTATCTCCTGTAATGTCTGTTTCCACTTGTACAAGTACAATATTTGTTTTTTTACGACTTGCTTTATCATTTTTAAGCACATTAAGTTGACCTAAAAGGCGGTCTTTGTATCGTACTTTAATAACTTGGTCTTCGGTAAACTCTTTACTACTTGCAGTAATGGTTAAAAAATCGTGTAATCGTTTTTTACCTTTGCTTTGTGCAGGTATGGTTTGTTTATCTAAAGTAAAATAGGTTTTATCGTAAACAAAAGTAAGTTCGTTTGGGTCATCAAAAGTTTCTACTTGTAAACTTAATTTTACGCTTGTATTTGGATAAATGGTTAAATGGGTTTGTGTATAATCTAATGCTATTTTATTGCCTTCAAAATCTTCTCGCCAATCTAAGGTTATAGTTTTTCCGTCTTTATCGGTAAACGGATAATGTGTGTTTTTTAAATGATTGTATTTAGCATCGGTTGTAAATTTAAAAAATTTGGGTGTTTTTAATTTTTTTCCTGTTTTTGGGTCTATTTTTTTAACTTCTCCCAAAAGCCCTTTGTAGGTTATTTTGTCTTTTTTTAGTTTCCCTTCTCGTAAATAATCAAAACCGTATTCGCCTATGTATTTATCTTCTGGTCTAAAATCTACTACTACTTGTGGAAATGGTATTAGTTTTATTTCTTTACTCTCTTTGGTTATACCGTTATAGGTAACTTTGGCTACTAAAAAATCATATGTTTGTACTTTGGTTTCTGCCCAAATTGGCTCTATTAAAAATGGTGTTACGGTTACTATACCATCTTCATCTACGGCTTCGGTAAAGGTAAGTTCTGTTTTTCCTTCTTCAAAATCGTTTCCATCTTCTTTTTTTATGACAATGATTGCCGTTCCACCAATCGCATCTCTAATTTCTATTTGTAAACTTATGTTTTCATCGTAAGTAATTTCTTTTATTTTTTTGTTAGTTTCTGGGTTTAACCAATCTATTTTTGTGATTTTTGGTTCTTTTTCTTCGTTGTAGTTTATTGTAGTTACTGGTGTTGTATTTGGTTGTGCTGTTAACCAATACGCCTCATATTGTTCTGTCGAATTTGAATCTTTTACTCCTGCACTTTTTATTAAAAGTGCTTCGGTCATTGGTTGTATGCCTGTTGCCGAAAAATATACTTGCCATTTTACTAAATGAGAGTTTAAAAAATAGTATATTTTAGTTTTACCTCCTAATACTACTGGAGCAATATGTAATTCTACCAGTTTATCTTGATTTATTGCTATTGCCCACTCTTCAAGGTTAACTCCCTTTTGTGATTCTATAACTACCCATAAACCATTAAATACTGGCTTGCTTGATGGTCTGCCATTTGTATCGGCTATTTGGTCAAAACTGAAATTATAGGATAAAACCTTAATTTCTTTGCCGTCTATAATTAATTTTGCTTCAATACTCATAATTCCGCTTTTTTTAAGTTAATATTCCTTTTTTTTATATTCCAACTTTGCCGTTCTGACATTGTTGCTAACACGCAGATAAATATATTAAACAATCTTGCACAATTGTGTATTAAATTTACACGCATATGTACAAATATAGTCAATCTAACAGACATTACAAAATTTAAGGTTATGTTGCGAGATAATGTAGATTTCACTATCTTTATGCAAACTTATATAATTATGGATTTACAATTAATCATGTCGGAATTAGCAGATCAAGAGAAGAGAGATCTTTTCATCATTTTAAAGAAGGAACTAGGACAAACACCACAGTTAACTAAAGTACGCTCAACAATTAACGAAAATCAAAAAGTTCTTTGCCCTCATTGTCATACGGACGACATTTATGGACATGGTATTTATAAAGGTCGTAAAAGATACAAGTGTAAGGAATGTATAAAGACATTTAATGATTTTACAGGCACAGCAGTCTCTGGAATAAAAAAGGTTGATAAATTCCAAGAATATATAGAACTTACACTAAATAGTGTATCGATAAGAAAAGCAGCTAAAGAATTAGAAATTAGCACGAACACCATTTTTGCATGGCGTCATAAAATTCTAGCTGCATTATCAATGATTAACGGTAATTCTTTTGACGGAATTGTTGAGTGTGATGATAAGCAGTTCAAGATAAATGAAAAAGGAAGTCGAAAATTAGATAGAAAGGCATACAAAAGGTCTAGCGACAGGAAACCCAAACGAGGAATTAGTAATGACAAATTATCGGTAATGGTTGCTACTGATAGAAAAGGTAATCCTTTAATGAAGATTGCAAAAATGGGCAGAATAGATTCAGATAGTGTTGAAAAAACCATAGGTTCGTTTATAAACCCTAGTAATATCCTTTGTTCAGACTCCCATCCATCAATAATTTCATGGGCAAACAATAAAGAATTAGAGCATCATACTTTTATAGCCTCTAAACAACACGTTAAAAACCAGTGTTACCATGTACAACATGTAAATTCGCTTGACAATCGTTACGAAAGATGGGTTAAGCCTTTTTATGGAGTTGCTACAAAATATCTTTCACAATATTTAAATTGGTTTGTTTTTCTTCAAAAGATAAAAAAATCATCAGAACCTATAAAAGAGTTCGCAAAAATCATAATGACAAACATTAAAACAATCAATCAATACAGGGATATTGAAAGAGAATATAAGAAATTAAACATTCCACATTATCTCGCAACATAACCAAATTTAATAGTTAATTTAATGTTTGAAGAAATTTTTTAAACAGTTTGGTAAAAAATTACAAGTACAAATAAATTAACTATTTTTCTTCTAGTAATTGCTGTTCATATACTTCTTTATAGTAGCCTTCTTGTTTTAAAAGTTCATTATGTGTTCCTTTTTGCACTATTTTTCCGTTATTCAAAACAATAATACGAGTTGCATTCTTAACGGAAGAAATACGATGACTAATTATTAGAGTAGTAACATCTTTACTTATTGTATTTAGATTCTGTAAAATATTTTCTTCTGTTTTTGTATCAACAGCAGAAAGACAATCGTCAAAAATTAATATTTTTGGATTGCCAATTATTGCTCTAGCGATTGAAATACGTTGTTTTTGACCTCCAGAGAGTGTAACGCCTCTTTCGCCAACTAAAGTATTATAGCCGTTAACAAAATCTACAATACTAGCATGAACACTAGCATTTTTTGCTGCACTTTCTATTTCTTTATCTGTAGCATTTAGGTTACCAAATTTGATATTGTTTTTAATAGTATCCGAGAACAAAAAGGCATCTTGAGGAACAAAGCCAATAGCGCTTCGTAAACTTTCTAAATTTATTTTTTTAATTGGCTTGTCATCTATGTTTATTGTACCATTAGTAACATCATATAACCTTGCCAGTAAATTAGCAATGGTAGATTTACCAGAACCTGTCCTACCTAAAATGGCAAGAGTTTCACCTTTTTCTAATTCAAAACTAACATCTTTTAAAGCGGTAATATTAGTATCTTCATAGGTAAAAGATACATTTTTAAAAATGATTTTTCCTTCTATATTTGTAGTTTGGCTAATCGTATTTTGAATTGCTGGTTCTTCCTCTAAAAATTCATTAATTCTTTGTTGAGAAACTTCAGCTTGTTGTACTATAGAAGTCACCCAACCAATAACTGCAACTGGCCAAGTTAACATATTTACATAGATTATAAATTCTGCTATAATACCAATATTTACTATTTGACCATTTATATATCGAATTCCGCCAATATAAATAACTAAAATATTACTAATGCCAATTAATAATACCATTAACGGAAAAAATAAAGCTTGAGCCTTATATAAAGAGATGTTTTTAACTTTACTAATTTCTGCTAAATTATCAAAATTTGCTATTGTTTGATTTTCAATTGCGTATGCTTTTATAACATTAATACCCGAAAATGTCTCTTGTGCTAAAGTAGTTAGTTTAGATAAATATTGTTGTACAATAGCACTTCGCTTTTGAATAACTTTACTTAATAAATAAATAGAAACTGATAAAATTGGTAGTGGTGCAAGAGCATATAATGTCAAAGTGGTATCTATACTAAACATTTTTACAAGTGCTACTACAAATAAAACAACCATATTAATAGAGTACATTATTGCAGGGCCCGAATACATGCGTACTTTACCAACATCTTCACTTATTCTATTCATTAAGTCACCTGTTCTGTTTTTTTTATAAAAACGAAGCGATAAATTTTCGTATTGCTTAAAAATCTCATTTTTTAAATCAAATTCTATTAAACGGGACATTACAATTAATGTTTGTCGCATTAAAAAAGTAAAAAAACCTGCAAGTAAAGCTGCCGCAACTATGAATAAAATATTTTGCAACAACATTGATTTTACTAAAGCGATATCATGGATTAAACCCTTATTATAATCCTCAACAATATTTAAAGATTTTTTTATAAAAGAAGGAATTTGTACCGCAAATATTTTAGATAAAACGGTTATTAAAATACCAAAAATTAATCTGTATTTGTGTTTTATAAAATATTTATTAAGGTGTTTTAAGGCTTTCATTTAATATCCTTTTTAAGAAGCATCAAATATATTGAATTGTTAGTTTAAATTTTAATATTATAAATATTTTAATTTTTACCTTTAATTTTTAAGAAATTAACACAGCTAATCAATCAAATTAATATAGAAAAAACAGAGATTACAGAGATTTTGAACTATCTTTGCAAAAAATAATAACACCCATTAAATTTATGACTTCAGAAATAATAAATGCTAACGATATAAAATATATGAACCCTGTTTTTGGTAATTTTTCTTTTGATAATCACGAACAAATTGTTTTTTGTAATGATGAAGAAACTGGTTTAAAAGCTATTATTGGTATTCATAATACAACACTTGGCCCTGCCCTTGGCGGAACGAGAATGTGGTTATATAATAATGAAGCCGATGCTTTAAACGATGTCTTGCGTTTATCTAGAGGCATGACCTATAAATCAGCCATTACAGGCTTAAACCTTGGTGGTGGAAAAGCAGTTATTATTGGCGATGCTAAAACACAAAAAACAGATGCATTAATGCGTAGGTTTGGAGAGTTTGTTCATTCATTAAATGGTAAATATATTACTTCGGAAGATGTTGGTATGGAAACACGTGATATGGATATTGTAAAAGAAGTTACACCTCATGTTACTGGTATTTCAGAAAAAAAAGGAGGTGCTGGTAATCCATCACCAATAACAGCATATGGTGTTTATATGGGTATGAAGGCGGCCGCAAAATATAAATTTGGCTCGGCTAATTTAGAGGGTAAAAAAATATGGGTTCAAGGTATTGGTCATGTAGGAGAAACTATAGTAGATTTAGTTACTAAAGAAGGTGCAAAAGTAATTATTAATGATATTAATAAAGATGCATTAGAGCGAGTAAGTAAAAAATACAAGGCAACTATACATCATGACTTAAATACTTATGGATTAGATATAGATATTTACTCACCTTGTGCATTAGGAGCAACTATTAATGATAAAACTATCAATATCCTAAAAGCAAAGGTAATTGCTGGTGCTGCAAATAACCAATTACAAGATGAAATAAAACATGGTAAACTACTAAAAGAGAGAGGTATTGCTTATGCACCAGACTTTTTAATAAATGCAGGAGGAATTATAAATGTCTATGCCGAATTAGTAGGCTATGGTAAAGAAGAAATTAAGCGTAAAACCGAAAATATTTACAATACAACTTTAGAAATTTTTAATTTATCAGACGCTAAAAATATCACAACACATAGAGCCGCTTTTGACATTGCTCAGAATAGAATTGATGCGAAGAAGAATTAATGAAAGCTCACCTTTTAAGTTATTGTCTATTATTTACAATTGTAACTTTTTGCCAAGATAAAAAGGAAAATCTATTTTACTTTCAAGCAGCTCATTTTTATGGCAACATAATAGCGCATAATAAAAATGTTGGTCATTTTTTAGTAAACCACCCCACAGGTTTTATTCTAAGTTATAATAAAAAAACTATTGGTAAAAAAAACTGGGAGCATCGATATAATTATCCAGATTTCGGAATTTCTACTATTTATCAAGACTATAAAAATCCTATTTTAGGAAAATCCTATTCCGTTTACGGGCATTCTAATTTCTATTTATTACCAAGGACAAATAAAAATCAATTGGTTTTAAGAACAGGTTTAGGGTTAGCTTATAATACAAATGTATATGATAAAGTTACCAATCCTAGAAATTTTGCATTTGGTACAAAACTAAATATTGGTGTTTACCTACAATGTTATTATAAAAGAGAAAATATAATTAATAATATAGGTGTAAATGCAGGATTTTCACTTTTGCATAGTTCAAATGCAAGTTTAAAAGCACCAAATACTGGTTTAAATGTTTGGGCTGCAACCATTGGGTTAAATTATAATTTAGAGACTAATAGTGAACTTGAATTTATTACCTCAACCGAAGAAAAAAAATTTAAACAACCCATAAAATATAATTTTGAAATTAGATTTGGTGCTAGTGAAACTGGATTTATAGGCTCTGGTATAAAACCTTTTTATGTACTTTCTGCTTATGCTGATAAACGGTTAAATAGAAAAACAGCCATACAATTTGGTAGCGAGTTAATGGTAAACTATAGTTTAAAAAATTATGTAAATATAAGCGCTACTTTAGATCCTAATTTTAAAGAAAGTGATTTTAAAAGAGTAGGTGTTTTTGTTGGTCATGAACTATTTATGCGCCAAACATCATTAATTATTCAATTAGGATATTACATTTATTATCCTTTTGAGTTAGAAGGTAGGTTTTATAACAGATTTGGCTTAAAACGCTATTTTAAAGATAAATGGTTTGCTTCCATAAATTTAAAAACACATGCTTTTAAAGCAGAAACTGCAGCTTTAGGTGTAGGAATTAGAATTTAAAAAAAGATTTTCATCGTCTCTATCGTGCTCATAGGTTCTAAAAAAATAATACTTTAACAGTCTTTTGTTTTATACATTATTTTAAACGATTTTTGTCCAAATTAAAAAAGTAATGAAATTTAGTATTGCTATTTGTTATTTTTTCTTTGCAATCCTAACTTTTTCGCAAGAAGAAAAAGAAAATCACACCTATATCCAGACAACCTATTTTTATGGCAATATATTAAAACATAATGATAGAGTTGGTCATTTCTTAGTAGATCACCCTACTGGTTTTATTTTAAGTTATAACAAAAAAACAACGGGTAAAAGGGCATGGGAACATCGTTATAATTATCCTGATATTGGAATTTCAATTGCTTATCAAGATTATAAAAACGCTATTTTAGGTGAATTATATTCCGTTTACGGACATTATAATTTTTATATGTTACCAAGAGCAAATAAAAATCAATTGATTTTTCGTATAGGTTGGGGAATTGCCTATAACACTAATCCGTATGATAAAGTAAGCAACCCTAAAAATCTTGCTTTTGGCACAAAATTAAATTCAAGTACTTATCTTAAATTGTATTATCAAAGAGAAAATATTATTGGTAAAATAGGGATCAATGCAGGCTTAAATATTATTCATGCTTCAAATTCAAGTATAAAATCACCAAATACAGGTATAAATGTTTTGGCTGCAAGTATAGGTCTAAGTTATAATTTAAATAATAATGATAAACTCCATTTTTTACCATCTAAAGAAATTAAAAAATTTAAACAACCTATTAAATACAATTTTGAATTTCGATTTGGTGTAAATGAATCTGACTTTATAGCCTCTGGAGTAAAGCCTTTTTTTGTTTTATCTGCTTATGCTGATAAACGTTTAAATAGAAAATCTGCAATTCAATTTGGCAGTGAGTTAATGGTGAACTATAGTTTAAAAGATTATATTGATATTAGTGCTATTAGTAATCCTGATTTTGAAAGAGGTGATTTTAAAAGGGTTGGTGTTTTTGTTGGTCATGAATTATTTATTAGTAAAATTTCTATGATTGCACAATTAGGTTATTATATTTATTACCCTATAGAGTTTGAAGGGGTTGTATATGGACGTTTAGGTTTAAAATATTATTTTAATGAAAAATGGTTCACTTCCGTAAGTTTAAAAGCGCATGGAGCAAAAGCAGAAACCGTAGCCTTTGGTATTGGTATTAGAATTTGATTGAGTTACTTTTGGAATAGTGCATAATGTAATGCTACAAATATAAAATCAAAAAAATCTTACTAAAATTAATTAATAAGATTTCTATTTTAAAATAAAATATATATAGACTAACGTCTTCTTTCTTTAATTCTTGCTTTTTTACCAGTAAGACCTCTAAAGTAATAGATACGTGCTCTACGTACTTTACCTTGTTTATTTACTTCAATTTTTTGAATAGCAGGTAAATTTACAGGAAATATTCTTTCTACACCAATGGTACCAGACATTTTTCTGATAGTAAATGTTTCTGTACTTCCACTACCTTTACGCTGTATGACAACGCCTTTAAAAAATTGAATTCTTACTTTTTTACCTTCATGAATTTCATAGTACACAGTAATAGTATCTCCTGCTTGAAATTTTGGTAACTCTTTTTTAGTTCCGAATTCGTCTTTTACAAATTTTAATAAGTCCATTTTTATTGTTTTCATGGGTTTTCTAAAGTAACATACACGATTTTCGTCAGCGGTTAGTTAAGCGTTTGCAAAAATAATATAATTATTGAATAATACTTACTTTTAAGAAAACATTTTAGAAACTAAAGTAAAATACATTAAAATAAAGAGTTTTACTGTATTTTTGTAAAACAAAATCATTTATATGAGTATAAAACACAACTGGACGCGACAAGAAATATTAAAAATTTACAACAAACCAATGATGGAGTTGTTATATCAAGCTGCAACAGTACATCGAGAAAATCACGATCCAAATGTAGTGCAAGTATCAACATTATTATCTATAAAAACGGGAGGTTGTCCTGAAGATTGTGGATATTGTCCACAAGCAGCAAGATATCACACCAATATTAAAGGAAATGATTTAATGAGTGTAACTCAAGTAAAAGCTCAAGCATTACAAGCAAAATCTAGCGGTTCTTCAAGAGTTTGTATGGGAGCATCGTGGAGAAATGTAAAAGATGGTTCTGAATTTGAAAGCGTGTTAGAAATGGTACGAACCATTAATAAATTGGATATGGAAGTGTGTTGTACTTTAGGGATGCTAACCGAAAATCAAGCACAAAGATTAGCAGAAGCAGGGTTATACGCATACAATCATAACTTAGATACATCAGAAGAATATTATAAAGAAGTAATTTCAACAAGAGGTTATGAAGATCGAATTAAAACCATTAAAAATGTTCGCAAAACTAATATCACCGTTTGTTCTGGAGGGATTATAGGAATGGGAGAAAAATTGGAAGACAGGGCAGGAATGCTAGTATCTCTATCAACATTTAATCCACACCCTGAATCTGTACCAATCAACGCATTAGTTCCTGTAGAAGGAACACCATTAGAAGAACAGCAGCTGGTAGAAATTTGGGAAATGATTCGTATGGTTGCAACAACTCGAATTATAATGCCAAAAGCTCAAGTAAGATTGAGTGCAGGAAGAACGCAAATGTCTCCAGAAGGGCAAGCAATGTGTTTTTTTGCAGGAGCAAATTCAATATTTGCAGGAAACAAATTATTAACGACTCCAAACCCCAATATCAATGACGATATGCGGTTGTTTGATAAATTAGGATTGACTCCTAGTAAACCATTTATCAATATTATGAAAAAACCTGTAACGGTTGAAGCAGTAGATTCTAAGTTTAATTCACTAGGGGAAAAGCCAAAATGGACACGCCCTAAACATACTATTGAGCGTAATGAAAATACTAGAGAGAAAGCAAAACAGACAAAACTGAAATAAACATACCAAATGCAAAAAAAACGAGTATTTCTACTAGACGCTTTCGCCTTAATCTTTAGAGGTTATTATGCCTTAATTAAAAACCCTCGTATCAATTCAAAAGGTATGGATACTTCGGCAATTTTAGGCTTTATGAACTCTATGTTAGATGTGATACGCAGAGAAAAACCTGATTTATTAGCTGTTGCTTTTGATAAAGGAGGTTCAGTGGCTAGAACAGAAGCTTTTCCTGCATATAAAGGTAACCGTCAAGAAACACCAGAAGCTATTAAAATAGCCATACCTTATATTCATAAAATTTTAAAAGCAATGCAAATTCCGATAGTAGAAGTTGCTGGTTATGAGGCAGATGATCTAATAGGAACATTGGCAAAACAAGCCGAAAAACAAGGTTATGAAGTTTTTATGGTTACTCCTGATAAAGATTTTGCACAATTGGTTTCCGAGAATATTTTTATGTACAGACCAGCAAGAATGGGAAATGCTATTGAAATTTGGGATGTAGAAAAAGTAAAAGAAAAATTTGAAATTGAAAACCCGTTACAAGTAATAGACTACTTAGGCATGATGGGTGATGCTGTAGATAACATTCCAGGTTTGCCAGGAGTTGGAGCCAAAACAGCCAAAAAATTTTTAAGGCAATACGGTTCTATGGAAAATTTATTAAAAAATACAGCAGATTTAAAGGGGAAAATGAAAGAAAAAGTAGAGGCAAATGCAGCTTTAGGAGTATTATCTAAACAATTAGCAACTATAATGTTAGACTGCCCTATAACATTTAAAGAAGAAGACTATAAACTTTCAGCACCAAAATTTCAAGAAGTAAACCATATATTTCAAGAATTAGAGTTTCGAAGAATGTGGACTACACTCAATAAATTATTTGTAAACCCAGCGAGTGCTGAGGGGCAAATTAGAAAAACAGTTAAAAATAAAATTTTAAAAGTAAAAAATAAACCTACAACTGGTCAGTTAGATTTGTTTGCTTCACCTTTGTCTGATGATATTCCTGAAATTACGGGTTTTAAAACGGTTAAAAATACGGAGCATTTTTACCAAAGTTTAGAAACGTCGCTTTCTAGAAAGTTATTTCTGAGCAAATTGTGCCAACAAAAATCGGTTTGTTTTAATACCGAAACTACAAATATAAATGCTTTAGAAGCTGCGTTGGTTGGTATCTCTTTTTCTTATGAAAGTGGTAAAGGGTATTATATTCCGTTTCCAAAAGATAGAGAAGGTGCACAAATAATTATAGAAGAATTACGTCCGTTTTTTGAAGATGAAAATATCGAAAAAATTGCTCAAAATATAAAATACGATAGTAAGGTTTTAAATAAATATAATATTGACGTAAAAGGCAAATTTTTTGATACTAGAATCGCTCATTATTTGTTACAGCCAGATATGCGTCATAATATAGTGGTTTTAGCAGAAACATATCTAAAATATCACCCGATTTCTATTGAAAAGCACATTGGAAAAAAAGGAAAAAATCAACACTCTATAAGTGACCTAAATATAAAAGATATCACTGAATATGCTGTTGAGGGTGCTGATATTACATTTCGTTTAAAGCAAATATTTGAAGAAAAATTAAAAGCAAAGAACCTAATAAAATTATTTCAAGACATTGAAATGCCTCTTACTAAAGTATTGGCAAAAATGGAATTAGAAGGTATTAATTTAGATGAAAAGTTTTTAAACGGATTATCTAAACAGTTAACGGATGATATTTTAACTTTAGAAAATAAAATTCATAAAGTTGCAGATATCGCATTTAATTTAGCATCGCCTAAACAATTGGGCGAAGTCTTATTTGAACATCTAAAATTAGTCGAAAAACCAAAAAAAACAAAAACTGGACAATACGCAACTGGCGAAGAAGTTCTAAGTAAATTAGCTAAAGATCATGAAATTATCCGTAATATTTTAGAATGGCGAGTTTTAGTGAAATTAAAAAACACTTATGTAGATGCTTTACCAAAAGAGGTAAATACTTTAACTAAAAGAATTCATACAACTTATATGCAAGCTGTTGCTTCGACAGGAAGACTAAGTTCTACTGCGCCAAATTTACAAAACATACCAATTCGTACTAAACGAGGGCGCCAAGTCAGAAAAGCATTTATAGCAAAAAATGAGAATTATACTTTAGTAGCAGCCGATTATTCGCAAATAGAATTGCGCTTAATTGCTGAAATGAGCGGTGAACAAACGATGCAGTTAAGTTTTAAGAATGGTGAAGATATTCACAGGGCTACAGCATCAAAAGTATTTGGAGTTTCCTTAGAAGAGGTGACTAGTGCGCAAAGGTCGCAAGCAAAAACTGTAAATTTTGGCATTATTTATGGTGTTTCGGCATTTGGTCTAAGTCAGCAGACCAATTTAAGCAGAAAAGATGCTAAAGAGTTAATAAATATGTATTATGAAACTTACCCAACTTTAAAAATATATATTTCAGAACAAATAGATTTAGCAAAAAAACAAGGCTATGTAGAAACGCTTTTAGGCAGAAGGCGCTATTTAAAAAATATTAATTCCCAAAATTCTTTTGTGCGTTCTGGCGATGAACGAAATGCTGTAAATGCACCAATTCAAGGTACTGCTGCAGATATTATTAAAATTGCAATGATTAATATTCAGAAAATTTTGGATACAGGTAATTATAAAACCAAAATGTTATTACAAGTACATGATGAGTTAGTTTTTGACATGTTTAATGATGAAAAAGCGATACTAAAACCAGTAATAATATATGAAATGGAAAATGCTTTTAAATTAAGTATTCCGTTAGTAGTTGCTATAGATGAAGGAGATAATTGGCTAGATGCACATTAGAAATTTTAAAACTCAATTTCAATATCCGTTTGATTTTTAATTAAATCATCAAAGACATCTGCTTTTCTAATTAAATAATCTTTGCCGTTTAACCACAAAATTTCTGCAGGTTTTAGTCTAGAATTATAATTAGAGGTCATACTAAAACAATAAGCGCCAGCATTGTTAAATGCTAAAATATCACCTTCTCTAACATCATTAATTAATCTGTCTTCGGCAAATGTATCTGATTCACAAATATAACCAACTACAGAATACATTTTTTTATCGCCTTTAGGGTTAGATAAATTTTCGATTTTATGATACGCATTATAGAACATTGGTCTAATTAAATGGTTAAAACCACTATTTACTGCCACAAAAGTACAGGCTGTTGTTTGTTTAATTACGTTTACTTTGGCAAGAAATTTTCCAGCCTCGCTCACTAAAAATTTGCCAGGCTCAAATCTAACGGTAAGTTCTTTATTTCTTTTTTTACAATAATCATTAATTAGTTTACTAAATGTTTTTCCTACTTGTTTAATATCGGTTTCTAGATCATTTTCTTTGTATTTTACTTTAAATCCGCTACCAAAATCAATAGAGTTTATATTTTCAAATTCATCGGCAATATGTAAAATAAGCCTAGCTACTCTTTCAAAAACTTCTGATTCAATAATATCTGAACCAGTATGAATATGAATACCTTCAACATTAATAGTGTAATTTTTAATAATTCTTTTAATAATTGGCATCTGATGTATAGAAATTCCAAATTTTGAGTCTATATGTCCAACACTAATTTTACTATTTCCACCAGCCATTAAGTGAGGGTTCAATCGTATAAAAATTGGTAAATTAGGGTATTCTTGTCCTATTTTTTCTAAAATACTAATATTATCAATTGTTATTTTTACGTTTAAGTTGATGGCTTTTTTATACTCTTCAAAAGACACCCCGTTTGGAGTATAAATAATACTTTCTGGTTTAAAACCAGCTTTAAGCCCTAACAAAATTTCTTCAATAGAAACGCAATCTAAACCTGAACCTAAATGATTAAATAATTTTAAAATATGTATATTAGACAAGGCTTTCATAGCGTAATGAATTTTTAAATTCTTAATTTTAAAAGCATTTCTAAATTCATTATATTTTTTAATAATAATATCACCATCATATACATATAATGGCGCTTGATATTTTTTTGCTAATTCTAAATACATAAATTTTAAAAAGCAGTAAAAGTAACAAATAAAAGCATATATAAGCGCAGAACTCATAAAAGTTTTTTAGAAGTATTTAGAATAGAAAACTGAAAAATATTAAGAATTGACTAGTTCTAATTTTTCGATATCTTCGTGTAAATTTTCCCAATTTTGTTCTAAAAATTTCATTTGATCTTTTTTACCTTGATAGGTTTTAAAAAAGTCTTCACGTTTAGAGGCTTGCTCAAAATCTTTAGAGAGTTCTACATCTAAACTTATAATTTCTTTTTCTAATCTAGAAATTTTATTTTCTATAGCGTTAATTTTTTTCTTTAAATTTTTAATGGCTTGATGATTTTGGTTTTTGAGTTTTGGGTTTTGTGTTTTTACTGCTTTTTTTTTAAGGTTAAATTTTTTCTCTGCTTCACGCATGTTTTCTAAATTATGCGTTTCTAGATAGTAGTTTATATCGCCTAGATATTCTTTTATTTTTTGGTCTTTAAATTCATAAATTCTACTAGTTAAACCTTGTAAAAAATCTCTATCATGCGAAACTAAAATAAGTGTTCCTTCATAATCATGTAAAGCCTTTTTTAATACATTTTTTGATGCAATGTCTAGATGGTTTGTTGGCTCATCCATAATTAAAACATTAAAAGGCATTAATAACATTTTACAAATTGCCAATCTGTTGCGTTCACCACCAGAGAGCACTTTTACTTTTTTGTCAGAGGCATCTCCACCAAATAAAAAAGCACCTAACATATCGCGTACTTTTAACCGGTTGCTATCCGTAGCAGCATCTTCCATAGTTTGTAAAACTGTTTTTTCTCCATCTAGGTAATCTACCTGATTTTGAGCAAAGTAGCCGATTTGGACATTATGCCCTAGTTTACATTGCCCTTTAAATGGAATCTCACCAACCATAATTTTTGCTAACGTTGTTTTACCTTGTCCGTTTTGACCAACAAATGCCAATTTACTATTTCTTTCTATTCGTAAATTTACATTAGTTAAAACTTGTTTTTCGTCATAGTTTTTGCTTAAATTTTCAATTTCAAAAACTACTTTTCCTGGGTTTATTGAAATAGGAAAACGCACTTTCATTACTGCATTATCATCAATATCAACCTCTATACGTTCTATTTTATTTAGTTTTTTTATTAGAGACTGTGCCATAGAAGCCTTGTTTGCCTTTGCTCTAAATTTACTTATTAGTTGTTCTGTTCTTTGTATTTCTTTGGCTTGATTTTTTTGTGATTGTAATTGTTTTTCTTTTATTTCACCGCGTAATACTAAATAACCAGAGTAGGCTCTTTTAAAATCATAAATTTGACCTAATGAAATTTCAATAGTTCTATTAGTTACATTATCTAAAAACATTCTATCGTGAGACACCATCATAATAGCACCCGTAAAACCTTTTAAAAAGTTTTCAAACCAAATAATAGATTCTATATCTAAATGGTTTGTTGGTTCATCTAATAGTAAAATATCATTATTTTGTAAAAGTAGTTTTGCTAATTCAATTCGCATACGCCAACCACCAGAAAATGTTTCTGTTAAATTATTAAAATCTATCTCTTTAAAGCCTAGACCTTTTAATATTTTTTCTGTATTGCCTTGGTAGTTATAACCTCCAAGTAGTTCATAGCGATTCTGAAACTCGTCTAAATCATGTATTAATTTGCTATAATAATCACTTTCATAATCTGTTCTTTCTGCAAGTTCTGTATTTACTTGCTCTAATTTTTTTTCTATGGTTACAATTTCTTCAAAGGCTTGGTATGCTTCTTGCAAAACGGTTCTGCCTTTTTCAAATTCAATATCTTGCTTTAAAAAGCCAATTTTTAATTCTTTTTCTAAAGCAATAGTACCTTTATCGTACTCCTGTTCATTAGCAATAATTTTTAAAAGTGTTGACTTTCCTGCGCCATTTTTACCAACCAAACCAATTCTATCCCCAGCTATTAATTTAAAACTAATACCAGAAAATAAATCTTCGCCAGAAAACATGACTGTTATGTTATGTGCATTTAGCATCTAAAGTTACAGCGTTTTAATATTAAAAAAAAATATTTTATTTTAGAATCGCAAAAATAAGAAAAATTTACAAAGCAGTATGTTTAAAAAAGAATTGAAATTAATAAAAAACACTTTAGGTTTCTTTAAGGTCTAATTTTAGGTTGTTCTTATTCATTGATTTATTAATTTCACCACCAAGAACCAAGGCCGCTGAAATAATCATTAGATTTTTAATGATGTACTGTCCCTCCATTGTAGGAAGTAAAATATGATCTGACTGAAAAGTTACTTCAGGAAGAAAGACTAAAGGCATAAAAGTTCCCGACATCTGTACAAATAAAAGGATAATTGCTAATTTTGTTGTTTTTTTAAACAAAAAGAAAACACCAATAGTAACTTCCCACCAGCCAATAATTATTAACCAACTATCTGGAGAACCAAAAGGCAAGTATATTACAGTTGCTTTTAGTAGGTCTTCCGCTGCTGAAAACCCAAATGGTTTTAGTATTCCAAACCAAATAAATATTATACCAAATGATAAGCGAATAGCAGGTTTACAAATGTTTTCCATTTTTTTAGTAACTTCTCTATTTATTTTGTTAATAATTTCTTTCATAATTTTCGTGAATATAATGTTTGGGGTTGTATTAATTGTGAGGTATTAATTGTGAGGTATTAATTGTGAGGTATTAATTGTGAGGTGTTAATTGTGAGGTGTTAATTGTGGCTAGTTGTTTTTTATTTATTGATGTTTTTTAGTCAGATACTAATGATGTCATTCCATAAATTATGGCTACAGGTTTATGCCTTAAAAATAGGAAAACTTAATAAGTCACGCAAATTTTTAAATACTTTTTTTTAAATTATTTTTTGTTGAAATACTATGAACTGAAAAATAATATGCTACACCCTTAAATTTTTAACTGTTAAGTAGGTTTTTATTTTTTTTTAAAACTATTTTTATAAAATAAATAATACAGGCACGAAAATTGTACCTTACACCTCTTCTGTTTGCAACAGAACGGCAAAGTTAAAGTTTAAAAAATAAAATTTTAACTAAAAAAACACAAACTTATGTTTATAGCCATATTACACATTGGTGAAGAAAAGTTTAAGGTACTTGCTTATCACGTCAGTCTGTCTAAAAACCTCATTAAATTTATATATATTTTCAAAAGTAGCAATAATTTTTCTTAAAAGTCAAAAAATGTAATTTTTTTACAATTTCATTTTTCAGAG
>JAKISG010000035.1 GCA_021648755.1 Flavobacteriaceae bacterium | reverse complement strand
ATGTATATGCCTAATCTAAAGAGTTTCTAAAGTTTAAAATAAAAATTTTAAAATTTTGTTTAATATCTATTTTATGTAAAAAGAGATTGCATAAAAAAACAGTTCAAAAAATATTTTTTGAACTGTTTAAAACAGATTGACTTAATTATCAATTTATTTTTAATTAGGTCTTATTTAACTTCTTTTCCTGCTGAATCAAGTAAAACGACAAGGTTTTCTTCACCTTTAGTTAATGTTACAAGATAAAACGCTTTAACTTGTTTTAATACTTTAGATGCTTTTTCTGCAGTAAAATCTGCATAATTTTCTTTTAATGTTTTTGCTACAGCATCAGGTAATTCACTAACTTTAACTTCAGTTTTATCTTGAACTTCAGCGATTTCATCTTGAACTTCAGTAACGTTTTCAGCTACTACTTCTTCTTGTGCGAAAGTTGTCGTGCTAATTAGAGCAAATAATACAAATACGGATAATACAAATAATTTTTTCATTTTTGTTGTTTTTAGAATTAATATTTAATAATACAACAAATGTATATGCTTAATCTAAAGAGTTTCTAAAGTTTAAAATAAAAATTTTAAAAATTTGTTTAATATCTATTTTATGTAAAAAGAGATTGCATAAAAAAACAGTTCAAAAAATATTTTTTGAACTGTTTAAAACAGATTGATTTAATTATCAATTTATTTTTAACTAGGTTTATTATTTGATTACTTTTCCTGCTGAATCAATTAAAACGACAAGGTTTTCTTCGCCTCTAATTAATGTTATAAGATAAAATTCTTTACCTTCTTTTAATACTTTAGATGCTTTTTCTGCAGTAAAATCTGCAAAACTGTCTTTTAATGTTTTTACTACAGTGTCAGGTAATTCACTAACTTTAACTTCAGTTTCATCTTGAACCTCAGTTGCAACACTTTCAACTTCTTGCGCAAAAGTTGTTGTGCTAATTAGACCAAATAATACAAATACGGATAATACAAATAGTTTTTTCATTTTTATTGTTTTTAGAATTAATATTTAATAATACAACAAATGTATATCCCTAATCTAAAGAGTTTCTGAAGTTTAAAACAAAATTTCGATTTTATGAATACCCTCTTTATAGGTGTAAGAAATATTCCAATTGTTTACAACACAAATCTTTTTTACTATGGACAAACCTAAACCGATTGAATCTTTAGAAACACTATCTTTTTTAAAACGATTAAATAAATTTTCTAAATTTTGAGTTGGTGGTTTTCCTGTATTGGAAAAAATTAACATTTTATTGTTGTGAGTAATATTAATTATGCCATTTTTAATATTGTGTTTTATGGCATTACTTAATAAGTTAACTATTAGAGTATCTATTAATACTTTATTAGACATCAATATTATACTTATTAGGTTTTTGTTTACAGTCAAATTCTTATTAATTATAAAATCTTCATAATTTTCAAGCTGATTTTCAATAATTGATTTTAAGTTAATTTTTTCATTAACGTTGTACTGTTGGTTTTCTACTTTGGCAAGCAACAACAATGCTGTATTTAATTTGGAGAGTCTTTTACCTGCTTGATAAATAGATTGTAACTGTACCGCTTGATTTTTTGATAAATTGGTAGTTTGTAATAGAAGTTCAATTTTAGATTGCATAATTGCTAATGGGGTTTGCATTTCATGTGATGCATTTTCAGTAAACTCCTTTAAATTATTAAAATCAGATTGTACTTTATTGGTTAAATTTTTTATAGAATCATTTAATTCATTAAATTCATTAATTTTTGAAGGTATAAGGTTAATTCTATTTTTATTTTGGATAGAGAAATTTTTAAGAGCATTTAAGTTTGCGTAAAAAGGGTTCCAAATATTTTTTGTAATTTGTGTGTTTAGAATTAATAAGCCTGTTAATAATAATGAGAATATTACAATTGTATATACAATAATTACATTTATAAAATCATCATTGTTAACTAATGAGTTTCTAGTTACTACCTTATAGTGTTCACCTCTAATTGTTTCATAGGATGTCAACTGTCTAAAAACATCAAACTCTTTGATAATTGCTCTGTAAACTGCAGTATCTTTAAATATCAAAGTATCCTTATAATATTTTAAATCTTCTATTTTTCCTAAATTTTTATATTCTGATGTAGTAATTGGGTATTTGAATTTAATATTTCCAACTACTTCTTTTTTTGAATATAATAATTTTTCATCTAACCAACTATTTATAACGATTTTCAAAACCAAATAGAGCATAACTACAGAAATTAGAAATGCCACACTAGATAAAATTAAATATGCTCGACTTGTTTTTTGAATTAGTTTCATTCTAAGTCTGTAAATTTATAACCTAAACCATACATTGTTTTTAGATAATCGATTCCATTATTTTTTTTAATCTTTCTTCTTAAATTACCCATATGCGTATAAACAAAATCATAACTATCAGCCATTTCTATGGCATCTCCCCATAAGTGTTCAGCAATACCTTCTTTAGTTAATACTTTATTTTTATTTGCAATAAAAAACAACAACAGATTGTACTCTTTTTTTGTTAAATTTATTGATTTATCATGTATTTTTACTGTTTTAGATGTGGTGTTAATTACAAACTCATTAAAGGTAATTATTTCATTACCGTCAAATTTTTGTCGCCTAATTAGCGAATTTATTCTTGAGTTTAACTCTGCAAGATGAAATGGCTTTGTAATATAATCATCAGCACCTAAGTTTAGCCCACTTAATTTATCATCTAAAGAGTTTTTTGCAGATAATATTAAAACACCAGTCTCTGGAGAATTTGATTTAATAATTTTTAATAAATCTATTCCACTCCCATCTGGTAATGTAATATCAAGAACCACAATATCATATTTAAAGCTTAATAATTTATCTTCGGCTTCAAAAAAGGTAGTTGCTTTTTCACAAATATAATTTTCGTTGCTTAAATAAGCGACAATAGTATCTAGTAATTCTAATTCATCTTCTACTATTAGGACTTTCATTTATTAATGGGTTTTTAATTAATCTAAAAAGTTTAATTTAGTAACGAAAATTATTAATTAATCGTATTGTAACGATGTTGAAATACTTAAAATATTTTTAAAATTAAAAGTTTTCTTCGTTTTGCTACAAATATATAATTTTAAAAAACAGAACTGTTCGTTTGTTAAGATTTTTTGTCCCAATAAATGTTAGATGGTTTAAAAATTTTATAAGGTAAGGTGTTTTTTCGTTAATAAAATTGAATAACTTAACTTAAAATTAAGTAAACAATTGATAATATAGTTTAGTTTTGTTGAAACTAATTAAAATCATATTAAAATGAAAAAAATCATATTATTTATTCTAGTATCATTACCGTGCTTGCTCTTTGCACAAATTCCTTCTTATTACAATGATGTGAATTTAAATTTAACAGGTATATCATTAAAAAATGAGTTGGCAACTAAAATTATTAGTACGCATACCAAAAATTTATCCTATAGAGAGGTTTGGTCTTCCTCTAAAATAACTGATTTAGACCCAAGTAATAGCGCAAATGTAATTTTGATTTACGGGTATGATGATACTGATGGAAATCATGTAACTGACAGAACCAGAAGTAAAAACTCTAATGGTGGAGGTGTTTCTGACTGGAACAGAGAGCACGTTTATCCAAAATCACTAGGGACACCTAATTTAAGAACCTCAGGTCCAGGGTCAGATGCACATCATTTAAGACCAGCATCTGTTACTTTTAATGGTCAAAGAGGCAGTGAAAAATTTGCAACAGGTAGCGGTTATGCCGGTAATTCTAGCGGAGGTTGGTATCCAGGTGATGAGTGGAAAGGAGATGTTGCTAGAATGATGATGTATATGTATTTACGATATGGTAATAGGTGTTTACCTACTGGTGTAGGTATAGGGAGTTCTTCATCAACTCCAGATGCTATGATTAGTTTATTTTTAGATTGGAATGCACAAGACCCTGTTTCTCAATTTGAAACAAATAGAAATGATTATCACGGTAATGCTTCAAATACTTATGCACAAGGAAATAGAAATCCGTTTATAGATAACCCTGCTTTTGCAACTCAAATTTGGGGAGGACTACAAGCGGAAGATTTATTTGATGGTAATGGCGGAGGTAATGATGGTGGAGGTAATGACGGCGGAAGTGGGACAAATGATTGTGTAGCTGCAGACCTTACCTTATCATTAACATTTGATAATTATCCAGAAGAAACAGCATGGACATTAAAAAACACTTCTGGAACTACAATAACTTCAGGCTCTTACTCGACTTCAAACCCAGATGGGTCAACCATAACAAAGACAATAAATAATTTAAGTTCAGGAGACTATGTTTTTACAATTACAGACACTTATGGTGATGGTATTTGTTGTTCTTACGGAAATGGCTCTTATACCTTATCTAGTTCACAAGGTGTTATTGTAACAGGTGGAAACTTTAACTCTTCTGAAGTAACTAATTTTTGTGTTGATGCAAATAAGTCTCAAGGTTCAAATAATAACTTACTAAACGATATTACTATTTATCCAAACCCAGTTAAATCAATATTAAATATAGATACTAAAAATAAGCAAATAGAAAGTATTGTAATCTTTTCTGTTGTAGGAAAACTCATAATGCATGTTTCAGATATTGAGAAAAACTACATAGATGTTTCAAAATTAGCAACAGGAACTTATTATATTAAATTTGTTTCAAATGATACTATGGTAACTAGAAAGTTTATTAAAAAATAACCAACTCAAAAATAATATTTATAAAAGACTGTCTGAAAAGGCAGTCTTTTTTTTATTTTCTTATTTTTTATAGCATACAATCTATAAAATCAGTAAACATATGTACTAACAAACCAATTGCAACAACTCTTGTCTTTTTAAAAAACAACCCCATAAAATAGATTACAATAGCAATATAACTATGTAACGGATGAAAATTAATACTACATCTATTTGGGTCAAAAATAGGTATTGCTAATAAATGATCTAAATCTACTAACATCGTAGCAATAAGAATCAGCCAAATTTTAACCCATTGTTTTTTATTTATTACTACTGCAATTAGTACAGGGAAAATAAAATGTAATCCGTAATGAATAAAAAAATTTAAACTCATTTGGCAAAAGTAATTTAAGTTAACATAAATTTTTACGAACTTTGCAAAAAAATTTATTATCTGGGAAATTAAAGTAAAAAAATAAAAAGAGAACCTACTTAAGGGGTTAAAACTATGGGATTCTAATTTCTAAAAATTTAGTTTTAAATTATTTTGATAGTAACAAAAGTTAAATTACATTTGATTAATTTAAAACCAATTAAGATATGAAATTTTTATCAATACTATTATTAATTACTATGGGTGTTAATTCTTGTAAATCAAAAAAAGTAACGGAAGAAAAAGAAACTAAAATAAGTAAAATAAACTTTATAGAAGATGGTTATTCTAAAGCAACTATAATTTATGATGCTACAAAAAGTGATGTATGTAGTTATTTAATTAAGTTAGATAAAGGCGAAATTTTAGAACCTTTAAAATTTACTAATAAAGTTTTTAGAAAAAACGAACAACTAGTTTGGGTTAAATTTAATAGACAAAGAAGGTTGGGTAGATGCAGTAATGCACAACCCATTGAATTGGTTGAGATAATAAAAAGAGAAAATGAATAAATTTGGGTAACTTAACTTGCTTAGTAATTTACGAATGTATTTCTACGGGTGTTTTAGGAGCGATTAGTAAAGTATATCCTAAAAATATTAAAATTAAAAACTCCAAGCACAAGGCTTGGAGTTTTTGGGTGGAAGATGGGATTCGAACCCACGACCCTCGGTACCACAAACCGATGCTCTAACCAACTGAGCTACATCCACCATTTTATTTTGATAAATTATGCTTCTTTAGAAAGAAGCATAAAACAGGTTGCAAATGTAAATTATTTTTAATTATTACACTAAAATATTATATTAATTTATCTAGGGATTTTACAGCTATATATCTTTCGGCGGTAAAACCTTCGGCATATTCTACACCAATCATTCTACCTAAATCTTGTGCTCTATAAGTAATGCTATCTAAAAAAAATTTACTTGTAATGGGTGAGGCAGGTTCATCACTTTTTGGATTATAAAATTGAGAACTATATGCTTTTACTGCTTTTAATTTTATATTAATAAAGTTAGAAACATCAACCACAAAATCTGGTTTAATATGCTTCCACTGTATGTAATGGTAAACCTGTTTTGGTCTCCAAACAGTTTGTTTTTTGTTATTTAATAAAGTTTCAATTTTTCGTAAACCACTTAAAAAACAAGCGTCACTAACTAGTTTACTTCCTTTTGAATGATCAATATGTCGGTCTTTAATTGCATTACATAGTACAATTTCTGGTTGATATTTTCTAATAATTTCAATTACTTTTAACAAGTGTTCTTTATCGTTATTAAAAAAACCATCTGCAAATGCTAAATTTTCACGAACTGTTAAGCCTAAAATAGTTGCTGCATTTTTTGCTTCTAAATCTCGTATTTCGGCTGAACCTCTTGTTCCTAATTCACCACGAGTTAAATCTAAAACACCTACTTTTTTACCTAATGAAATTTCTTTTGCAATGGTAGCACCACATCCTAATTCTATGTCATCTGGATGTGCGCCAATTGCGAGTATATCTAGCTTTATCATTTTTTATTTTTTACTTAATTTATTTTTTTTTAATCCAATTTATAATTTCAGGATCTGTAGGTAAAGTTTTAGGTGAAAGTATTTTTTCTAGCATACCTTTTTCATTAATTAAGTACTTTTGAAAATTCCATACAACCTCTGAATCTTGTAATCCGTTTTTAGATTTTTGAGTTAGAAATTGATAAATAGGGTGCATGTCATCTCCTTTAACCGATATTTTATGCATCATCGGAAAAGTTATACCGTAATTTAATTCACAAAAAGAAGTAATTTCTTTATCAGAACCAGGTTCTTGCTGTCCAAAATTATTTGCTGGGAATCCAATAACTGTAAAACCAATATTTTTATAAGCATCGTAAATTTTTTGTAATTCTTTATATTGAATTGTTAGACCGCATTTTGATGCTGTATTTACGATTAGTATTTTTTTATTTCTTAGTGTAGAGAAGTTAAAATCTTTTCCGTTAAGAGCCTTTATTTTAAATTGGTAAATGTTTTCTGTCTGCATCGTATTTTTTGTAGTTTTAATGTATTTTTTGTTTTTGTTACAACTTACTGATGTTAGTTTAGTAGTAAAAAAATATTTTTCATTAGTTGAATTTTTTCATAATATTATATTCCACAAATTTAAAATAATTAAAATGTAAAAAAAAACTGCTATTCAAATTAAATGAATAGCAGTTTTTAAAATTTAAATTGTTAATTAACTAATTAACATTTTTTAGTTTGTCAGCACCTTCTTTTGCTTTTTCTAATTCTTCTTTCGAAGTTTCAGTACCGTTAGCATTCGCTTTTTTAGCGTCACATTTAACTTTGCATTCTGCTTGTTTAGCGGCACATTTTTCACAATTTTCAACAGTACAGTCAGCGCTACATTTAACATCAGAACATTTGTGTTCATCTTTAGCAATTTCCGTTACAACATCTTCTGTTTTTTCTTGTTCTTTAATAACTTCTTCAACTTCGTTAACGTCAACGTCAACGTCGTCTTTCTTTTTTTCGTCACAAGAAACAACAAGCATTGTAATCAAAGTTATTGTTAATAATCCTTTAAATAATTTCATTTTGTTAGAGTTTAATAGTTAATATGTATAAGACGCAAATGTAGGTGTATTTTTTTAGAAAAACAATTTTTATTGTGTTTTTTTATTTTATATCATCGCTTATCATTGTTATCTAATTAAAATAATTTATTTTCTTTGGGTTATATAGGCGTATATTGGGTGAAATATTTTTGAATAGGTTTTGTTTTTTAAATAAACGATTTAATTATTTTTAAAGTTCATTCATTTCTTTCAATTTTTCTGTATTTTCTGCTAACTCTAATGCTTCAACAATTTTATGAATATCACCATTAATAATATTACTTAAGTCGTATAATGTTAAACCTATTCTGTGGTCAGTAACACGGCCTTGCGCATAATTATAGGTTCTAATTTTTGCAGAACGATCACCAGAAGAAACTAATGAATTACGTTTAGCAGCATCTGCTTCTAATTTTTTTTGGAGTTCCATTTCATAAATACGAGTACGTAATACTTTAAAAGCTTTGTCTTTATTTTTATGTTGTGATTTTTGATCTTGACATTGCGCTACAATACCTGTTGGAACATGAGTTAAACGTACAGCCGAATACGTTGTATTAACTGACTGACCTCCAGGTCCAGATGAACAAAAATAATCTATCCTAACATCACTATTTTTGACTTCTACATCAAATTCTTCGGCTTCTGGCAAGACCATTACTGTTGCTGCTGAGGTATGTACTCTGCCTTGAGTTTCTGTTTGAGGAACACGCTGTACACGGTGCACTCCTGACTCAAATTTCATGGTGCCATAAACATCAGAACCTGTTATGCTAAATATAATTTCTTTAAATCCGCCAGATGTACCGTAACTAATATCTTCAATTTCTGTTTTCCAACCTTTATCTCCTGCAAACTTAGTGTACATTCTGTATAAGTCACCTGCAAAAATACTTGCCTCATCACCACCAGTTCCTGCTCTAATTTCAACGACAATATTTTTAGCATCTTCAGGACTTTTAGGTACCATTAAGAATTTAAGTGCCTCTTCTAGTTTTGGTATTTCTTCTTTTGCTTCTTCTAATTGCATTTTTGCCATTTCAACCATTTCTGCATCACTACCATCTGCAATAATTTCCTTTGCTTCGTTTAAATTTTCAATAACCTGTTTATATTCATCTCCTTTTTCAACTATATTTTTAAGATCTTTATATTCTTTAGTTAGTTTAATGTATCGCTTTTGATCTGTAATAATAGTTGGCTGAATTATTAAGTCCGACACTTCGTCAAAGCGTTGTTTTACTATTCCTATTTTGTCTAACATCTGTCTTTACTTCTTGTTATTGTTAAGAGTGCAAATTTACCTTAATTTAATCAGATACGCAAAATATAAAAAAACCTATCTAAAGTAAATTCTCTTGACGCTTTACGGAACAGTTAATACTATAAACCAGCATAGAATTAAATTTAAATATTATCTGATAAAATTATATTTAGTAAACTCAAAGTCGTAATTTTGGTACATCATAGAACTTTATAAAAATGAATAAAATAGCAGCATCTGAATTAATATTAAATCCGAACGGAAGTGTTTATCACTTAAACTTAAAGCCAAAAAATATAGCAGATACTATTATTTTTGTAGGTGATCAAGATAGAGTCCCAAAAGTGGCAAAACATTTTGAAACTATTGAATTTGAAACTCAAAAAAGAGAATTTAGGACAATTACAGGTACTTATAAAGGTCAGAGGATATCTATTATATCAACAGGGATCGGTCCTGATAATATAGATATTGTAATGAATGAATTAGATGCTTTGGTAAATATTGATTTAGAGTCTAGAACAATAAAAAAAACGCACAAATCATTAAATATTGTAAGAATTGGGACTTCAGGCTCGTTGCAAAGTGATATTATGGTAGATAGTTTTGTTTTAGCGAAATACGGTTTAGGTTTTGACGGAATGATCCATGCTTATAATTGTAAATCTATATTAGAACAAGATTTTGAAGATGCGTTTATAAAACATACTAATTATTCCGATAGAAAATCAAGACCATACTGTGTAAAAAATAGTCAAGTATTAGAAAACAGGCTAAAGTCTGATAAGGTGTTTTTAGGTGTTACTGCAACTGCAGGCGGATTTTATGGTCCGCAAGGTAGAGTTTTACGGTTGGCTATTCAAGACCCTAAATTAAACTCTAAAATTGACTCTTTTGAATTTAATGGTGTACGAATTACGAATTTAGAAATGGAAACCTCTGCTATTTATGGTTTAGCAAAATTATTGGGGCACAATGCATGTTCTATGAATGCTATTATTGCAAATAGGGTAAATGGTATCTTTAGTAAAGACCCATATAAAACGACAGAAAGGTTAATTGAATATACCTTAAATAAATTAGTTTCAGAGTGAGATTTGTACACCTTTCTAATTCTCTAATAATTATTTTCTAGATAATACTTTTTCTACTGCTTTAACAATAGAAATAGCATTTAAACCATATTTTTCTAATAACTCTTGCGGTGTTCCAGATTCACCAAAGGTGTCTTTTACAGCAACAAATTCTTGGGGTAGCGGATTATTTTCTGCTAAAATCCTTGCGACACTTTCGCCTAAACCGCCTAAAAAATTATGCTCCTCGCAAGTTACTACACAAGTTGTTTTTGCAACTGATTTTAAGATAGCGTCTTTGTCTAAAGGTTTAATAGTATGTATATTAATAACTTCGGCTTGAATTCCTTTATCAAATAATTTTTCAGATGCTTGTAATGCTTCCCAAACTAAATGACCCGTTGCAATAATGGTTACATCTTTCCCCTCGGTTAATTGAATTGCTTTACCAATTTCAAATTTTTGATCCGTTGGCATAAAGACAGGTACTTTTGGTCTTCCAAACCTTAAATAAACAGGGCCAATATAATCGGCAATAGCAATAGTCGCTGCTTTTGTTTGGTTATAATCACAGGTATTAATTACAACCATTCCTGGCAACATCTTCATCATACCAATATCTTCTAAGGTTTGATGTGTTGCGCCATCTTCACCTAAAGTTAAACCAGAATGTGATGCACAAATTTTTACATTTTTATCAGAATAGGCGATAGATTGTCTTATTTGGTCATAAACTCGAGCGGTTGAAAAATTAGCAAATGTGCCTGTAAACGGAATTTTTCCGCCAATAGTTAAACCAGCAGCAATGCCAATCATATTTGCCTCTGCAATGCCAATTTGAAAAAAACGTTCTGGATTTTCATTTTTAAAAGCTTCCATTTTTAAAGAGCCTGTTAAATCTGCACATAAAGCAACTACATTTTTGTTAGTTCTACCTAATTCGGTTAAACCGTCTCCAAAACCAGACCTTGTGTCTTTTTTTTCTGTGTACGTATATTTTTTCATTGTCTAAATCTAGTGTCTAATAGTCTTTTCTCTATTATTGTTTAGAAGAGTAAAGATATTAATTCTTGCTAGTATTTTATTAAAATCTCAATAATTCTTTATAGAACTTATGAACAGGAAAACCCATAACGTTAAAAAAACTGCCTTTTATCTTTTTTACGGCAATGTAGCCGAACCATTCTTGAATTCCATAACTTCCTGCTTTATCAAATGGCTTATGATTTTCAATATAATATTCAATTTCTTTTAAACTTAATTTTTTGATATAAACTGTTGTCGCATCACTAAAGATAATTTCTTTTTTAGTAGATCTTAAACAAACCGAAGTAAATACTTGATGTTTTTTACCAGATAATTTTTGCAGCATTTTAATTGCTTCTTCTTTGTTTTTAGGTTTTCCTAAGGCCTTATTTTTAAACCAAACTATAGTATCACTTGTTACTAAAATATCATTTTTTTTTAAATTACTAAAAGCATTGGTTTTTAATTTTGCTAAATAATTGGTAATTTCTTTACCTTTTAGTGTATTTGGATAAATTTCTTTAATTTCTTTTAATTTTATAGTGAAATTTAAATTTAAGTCTTTTAGAAATTGTTGTCTCCTAGGTGATTTTGAGGCTAGAATTAGGTTTTTATTTTTTAATTTTTCTGCTAACATAATTTATAGTTTTTAACTTTGCTAAAGTTATTGGTTTAATAATTAATTAATAAGATTGAAAGCATTCCAAAAAACATAATTATTTTTAAAAGTATACTTAGTTTATAAAATTCTTTTTTTAATTTTATCGTTATTATTTTATACATAAAATAGCTTAATGGTAATAGTATAAAAAACAAGATATATAAAGGCATTATATATTGGCTTTTAAAATACACAAAGGCAAAATAAATACTTAATAATAAAGGTATTGCTGTTAATCTAAAAACTATATTTTGTGTTCTTTTTTTTCCAATAAGAATTGGTAAAGTTTCTAAGTCTTGGGAGTAATCACCATCTATATCTTCTATATCTTTTACTATTTCTCGTATAAAGTTTAAGATAAATGCAAAGAAAGCATAGGTTAAAAAAACAGTTATTATAATTCTATTTTGCAGGTTATTAAAGTTTGAGAGTTCAGAGAAAACATAAACTAGTATAATACTAACAGCAATTAGTAATGAAATTATAAGGTTACCCAAAATAGCCCTTTTTTTTAAATACTTAGTATATAGAAAAAGGAGTGCCGAAGTCAAAATAAAAACGAATGCGTAGGGTATTTTATGAACGATAAAAGATAAATAAATACCTATAAAAACACCTATAGTGTTTAAAGTGTAATATAAGTTTAAGGATTTTTTTTTATTAATATATTTTCCTATTATTATTTTGTTGGGTTTATTTATTTTATCAATTTCTAGGTCAAAAATATCATTTATAATATTTCCCGAGGCAGTTATTAGAAGCGTTGCTATTATTAATAAAAAAAAAGGAAATAAATTAATTGAGAAGGGAAATTTAAATGTATGATATATAGCATATTTAAATAAAATCATCATAAAAGTTAGTAGCAATAAATTTTTATAACGTATAAGTTGAAAAAAATGTTTGATTTTCATATAAAATCTATTCTTATTTACACTTTTGTATTGGAGGTTAATAGCGTTATCAAAAAGAATTTTATTTACAGGTAATAGTTGCCTAGATTCAAAAATTCTTCTTAATTCTATCCAAGTCTCGCTTATTGTCACGGTCTTTTAAAACCTCCCGTTTATCGTGCGTTTTTTTACCTTTACAAAGTGTAATATCTAATTTTGCCCAACCTTTATCTGTTATATATAATTTTAGAGGAATAATAGTTAGACCTACATTTTTGACTTCTTTTTCTAATTTACGTAATTCTCGTTTGTTTAAGAGTAGTTTTCTTGCAGCTTTAGTTTTATGGTTGTAGGTATTGCCATATAAATATTCTTCAATAAACATATTAATTACAAATAATTCACCGCTATCGTTAAATTCACAAAAACTTTCTGTAATTCGAGCTTTGCTCTCTCTAATACTTTTTATTTCGGTACCAGTTAAAACAATTCCAGCAGAATAGTGTTTAATAAACTCGTACTCGAAACGTGCTTTTTTATTTTGTATGTTTATTGTTTTTTGCATTATTACAAAATTACTTAAATAATAGAAAAAATAAGCTACATTTATTAGAACTTATTAAAATTAGGTTACTAACTCCTTACCTAGGTATATTTTTTGGAAGTTAATTCGCATATTTTAACGATAACATCTGTTGCTTTTTGAATAGACTCTGCAGGAACATATTCATAACGACCATGAAAATTATGTCCGCCAGCAAAAATATTAGGACAAGGTAAACCCATATAAGATAATTGCGAACCGTCTGTACCTCCTCTTATTGCTTTAATTAATGGTTTAATATTTAATTGCTTCATTGCTTCTTCAGCAATATCAACTATATGCATAACTGGTTCTATTTTTTCACGCATATTAAAGTATTGGTCTTTCATTGTAATTTTAATAACTTCGCTACCTAAAGTTATATTCATTTTTTTAGCAAGTTCTATAAATTGTTCTTTTCTTATTTTAAATTTTTGTTGGTCATGGTCTCTAATGATATAATCTAATTCTGTTTTTTCAACATTACCTTTATTAGTCTGTAAGTGAAAAAATCCTTCATAACCTTCAGTAGTTTGAGGTGTTTCATTTTTGGGCAATGCATAAATAAAGTCTGCTGCAATTAACATTGAATTTACCATTTTGTTTTTTGCATAACCTGGGTGCACTATTCTGCCTGTAATCGTAACTTTTGCTCCTGCCGCATTAAAATTTTCGTATTCTAATTCGCCTACTTGCGAACCATCTACTGTATAAGCCCATGCCGCATTAAATTTTTTTACATCAAATTTATGTGCTCCTTTACCTACTTCTTCGTCTGGTGTAAAAGCGATACGGATTTCACCATGTTTTATTTCTGGATTTTGAATTAGATATTCCATTGCAGATATTATTTCAGTAATTCCTGCTTTATCATCTGCTCCTAATAATGTTGTACCATCTGTTGTTATTATGGTTTGCCCCTTATACAATAATAAGTCTTCAAAGTAATCTGGTGATAAAACAATATTTTCCTCTACGTTTAAAACTAAGTCTTTACCGTCATAATTTTTATGTATTTGCGGTTTTACATTTGCTCCTGTAAAATCAGGGCTTGTATCTATATGTGAAATAAAACCAATAGTTGGCACTTTATGGTTAACATTACTTGGTAAAGTTGCCATAATATAGCAATGTGCATCAATAGTAACATCTTGCATACCTATTTCTTTTAATTCTGTTACTAAAAGATTGGCTAAGTTCCATTGTTTTTCCGTACTCGGAAAAATAGTTTCATTATTTGGGTCTGACTGTGTATCAATTTTTACATATCGCAAAAAACGATTAATTATATGTTGCATATTTTAATTTTATTTTGATTTCAAATTTAGGAATTTATTAAAAATTAACAAGCCTATAAACCTATTATTTTCACACTTTATATGAATAGTTACTAAATATATTAAAATATTATAAAAACCTTTCTAAATTAGCTCCTTAGAAAATTTTTTAATTTCACATTCATTTTGAATAAATATTTAGACAATATATCAAATCAATCATTTACTAGTGATCTTAAAATTTCAGGTTCAAAAAGTGAGTCTAATCGTTTATTAATTTTACAACAACAATTTAAAAATTTAGAGATTACTAATTTAGGGAATGCAGTTGATGTTTTAATCTTGCAAAAAACAGTACAGTCTAATGCTCAAAATATTGATATTGGTCATGCTGGCACAGCAATGCGATTTTTAACTGCTTATTTTGCAACAAAAAAAAATACAAGTATTATACTTTCTGGTTCTAATAGAATGCAAAAGAGACCTCTAAAAATTCTAGTTGATGCTTTGCGAAAATTAGGTGCAGATATCAAGTATTTAAAAGAGGATGGTTTTCCACCATTACAAATTAGAGGAAAAACATTGATAAAAGACAAGGTGCAACTTAAAGGAAATGTAAGTAGTCAATATATTTCGGCATTATTACTAATTGCTCCTTCATTAAAAAACGGATTAACCGTTATTTTACAAAATGAAATTACATCAAAACCATATATAGCTATGACTTTATCTTTATTAAATAAAATAGATGTAAAGACAGAATGGTTAGGGAATCGTATTAAAGTTTACCCGAAAGAAAAAATTAAAAATACAACTATAGTTGTGGAATCTGATTGGTCATCTGCATCTTATTTTTATAGTTTGGTTGCATTAAGTAAAAACGGAAAATTAAATCTATCGTATTTTAAAAAAAATAGTATTCAAGGCGATCAAGATTTAATAGAAATATATGCTTCTTTTGGAATAAAAACTATCTTTACAAAAAACGGAATTAAAATTGAAAAAGTAACTAATTTTAAACAAAAAAAACATCTAACTTTTAATTTAATAAAAACACCAGATATTGCGCAAACTATTATAGTTACTTGTCTTGGCTTAGGTATTTCTTGTGATTTAACAGGGTTACATACTTTAAAAATAAAAGAAACAGATCGTTTAGAGGCATTAAAAATTGAACTCACAAAATTAGGTGCAAAAGTTCAAATTTCAGAGAATAGTATTCATTTAAAAGTAATTCAGAACTTAAAACCTAGCATTCAGAACTCAATAAATACGTATCAAGATCACAGAATGGCAATGGCTTTTGCTCCATTATCTTTATTAATTCCAATTATTATAAATAATGCTGCTGTTGTGCATAAATCATATCCTAATTTTTGGAATGATTTAGAGAGAATTAAATATTAATTACCAACCTCCAGAGGCACCTCCGCCTCCAAAGCCTCCACCACCGAAACCTCCTCCAAAGCCTCCACTACCTCCGGAGCCACTACCAAAACCTCCAAAGCCACCACGACCTTGATTACTTAAAATAATACTTTCTAATATAGAGCCTGTACTTTGGCGATAGCCTCCTCTACGATTGCCTTTATCTCGGTTAGATAAAATGATAATTAACATAACAATAAAAAAGAGAATAAATGCTATTGGTATTTCTTTTTTATTTGATTTATCATGTTGTGGCGTACCTTGAAATTCACCATCTAAAGCTTTCATAATATAGGTAGTGCCTTTATCTAAACCTTTATAGTAGTCGCCTTTTTTAAATTCGGGTGTAATAACTTGCTCAATAATTCTACGAGAATAGGCGTCTGTTAATTTATGTTCTACTCCATAACCTGTTCTTATGGTTAGTTTTCTATCTTTTTTTGCTATTAATAAAAAAACACCGTTATCTTTATTTTTATCGCCTACACCTAATTTATGTGCCCATTCTGTGGCATAAAGTGCAATATTTTTACCTTCTAAAGTATTTATTGTTACGACTACTATCTGCGTTGAGGTTGTGTCATGATAGCGAATTAATTTTTGCTCAAGTGCATGCTTTTGAGTATTATTAAGCAAATTAGCATCATCATAAACACTAGTCTCTAATTTAGGTTTTTCAGGCAGATTGTCTTGTGCCAAAACACAAATGTTCCCTATAAAAAATAGAAAAAAGAGTAGAAAATAATTACTAAAATTAAATGTTGTTTTTTGCATATATTAAACTGTAAGATAGTTTTTTTTACTTAATTGCTACTTATTGACGTGATTTTTAAAATACGACACTAAAATTAAATAGGTTGCAAATCACTTAATATACCTAAAGTTATCCAAACTATTTCTCGAACTCCAAAATGTTTGTCTGCAATTAATTTTAATGACGCATTCAACTTGTCTGGAATGTGCTTATTTACATCATTTTTAGCAACTTTGGATTTTAACTTCCTATTTTTTATTTTTCTCGGATTTTTGTTTTTTTATTCGATTTTTACGTTTGGTTTCAGATTTATATTCTTCTTTTTCAAGTGACCTCAAACCTGACATTACAACTTGATTAATAGAGTCATATCTTCCTATTTTGAGTTCTCTTTTTATAATATTTAGGTAATAATTATTTAATGTTATTGAAGTTTTCTTCTTTGTCGTTTTAGCCATTTTTTTAGTTTCCATTTTTTCCATTTTATTTTTGCGTTTTGATTTTAATATTCCGTTTGATTTTGAGTTTGATTTTCATAAACTTGCTCATTTTCCGATTTGCTTTTTTTTGCAGTCAGTTGAAGATATTCCGTTAGATTTAAGTTGCATTAGCATTTTTTTTTGAGGTGTGATTTTTAAATTTCATTTATTTTCAATTTCAATTTTCGAACTATTTTCTATCGAAACTCGGTACTGCTATTTTATTTTCCATTTGTTTAAACCACAAAACAGCAAGTTAAGTTTCAGGTTTACAGATAGTTATTTTAATTTCTCGCATTATAGAAAACGGCAGTTCGTCTAAAAACCTCATTAAATTTATATTTATTTTCAAAAGTAGTCCTAATTTTTCTTAAAAATCAAAAATTGTGATTTTTTTATAATTTCATTTTTCAGAGAATTTAAGTTTAGAATAGTAGTTTTAAGGCGTTTTATTATGATTTTAGGGTTGAATATGGAGTTAAGAATGGCAAATATGCCTATCAATCAACTCAAAGACACAAAGAGAATGCCTGCAACTTACCCGTTTATTAAGTCTTTATAACAAACAATCTACTGCATTAAAAAATAAGATAAAGGGCGAAGAAGTGTTAGGTAATCCAAGTAAATTATCGGTTC
>JAKISG010000034.1 GCA_021648755.1 Flavobacteriaceae bacterium | reverse complement strand
TATCACTAAGCCTGTATTTAAACACTTCTACTTTGGCTTGTTTAAATACCTCTCCTTTTGATTCATAGTTTTCAAACCTATATCGAATTGAAATGAGTATGTGTTGCATCATAACTAATGTAACTGCCGCTATTTGAGCATCAAAATCATTTGCCTGTTCTTTTCCTAAACCGAATAGTTGTTTGCTCTCTTTAAAAAAAACCTCTATTGTCCATCTTATAGCATATATTTTCAACATTGCTTGAAAGGATAAGTTGGTGTTTGTACTTAGAATTGTTTTCCATTTGCCTCTTCTTCCTTTTCTTGAATAAAACAGTTTAACCTCTTTCCCATCTAGTAAAACAATAGCTTCAAGGTAGTAGTAACCTGTTTTTCTGTTTCTTTTTGCTTTCCCTAATTTATTGCGTAATTGAGCTATTGTGTATTCTTGTTCTTTTAAAATAAATTTAGTAGTAGCTATTTTATACATACCAATTAAATGAATTGTTTGCTTTTTTACAGCGCTTACCGCACTAATAAATTCATTACAGGTAAACCAACTATCCATAAGTAAATAATCTATTGAAAGCCCATTTTTAACGGCTCTTTTAAACATTTTTATGCCTGTTTCTATCTTTGATGCATCAGCCTCTTTTTCTCTTTCAAAAGAAGCCATATCTCTGCTTCTGTTTTTCTTAGATTGCTTTTTAATCTCTTTGAGAGTTAATCCACAAGGTTTTTTTTCATTTTTACCTTTTTCTCGATGGATTGCAAAATCAATTGAAAGAAAGGTCTTTCCATCCCAATAACCTAATAAATTCACTTTAAAACCTAACAAATACTTCTTGCTAACATGGTCCCACATTTTACTAATTTTCTCAATATACTTCCCACTTTTAGCTAAGAAACTATCGTCAATGATTAGACATTTAGGACTACTACTATCCTCACTTGCTTTTGCTTTTCCAATAGCTATAAACTTAATGACAAACAACCATAAGATGGAACGCCAATCTATTAATGGATTATTTTTGAGACGATAGAACACATCCTTTTTCGCTTCAAAACAATTAGAGGAAACATTATTGACATTTGAAGCTCCTAAAAAGGGTAGAAGTAACAATGCCGAAATCACGTATTGAAAACTAAATCCTTGTTTCTTAAAAAAAGAGAAACTACCCAGTAAGCTGGAAAAATTAAAAATATCAATTAGCTCTAATATGTTTTCTACTTCAAACCACCTATGGGTAAAATCAGTTTTTAATTCATCAACTTTATGTATATCTTGGTCTTGTAGCATAATTTTGCGATTTGGATTTCGCTGTTAATATACTGAATATCAGCCTATTAACCAATAATTATGCTACTTTTTTATTGCCTTTCTGTCTGGTTTTCAAGCAGTTAAAAGGTGCGAAACATTAGTTATTAAGAATAAAAAAAAATGGCTAGACTTAAACAAAAAATTCAATGGAAACAATTAATGAATTAAAAGAACTTGAAGAAAAGGTTGGGTTAGGCTTACAGGAAGCATATCGTAAAATGGTTGTAGTTAAAAAACAAAAAAACAGCCCGTTGGTAGTATCTCGAAATGGAAAAATTGTTAAAATAAAGCCAGAAGACATTCCTGCCACAACAACTTCAAAAACTTAATAAACGAAAGATTTTTAAAATTCAATGAGCGCTATAGCCATTAAAGTAGAAAATTTAGGCAAAGAATACATCATTGGTCCTAAAAAGGAAGGTGATTTACGTAATGCCTTTGGCCAAAAAATAAAGTAATTTTTCTCGTTGTAATTATTTATATTTCGTTTATCTCTAGCCTAACTCGAGCCTGTCCATAAACTCGGTGTCTGGTTCAGAAACCAGATAGCTATCGGGTGGGCTATACTTAGTTGCGACAAACTAACACTTAACTTTATAAGTACAAAATCAACTTGGAAAAATCGGATATTTTTCCAAAGCAGCACAGAACTAAGCAATTAAGTATAGCCGTTGTTAGCATTAGTTGTTCAATCCACAAATGTTTCTTTAATGACTAATTTCACCTCTTTTATCTCTGGTTTTGCCATTCTTCCAAGTACTTTAATTATTCTTTGTTTATCTACTGTTCTGATTTGGTCAATCACAATCCAACCAATCTTTTCGTTGTGTTTGATTTCAATTCGTGTCGGATAGTTTTTAGAACTTGTAGTCATAGGAGCAATTATAATTGTTCTTAAAGGTCTATTCATTTCGTTTGGAGAAACAATAACACAAGGTCTTGTTTTCTTTATTTCACTTCCAACCGTTGGGTTTAAATTGACCAAAACTATGTCATATTGATTTAATTCCATTCCTCAAGTGTTTCGTCTTCAAAAACGTCATTAAATAACAATCTATCATCTCCATTTTCGTTCATTTCTTTAAATGCTTTTTCCCATCCATTTCTAGGATTTGATAATGGCTGAATTATTATTTTTCCTTTTTCAAGAATTAAATTTACTTTATCTTTAATATTGTATTTTTCTAAAATCGTTTTACTAAAACGTATTCCTTTAGAATTCCCTATTTGTATAACTGAAACTTCCATAATATTTATTATTTAATAATGTAGGTACAAAGTTATTACAAATATTCGGTTTTTTCAAATTAATGCTAACATACAGATAAACGTATTAAACAATCTCGCACAATTGTGTATTAAGTTTACACGCATATATGTGCAAATATAGTTAATTCAAATTTAAGTATCTAAACTAAGATAGTTACGAATAGTTATGAACTGGCGTATTTAAGCAGTTGAAAAAATAATTGTATTTTGCTAATAATTCATTAAAACTTTATTACTTTCGCAAAAAATAACTGGTTCTGCGGCACAAGAATAACGCACTAGTTTTCGGTTTAGTTATAGATTTGAAACTCTATCAGTCACAAAGAATTTACTTCACCTTACAGTTAATTATATAAATTAAAAAAATCTAAAACTAAAACATAGAACTTTTCAAGAACAAAATTACTGTAAGTATGATAAACGAAGTAGATTGGAAAAGGTATAACAATTTAGGCTTTCATGCGCCTTTTTACAAAAAAAATAATCAAAATTATTTATTTTCTCATGCTTATAATGATTTTATTAATTCTGAATGTAATTTAGATTTAACTGCAGTTTCACAATTAGTTAATTTTAATTATATTTTAAATGACAGAACTATATTACAAGGAGTAAAAAAATCGCCTTTTTTAGGAAATTTTAATCCTAAAAAAAATATTTTTGAATTTGATAAAATTTTATTTGAAGCAAAAAATGAAGATGCTATAAAAATTGCTAAAACTCTCTATAAAAAATTACAGGTTGAAATGTTATCCTACATTTCTACTAAAAAAAATATTGGTATTTTACTATCTGGAGGTATGGATAGCAGAATTGTATTAGGTATATTAAATAGTTTAATAAAAGAAAATAAAACAGCTAAAAACATACAAATAAAAGCATTTACTTGGGGAGTTAAAGATTCAAGAGATGTAATTTATGCTAAAAAAATAGCAGATAAATATAATATTAATCTAGCACATTTTGAAGTGGATGAAGAATTATTTAACAAAAATATAGAATATGTCTTAAATAATGGTCTAGAATTTACGCCTATACATCTACATGCTATGCTAAAAATTGCAAATGACAAAGATGTTGATTGTATAATTGCTGGTAGTTATGGAGATAGTATCGGTAGATCCCAGTACTCTGGAAAAAAAATATCCAACCTTATAAGCCATACGGATAGATTAAAAAATACTGGGAAATTAATAAACCCAAAAGTTTATAGTAAAACAATAAAAGATAGTATTAATGATATAGAAATATACAAAAAAGCATTTTTGCAAAAAGAAAAAATTCAAAATATTGAATTAGAATATCAAATTCATTATATGAGAAAAATGTTAAACCCTGCACTAATGTCTATACAAAAAAAAATACCTTTATACCAAATGTTTGCTTCTCAAGAAGTATATACTTACATGTGGCAATTCTCACCAAGCGCCAGGAGACAAGATATTTATTTAGAATTATTTAAATTATTAGACAATAAATTATTAGAGATACCTTATGCAAAAACTGGCCTTATCTACGGCAACAATACAGGCACAACAGATAATCACAAAAAAGAGAATCACATATACACTAAACAAATTAAACTATATTATAAAAACTATATTGAAAAAAAATTACTTCAAAGTAATTTTGTTGATTATGGCATAATGAATAAAAGTTTAATAAAAGTTGCAATAAAAGGCATGCATTATTTTAATCCTAAAAAAAATATTTTTTATGAAGATAAACTTTTATGGTTTGCAATTCTTGCTGAATTTCTTAAAAAAAATAAAATCAATGTAAATACAACTAAAAATAGTGTAAATATTAGCAGTATTTTTGAATATATAGTTCGTAAAAACATAATGAACTAATGGACAAACAAAAGCCTTTATCTCGCAAAATACAAGTGTTATTTTTAAGTATTGGCAGGTTTCTAACAACAATATCCGTTTTAATTTCTACCATATTTTTATCTCGCATTCTTAATATTGAACAATATGCAAGTTATAGACAGACTCTTTTAGTTTTTTCCTTTTTAGCACCACTATTATCTCTTGGGTTTGATAGATCTATATATTATAATTTTGAAAAAAATAAAAATAACCATGCTGCGCAAATTTTAAACATACAATATGTAACACTATCAATTGCATTTATTTTTACTCTTTTTTTTATTTTTGGTGGCGCTGGGTTTATTAGTCTTTTATTTCACAACCCTAATATTGAAAAAGGGATTATCATTTATAGCATTTTTTCTATATTAAACCTTCCTATTTTATTATTGCAACCTGTTTTAGTTTTAAAGCAAAAAGTAAAATTATTAACCATTTTTAATGTTTTAAATAAATTATTATCTGTAATTGTAATTGTACTTGTTGCTTATTACTATAAAAATGTTAATTCAATACTAATAGCAATTCTATTTTTTGGTATAATAACTTTTGTAGTTGTAGAAATACTTTTAATTAAAAATACTTCTAAACTTACCGAGTTTAAATTTAATAAAAAAATTATAAATGATTATAAATCTGTTGGTTTACCATTATTACTTGCAAGTATTATGGGTATTGCTGGTAAAAACATAGATAAATTTTTAATTTCTGTAATGATGACTCCTGCCGATTTAGCCGTTTATGCAAACGGCGCAATAGAAATTCCTTTAATTGGTGCTATTACTGGTGCAATTATGGTTGTTATACTTGTCGATTTTACAAAGCTTTTAAATCAAGGAAAAATAAAAGAAACGTTTGCTTTATGGAACAAAGCAGTAGAAACAACAGCAAGTATTTTAATACCAATAATGTTTATTTTATTATTAAATGCAGATTGGTTAATTGTAACTATGTTTGGTGAAGCATACGCAAAAAGCGCCCTGCCTTTTAAAATTTATTTATTGCTAATACCTATGAGAACTATGATTTTTTCAAGTTTAATTACCGCTTCTGGAAAAACAAAGAACATAACAAAGGGTGCTTTAGTCTTTATACTATCAAACCTAATTCTTTCATTATTGCTAATTAAAACTATAGGTTTTATTGGGCCTGCAATTGCAACAATTATTTCAACTTACTTATCTGGTGTTTATTTAGCATATAGTATAAAAAGAAATCAAAATATTTCTTTTTATAAAGTATTTGCTATCCCAAAAATCTATAAATTTTTATTAATTGGTGCAACTTCATATTTTATTTCTATTATTACATTAAAAATATTAAATTATAATCTTATAATTAACATTGCTATTTATAACACTCTTTTTATAGTTATATTTGCAATTGGTATATTCTTAATTAAAAAAGTTTATATTTATAAAAGCATAATATTTATCTTTATTAAAAAAAAGGGAAATCAATAACAAAAATGGATAAACAGAGACATCTATTGATAATTTACGTATCCACCAAACTCAATTATTGGAACAAGGAAGAGTTTATAAAATATCTATAAGAAATTAATGAGTAAAGAGAAACACATATTAATAATCACATTTGCTTATCCACCAAACCCAATTATCGGAGCAAGAAGGATTTCTAAAATCTCAAAACACTTGTTTAATAATGGCTGGATACCACATATAATTAGTGCTAAAAATAATAATCATAACCATAAAGCACCTATTGAAATACCTAAAAAGTATGTGCATGAACTTATTTGGGATGATATATGGCTTAAGATCGATAAAATAAAAAATAATTTCATTAAGAAAATCTTAAAAAAAATAATTTTTCCTTATGCCTCAAGTAGGCGATTAAAAAAATGGAGGAACGTTGCTGTAAACAAATCATTAGAAATTATTAAAAAACATAATATAGAAATTATTTACAGCACATTTTCACCAAAAGAAAATATAATAATTGCAAATATTTTAAAAAAAAAAACAAATATTATTTGGATTAATGAATACAGAGATTTATGGATTGGAAACCCATACCATAAAAGAATGTTTATAAACCATCTTATTACTAAAATTCAAGAAAAAAAATTACTGAAACCTGTTGATGCCATTGTAACTGTATCCGAACCATTAAAACAAGATTTAATAAAATTACATAACAAAGATACCCATGTAATTTATAATGGTTTTGATAATGTTATTACTAATTTTAATATAAACAACAACAAAAATGACTCGCTAAATATTCTTTACACAGGTACAATTTATAATAATAAAAGAGATCCTTATTTATTATTTAAAGCTTTAAAAATTATTAAGGAAGATGATGTGAATTTTTATAAAAAAATAAATGTTAAGTTTTACGGACCAAACATACCCAATATACTAGGTAGTATGGTTAAAAAATTTAATGTTCAAGAATGCGTTAAATTATTTGATACAATAAGCCATAACAAAGTCATTGAATTACAAAAAGACACAGACGTTTTATTATTGCTTGGGTGGAATAATATTAAAGAAAAAGGAGTTGTTACAGGTAAACTTTTTGAGTATATTGGTAGATTAAAAGTTATTTTAGCAATTACTTATCCAGATGGTGCAGTTGCGTCAATTTTAGATAAAACAAAATTAGGGAATGTATGGACAGACTCTAATGAAATAGCTACATATTTATATAAAATCCATCAAAATAAAAAAATAAAAACTCCTTTAAATAAAGAGTCTATATTATTTTATAGCAGAGAATACCAAACAAATAAACTGATTAATATTTTCGACAAACTCAATTCATAAAATGCCCAAAATATTAACAGTCATATTATTTACAATAACACCAATATTTACTTTTCCTCTTACATTAATCGAAGTTGTAAAGGGTAGTAAATTGGGTTATATTTTATTTGCTTTAACTTTAGCTATTTTTACTTATATTTTTATCCCTTTTGAAAGTTCTGATTTATACAAGTACTACAATACTTTTGAATATTTAAAAGACTCGTCATTAGCTGACCTTAAAGAGACATTAGCTTATCGTGCAGATAAAGGAATGTACTATTTAATGAAACTCTTTGATTTAGTTGGTTTAAATATGCAAGTATTAGTGTTTTTTGTAAATTTATTTAATATTTCCTGCCTATTATATGTTTTCCGAAAGTTATCGCACAAACAATATTTAAGCATGAAAAATCATCTGTTTTATTTTATTTTACTTCTTACCTCTGTTGGCTTAATTGGATGGTACGTTACTGCTTCTCGGTTTTTTTTAAGCATAACTTTAGTTTTTATGGGTTATTATTTTTTAATTATTAAAAAAAAGAAAATAGGTTTACTATTTTTTTTTATTGCACCCATTTTTCACTTTTCAACAATTATGTATATGTTAATAGCTGTAATTCCTTCAAGTTATTTTAACAGAAAATTATTACGTTTACTTTTTATAATTACACTAGTCTTTCACTTAATACCTTCAAATGCACTAACAGTATTAATTGAAAGTAATTTATCTTTAATTAGCAATGAAAATTACCAACGAAAAACTGCAGGCTATACTTTAAACGAAGATTTTAATACTCAAGGGTTAAATAATGCAAAGAATGTTATACTACAATATTTCTTTTATTTTACAAAAAGAATATGGTTTTTTCTGGCAATTTATTATTTAATTATTAAAAAAAACAACAATGTACCACCCATACTATTTTTATTTTTTATCGTTTTAAATATTACGGCACCATTCCCAACAATTTTCGGGCGATTTGCAACGATTACAAGCATGATTTTTACACTACATTTAATAAATGAATCTTTTAAATATAGAATTCGAACAGGTTTTTTAGTTAATTATTTTATTATTTCTGTTTTTGCATTTACTTTAAGTGTGCGTTCTATTCGATATCAAATTTTTGATATTTTAACCTCTCGCTCATCATTAACAACCTTTTCTATAATTAATAAAAAAATAGATACAGATGTTATTGAAAATAAATGGGATAAATAAGAACTATGAAAAATGTATTAATCTTAATAACAAATCTAAAAAAAGGTGGTGCAGAAAGAGTTGTATCATTAATCTCAAATAATTTTGACTCAAATAAAAATATCAATTATTATTTGGTTTTAATGGAAAGAGGCATAGCATATAACTTATCGAAAAACATTAAACCTATTATTCTTACAAAAGGTAATCGTAATAATTATTTAAAATTATTTGAATTACCCCTAATTGCTTTAAAGTTAAAAAGAATAGTTAAAAAAAATAATATTGATACCGTGTTATCTTTTTTAAATAGACCAAATTATATTAATATTTTAACTTCTTTATTCGGAGGCAATCATAAAAAAATAATTAATATTAGATATACTACTTCAAGATATAAGAGCAAAGGTGTTTTAGGTAAAATTAACCTCTTATTAAATAAATGGTTATTTAATAAAGCAGATTTGATTGTTTCAAATTCATTTGGTGTAGATGCTGATTTAAAATCATTATTTAAAATTACTACAAAAACACAAATTATCAATAACCCAATTGATATAGATGAAATAAATATCTTAAAAAGAAAAAATGAATTAGGAAAAATGAATTTTAATAAAAATAAAAAATATCTTATTTCTGTTGGCAGGCTCATACCATTAAAACGAAATATAGATTTGATTGATGCATATTATTTATTGATTAAAAAACATCCCTATTTAGAACTAATTTTTCTTGGTGAAGGCATTTTAAAAGAATCATTAATAAAACACTGTACTGAGTTAAATATAAATAAGAAAGTACATTTTATAGGTAACGTTTCAAACCCTTTTTCTTATTTAAATCAATCAGATATTTTTATACTTACTTCTGAAACAGAAGGCTTTCCAAATGTTCTAGCCGAAGCAATAGCAGTAGGTATACCAGTGATATCTTCAAATTGTAAATCTGGCCCAAGTGAAATTTTAGAAAACGGGAAATTTGGTTTATTATATCCAGTAGGTAATATTAACGAATTAAAAAACGGTATAGAAAATATCTTAACAAAAAATAAAGAAGCTGAACAAAGAGTAATTTTAGCAAATGAAAAAGTTAAACAGTACAAAGCGAGTATTATAATCGAGAAATTTACTAATTTACTATATACCGTTTTATAACATGAATAAACAAAAGTTATATAATAAAGCGCCTCTTTTTGTAAAATTTATTCTTTTAAATATAAAAGGTTATATTAATACAAAAAAAAGATACTCAACCAATTTTAAAAGTTATTACACTGAATATATAAGTTTGTGGAGAAAACCCTTAATTGAATTACGTGATTTTCAAAAAAAACAATTACAAACATTATTATTAGAGTGCTATGAATATTCTGACTGGTATCAAAATATTTTTAGTAATAATTCAATCAATAAAAATTTAATACAAACAAAACCTTTTGAAGTATTGAGTAAACTACCCATTTTATTAAAGGAAGAAAGGAAAGAGAATACTGAAAAAATTTTAAATAATAATCCAAAAAGGTCAATAATTATGACTGATTACACTAGTGGTACATCAGGTTCTCCTACAAAAAACTATACAGATTTAGAATCTATTGAAAAATCTTTTGCACTATGGAAAAGATTCCATAGTACTATTGGTATAAAAAATAATGTAAAACAAGTTCGTTTTTCAGGTAACCAAATAATAAATACCAAAAGAGCAAAAAGCCCATTTTGGTTATATAACATTTCTGAAAAACAATTATTAATGTCCACGTATCATTTAAATGATACTAATATGATAAATTATATAAAAAAATTAAACCAATTTAAACCAATTTTTTTAGACGGTTACCCCTCTGCATTTTATAATATTTCTAAATTCATTAATTTTAATAAATTAAAATTTAACTTTAAGCCAATTGCTATTTGCACAACATCAGAAACTTTGTATGATTATCAAAGAGAAGAAATAGAAAAGGCATTTCAATGTAAAGTTTTTAATCAATATGCTTCAAGCGAAGGCAGCCCTTTTATAACTGAATGCCTACTAGGTAATTTACACGTAAACTTAGACTCTGGCATTTTTGAATTTTTAAATCAAAACAATAAACCAGCAAAACCTGGAGAGATTGCAAAAATGGTAGTTACAAGTTTTCGTAACTTAAAAACACCATTAATTAGATATGATATTGGTGATAATATATTATTATCAAAGAAAAATATCAGTTGTGAATGTGGATGCAATATGCCAATAATTGAAAAAATTATAGGTAGAGAAGACGATTTACTCTTATCTGAAAATGGTACTCTAATAGGTATGATGGCATATAAAGTTTTTAAATATGCAAGTAATATAAAACGTGGTCAAATTATTCAAAAAAGTCAAGATGATATAACTATAAATTTAGAAATTGAACCTAATTTTAATAAAAATAACAAACAATTTCTTATTACTAAAATAAAACAATCTCTTGGAAATTCAATGAAAGTAAAAATTAATATTGTTACTGAAATTCCATTAGGTAAAAACGGAAAATTTATTACCGTTAAAAGAAAATTTAAAATCTAAACAAAATATACCGCTTGGTTATTCGGGATTTTATGAGTTCCCTTACTATTTTATCTCGTTTCTTTATTAAGATTAATAATTTTGTAAAACAAAATCGATTAATTTAGTATGCCTAGAGGTATCGTGTATATAATTATAACTTTCGATAAAATTAATTTCTTTTCCGTTTGCGGCAACCATAACTATGGTAGGAAAAACACGTGTTGCTCTTGTTTTGCTATATTTTTTATCTAATGCTTCGTTTACTATTTTTTGAGCAGGTGTAACGATATCTGTTCTTCGTTGTGGAAAATCTGCTTTGTATAAAATCAAATTATTTTTTGCAGTTTCTTTAAACTCTTTGGTTGCAAATAAATCTTTTTCTAACATTTTACAAAGTCCACACCAGTCTGAGCCTGTAAAGAATATTAAAATAGGTTTGTTTTCTTGTTTTGCAATTACTTTTGCCTGTTCAAAATCGGTAATCCAATTTAAATCACTCTTTTCTTGTGCATTTATAAAAATATTTTGAAATAATACTATTGTTAAAAGTAAAATGATTCTCTTCATTTTTTTATATTTTATTTTATGGTTTTAAAATTCCTTTCCCTCAACTTGACGAAAAATGAGAGTTCTTTTTTATAACTAATTTAATTTATAACTTATTCATTTTTTTTCGTAACCCAATCATACATGTATTTAGTTCAAACCCCAGTAATAATATTATGGAGTTTAGCCAAATAAACAGCATTATGATTAGCACTGTACCAATAATACCGTATAATTCGTTATACTTCACAAATTTACTAACATATAACCCAAATAATTTAAAATTTAAAATAATTAAGATTGTCGTTAAAATAGAACCTGGAGAAAAAAAATGCACTTTTTTCCCTTCTCTTGTTCCAAAAAAATATAAAATAGATACGCCTACAAAAAGCGTAAAAATTAAAATTAAATACTTTCCTATTTCAATCCAAAAAATAGCATCATTAACAAAACCTCTATTTTTTAGTTTATCAACCGCTATTTCAAAGTATATGATTACTGCAACTGTAAGTAGCAATAATAATGCCATAATTACTGAGGTAAAAAGTGCAACAATATATTGTCTTATTATAGTTCTTGTAATTATTTTATGGTAGGTATATTCAAAACCACTAAATAAAGCATTTATACCATTTGTCATTAAAAACAACGATAAAACAAAAACAGAAGATAATAAGCCTCCATTTGCATTATTAGCAATATCTTTAATGACAACATCTGTACTATCAGTAGTTTTTGGAGGTAGTATCTGTTCTATAAAATACATAAAATCTTGTTGAAAATTAGCTATTGGTATAAATGGTATTAAAGTTAAGACAAAAAGTACAAACGGAAAAAGAGCCATAAAAAAACTAAATGCTACGCTGCCTGCCCTAGATGTAACAGCACCTTTTACAATACCAATAACATACATATCTAGCAAGTCATATAAACTCATACCGTGTAGCCCTGGCACTTTAATTTTGTCTGCGAGTTTTATAAAAAACTTTAAAATTGGTATTTTTAGTAATTTTTCTTTGGTTTCCATTTCTTAAGTAATAACTTTACTTCATAAGGTTAATCTGTAGTAGCATTAAAATTCCCGCTCCATTTACCTTGTACTTTTAGCACTTGTTCTATAATATCTCTAACGGCACCATTACCTCCTTTTTTATGCGAAACATATTTTGCAATATTTTTTATTTCTGGAGCGGCATCTTGCGGGCAGGTAGGCAGTGCAACTAATTCCATTACTTGATAATCAGGAATGTCATCGCCCATATACAATACATTTTCTAATTTTAATTGATTGTTCTCTAAATATTCATATAATTGATTAGTCTTGGTATGCACCCCCAAATAAATATCTTTAATTCCTAGATTTTGCAAGCGTGTTAAAACCGATTTGTTATTTCCTCCAGAGATGATACAAATGTTAAAGCCCATATCAACAGCAGTTTTTAAGGCGTAACCATCTTTAATATTCATTTTTCGTATTAATTCTCCGTTAGGAAAAATGGTAACCGTTCCGTCTGTTAAAACGCCATCTATATCAAAAATTAAGGTTGTTATTTCGGGCAATATTTCTTTATAGTTTTTCATTTTTATTTAGATATAAAGTCTTTTTAAATTTATTACAAAGATATTATTTTTAAAAGAGTATTGTCTTAAATCTACAAAGGTTTTCGTATTGAATTACAAATGTATAGATTTAAAATTTTAAAGAAACAATTTATTCTTTAGTCAGAAAAAATAAGCGCAATAAAGTTAATAATGAAATAAGAAAGCAATTAATTTTTTAACCGCTTTACCACGATGGCTAACTTTTCCTTTTTCTACCAAAGTCATTTCGGCAAAAGAACTATTATAGTTGTTAGGCTTAAAAATAGGATCATACCCAAACCCTTTTTTTCCTTGCTTTTTTGTTAGAATTTCACCTTTACAAAAACCTTCAAATAAATATTGTTTACCTTTTAGATTTAATGCTATTATTGTTCTAAATTGTGCCTTTCTATTCTCTACCCCGTTTAATTCAACTAATAATTTTTGTATGTTTTTTTCGGCATTATTTTCTGCTCCAGCATACCGTGCAGCATAAACTCCTGGTCTTCCGTCAAGAAAATTAACCTCTAAACCTGTATCATCTGCAAAACAATCATATCCGTAATTTTCTGTGATATAGTTTGCTTTTATTTTAGCATTTTCTAGTAAATTTGTTCCTGTTTCTTCAATTTCTTTATGACAGCCAATATCTTTTAGACTCAATAGTTTAATTGTATTTGGTAATAGTTTTTGTACTTCTTTTAACTTATTTTGATTGTTTGTGGCGAATACTAATTTCATTTTAATACTTTTTGCAAAGTTCGGTAAGTTTGAACAAATAACATTTAAGAATCTAACTTATTTAAGTTTTATTCTTTCGTTTTTTATAAACTTAAAATTATTGACTACATTTGTACATCGTATAAATTTAACCGTTTTAAAAAGCATAAGCACTCAAGAAGATAAAACAAATGAAAAATCTGAAATTGATTATTCAAAATATATTTCTGTTAGAAAATCGGACTATAAAAATATTCAAAAATTACTTGAATTAAATGCAGGAATCTTATGAAAAACAACTGCTTTTTGGAGATTCATTATCATTTGGGAACAATTCTTGGATGTGGGTTGGGCTAATACACAAAATGGGTTTCATGAAAATTTATGAATACAATCAAACCAATTTAAAGAAATCGGAGAGCAGAAAAATATTAAGGAACTTCTTGAAGGGCATTTTACTGTTGAAGAAGGGTTTGAACATAAAATAGGATTAATGGCTTGTGGATTATTTCATTCTAAAAATTATTATTGTGCAAATTATGGTAAAGGAACTCTTGTTGTAACAGTTGATGATAACAAAATACCTAATATTGATAAAAACAAGTTAGAAAAAGTTTTGACAAGTTTCCTCAATTGATAAGTAAAATAGACTTAAATCACAAAAAGACTTTTAAAAACTATTTAATTGACAGAGATTTTAAACTAAAAATATCAGAAAATAAAATTGAAGGGTTAAGAAACAACAAAATATTAATTACAGAGTTTTACGAACTTGGCAGACTTAAATCGCTTAACGGATAATTTTTAAATTAATTACATTTATAAATATAATTATACTGAGTAATTGACTTCTAATATGGAAGTTACATTAAATATTGACAACAACGTTAGAATGACCCAAATAAAAACATACCAAAAAGTAAATAGGCAAGATACTTCTTTGAGTTTTGCTATCTCTAAAATGGAAACTTTTTTTGAAAGAAATAAAAAGAAAAAAAATATACCACACCGCCATAATTACTATACGGTTCTTCTAATTAATAAAGCAAACGGAAGACATTTTGTTGATTTTTCAGAATACCAATTAACCAATAACCAAGTGTTTTTCATTAGCCCAGGGCAAGTCCATCAAGTAATTGAAAATAAACAATCGTTTGGGTATGTTTTAACTTTTTCAGCACATTTTTTGGTGAACAACAATATTCCTTTATCCTTTATTGACCACTTAAATTTATTCAATGACTACGGAAATGCTACACCATTAAAGTTGAACAAAGGTCAAACCGATAAATTAACAAATTACTGTAAAGAAATACTACATTTTAATAATTCAGATATAAAGTTTAAACAACAAGCTATTGGAGCAAGTTTAAAGTTGTTTCTAATTTATTGCAACAACCTTTGCACCGTTCCGAAAGAAAATACACAACTCATTCAAGCAGGTCAATCTATTTTAAAAAATTTTAAAAATGCTGTTGAAAAACACCATATTGAGTGGCATTCTTCATCAGAATATGCAAATCATTTAAACATTACACCAGATCACTTAAATAGAACAATTAAATCATTAATTGGAAAAACTGCCAAAGAATACATTCAAACAAGAATAAGTATTGCCGCCAAAAGATTATTATATTTCACAGACCTTTCTACTAAGGAAATTGCCTATCAATTAGGGTTTTCTGAAGCCTCAAATTTTAGTGCTTTCTTTAAGAAATGTACTCAATTGTCTCCTTCCAAATTTAGAGAAATCCGTTAGGGTATCTTATTTTACTTTATGACAATCTCTTGATGTCGGATTTTCATACGCTTTTCCCTTTTTATCATATTCTTTAAAGCATGTAGTCGTTATATCTTTGCATTATTAAGATAATCAAGGAATATGAAACGTAGCGAATTTATTAAAAAGTCAGTTTTAACAAGTGTAACAGCATTTGCAATTCCATCTATTTTAAAAGCAGAAAAACCTTTAAAAGTATCTACTTATGATAAGTTAATAGAAAAAGTTGGCTATAACCATATCCCTAATAATGAAGAAAATACGATGAATACAGTCTTACATAAAGCAGCAACAAGAGGTCACGCCAATCACGGTTGGCTAGACTCAAAACACACGTTTAGTTTTGCAAATTATCACAATCCCGAACGTATGAGTTTTGGCGTTTTAAGAGTATTGAATGACGACAAAGTAGCGCCTGCAAGAGGCTTCGGTACGCATCCACACGATAATATGGAAATTATTTCTATTCCTTTAGAAGGCGATTTAGAGCATCAAGACAATATGGGAAATGGAACCGTTATCAAAAGTGGAGATATACAGGTAATGAGTGCTGGAACAGGAATTACACATTCTGAATACAATGCGAATAAAGATAAAGATGTTCTGTTTTTACAGATTTGGCTTTTTCCAAACGAAAAAAATGTAACACCAAGATATGACCAAATTTCAACAAAAAATATTCAGACTAAAAATGAGTTCTATCAAATTCTATCGCCAAACAAAGACGATCAAGGCGTTTGGATACATCAAAATGCTTGGTTTCATTTAGGTGAATTTAATGAAAAACAAAACCTTGTATATAAACTTAAAGATGCATCAAATGGCGTTTACGCTTTTATTTTAGAAGGAAACACAAGTATAGAAGGGCAATCTTTACAGAAAAGAGATGGATTTGGTATTTGGAATACCGATAAAATAGAAATTCAAGTAACACCAAATACAAAAATATTGTTATTGGAAGTACCAATGACAATTTAATTAAATAAGTAAAACAATTAAATAATTATTAAAAACAGAAAAAAATGAAAAAAACAATTTTATCAATAATGATTGTTGGTGCGATGATGATATCTTGCAACAACAATGGAAAAAAGGCAGAAACAAAAGATGCCGTTAATGTAGAAGTGATTAAAACCAACAAAACGATAACTTTTAAAACAGTAAAAGACGGTAGTTTGGTAAACTGGAGAGCATCTCATTTGGGAGGAGTTCAACCAAGGTTTGGAAAAATCTATTTTAAGGAAGCCTCTTTTTTAGTGAATAATGGACTATTAACGAACGCAAATATTGCAATGAATATGTCAACATTAACGGTTGAAAATTTTCCAGAAGGAGCAGAAGAAAAGGGAAAATTAACAGGACATTTACAATCACCTGATTTTTTCAATATCGAAAAATATCCTACATCAAAATTTGAATTAACAAATTTAAAAGAAACAACAGGAACATACAATTCGAAAGTTACTGGCAATTTAATCATTTTGGATGTAACAAAAAGTATTACGTTTAATGCCAATGTAAAAGTTTCAGAAAATGAAGTATCCATAAAATCAGAAGATTTTTCTATAAACAGAACAGATTGGGGATTGTCATATAATACAAAAGGTACAGCAGGAGTTTCTGTTGACTATTTAATTGCAAACGATATAGGTTTTACCATCAATTTAACATTAAAAAAATAAATATGAACTTAATAGAGAGTTTAAACTGGCGATACGCCACTAAACAATTTGACGCATCAAAAAAGGTGTCTCAAGCAGACTTGGAACAATTAAAAGAAAGTATCCGATTATCGGCATCTTCTTATGGTTTGCAACTGTACAAAGTATTAATTATTGAAGACAAGGCCATCAAAGAACAATTAAAACCTGCTTCTTATGGTCAAGGTCAAATTACAGATGCATCTCATTTATTTGTGTTTTGCAATTATGCTACTGTAAGTGATAATCATACAGATGAATACCTACAACTTAAAGCCAAAACACAAAATCTTAAAATAGAAGATTTGCAAGGATATGGCGATTTTATAAAGGGTTCATTATCTTATAAATCAGAAGAGGAAATGAACAACTGGACAGCAAAGCAAACCTATATTGCACTTGGTAATTTACTGATTGCAACGGCAGAATTAAAGATAGACTCTTGTCCTATGGAAGGTTTTGAACCGAATAAGTACAACGAAATATTAGGTTTAGATGCTAAAGGATTGAATGCATCTGTTGTCGTTGCAGTTGGCTATCGTTCAGTAGAAGACCAAACACAATTTGATGCAAAAGTTAGAAAATCAAAAGAGTTATTATTTGAAACTATTTAAAATTGGGATAATAGAAATCCATAAAAAAAACCGACACAAAATGAATTGTGTCGGTTTTTAAAGTTTTATTAAAATTAAATTTTACTCAAAATCTGCATCAACAACACCTTCATTGATTTTAATTTCAGTTGTTTTAAATTCTAAAGTCATTGGTCCCATTCCCATTTTCATTAGATGAGGGAATTTTAGTCCATTAACTTCTTTGTAGTCAGAAAACTCAAAGACTTGTGTCATTTCTTTTCCTCCAGGACCTTTTTGAGTTTTTG
>JAKISG010000033.1 GCA_021648755.1 Flavobacteriaceae bacterium | reverse complement strand
TTGATGTTACTTTACGCGTAAATTTAAAAGATGGCGGAGCAAATGGCGTAAAGTGTATAGAAAAAGACATAGATCCAGACCCTAAATTTAGAGTGCCTATGAAAATTTGCCCTTGGGATAAAATACCAGAAAATTTAATTAAAAAATACGGTGAACCTATAAAAACAAGAACTAAAAGTTTTGAAGAGTTAAAAAATATGGCATTAGAAGGTGTTTCAAAATATTGGAGCAGAAAATTAACCAATACTGATGGTGGAACAATAATTAATGGAGAGAGTTATGAAATAGTTGTAAATGCCGTACAAGATGATAAAGGCATGAAAGCACCAGAGATTATCTATTTTACCAATAGTAAAGAAACCAATTTTACACGCTCTCATAATTGGGAGTTATCTAGGAAATTGTTTTATAAAATTGGATTTTTAAAATTTAGTAGATGGGAATATTTACCTGAAAATAAAGGAATAATTAGATTTATAGAAACTTCAGCACACGAAATGGGTCATGAAATATTATTAGCTTATGGCGGACAGATGTATTCTAAAAAACATAAAGAAACATCATCAATTTTACAAAATATAACAAACAAAAATAGTTATCCCAAAAAAGGAGAAATAGATTTAATGAAATACTATAAGAATAGTGTAGTATATGATTATTATGATAGAGTTGTAGCTTCTAAAGAAGATGCCCTAAGTTTAATCTGGTTAACTAAATTAGAATTAAAATGAAGAATTTATTTATTTATTTATTTATTTATTTTTTATTAAATTCGTGTAATAATAAACTACATAAAATCAGAGAAAATATTAAGGGGCATATATATAACGAATTAACAAGAACACCACTTGATAGTGTTAAAATAGGTTTTTTAATTAATCCCTCAAATCAAAACAATCAAAAATTAGAGGAAGCATATTTTAGTAATATTAGAGGTTATTTTAAGATACCTTTATTTGAGATAGAAACAGATCATCAACAATCTAAAAGCATAAAGTCACATAGTTCAAAATATTTAAAAATAGGAAAAAAAGGCTTTGTAACTGATATTATCTATATAAAAGATAGTGTGTATAGAAGAAATGAAAAATTTTTTACTATTTATATAGACACCATTTTTTTAAAACCAATATAAACAAGAATACCAAACATATTGGAGGACAGATGTATTCTAAAAAACATAAAGGAAGTTCAGCCTTAGGGCAAGATTTTTTACCGAATACTCCGTACCCTAATAGTGGAGAGATCAATTTGATGAAATATTATTTTGAAAGGCATCCACTAAACTATGACAATCGTGTTGTTGCTTCAAAAGAAGATGTATTAAGTCTAATTTGGTTAACTAAAATTATTTTAAAATGAAAGTATTTATTTATTTATTTTTTTATTTATTATTAAATTCATGTGATAAACAATCACACCTTATAAGAAATAGTGTTGAGGGCTATGTATATAATATCAATACTAAAAAACCTTTAGATAGTGTTGAAATAGGCTTTTTTGTTGACGTTTCAAATTCAAATTTAGAAAATATTTTCTATAGCACTAAAAAAGGATATTTTAAAATCCCTAAAGTTGAAATTAGAACACATTATGAAGGGTCTAAAACTTTGAGAATGATTTATAATCGATTGCTAAAATTTAAAAAAATAGGTTATTTTATTGATACTATATCTGTTAGGGATACTATTTATAGAATTGATATTAAAAAAAAAAAAATCTATGTAGATACCATTTTTTTAAAACCAATATAAACAAAAACACCAAACATATATAAATTGGTTTTACCAACCAATGAGATATTGAACATTACTATATTCTTTAATGATACTTTTTGCTAATGTAGTTTTTCCAACTTGCCTAGCGCCTAAAATAGCAGTAACAGATGAGTTTTAATGCTTTTTTTCTAGTTCTCTAGTTAAAATTATAACACAAGTATACAAAAAACCTTGTAAATACGGAATTGATTTCCGTATTTACAATATAAATTTAAAAGTTTATAGCGTTTTTCCTTGGGCTGGAGAAAATAAAACAACCCTAAAATTTGCATATTACCTAAAAACATCTATTTTTACAAAAAATAACCAATAAGATGAGTATAAAAGCAACATTGCACATAGACGATAAAAAAATAAATATTTTATACTATTACTACGACTTTTACCAACCAACAGATGCTAACTTAGGGGAATTATTAATTTCAAAAGGTATAAAGTAATGAAACCGATCCTATTTGTTTTGCTATTCAACGGCTGGACAAAACCTTCTTTATTTTCATCAGTCATTAATTCATTATTATCATTTCCTCATAAAGTATTTAATATCAATTACGAAAATAGTGAATGGTATCTTGATTTAATTATTAATCCACTATTTTATTCTTTTTTATTCTTTTTGACATTACTATTAATATCAAAATTTTATAAGCATCGGAAAAATAACGTTTTGTAACAAAGAACTGTGCTAAAAAACAAGTAATTTTTAAGTTTTTTTTGGAAATTATTTTCCTTCAGAAACTCAATGATTTAGAAATAAAAGAAAGAACTGTTGCAAACAAAAAAGATGTATTAGGCTTACTATAGTTAACTAAATTAGAATTAAAATGAAGAACTTATTTATTTATTTACTTATTTATTTATAGTTTCTTGTAAAAAAACCTATTACCATGGAGTAGTAGTAGATGAAAATTATAAGCCTATGTCTAATGTGATAGTAAAAGAAATGTTGAAAAATTCACAATTCACAATATCAGATAAAAAGGGTTATTTTAAGTTACACAAATCACCTAATGTTATATCTGACTTAATTTTCTTTAAAGAAGGCTATATAAAGGATACAATAAGTACAGTTTGGTTTCAATACGGAGAGACACAAGAAACACGTTTTGTAAACAAAACTCCCGACACAATAGTATTAAAAAAATCTATTAAAAAAAACAAGATACATTAAACTTAGTATGATGCTATTGAAGATTATATTAATTGGTACAACACAATAAGATTACATATTCCAGTTTAGGATATATTACTCCTTTTGAAATGGAATTAAAATGAAAAGGAGTAAGAAAAAAAATCACTACAAACAAACAAATTAATTAAATGAATAAATCGTATCTCATTGCATTTGACCAAGGCACCACAAGTACACGAGCCATTTTATTTAACTCTAAAGGGCAAATTGTTACTATTTCTCAAAAAGAACTTACACAATATTACCCTAAATCAGGTTGGGTAGAACATAATCCGTTAGAAATTTATGAAGATCAAAAAAAGGCATTTCATGAAGTTATTAAGTCTTCAAAAATAGACCCTAAAAACATTGTTGCAATTGGTATTACAAATCAACGAGAAACAACTGTAATTTGGGATAAAGAAACAGGTGAACCAATTTACAATGCTATTGTTTGGCTAGATAAACGAACTACAAATATTTGTAACGACTTAAAAAAGCAAGGATATACGGAGTATATTAATAGAACAACAGGTTTAGTTATTGATTCCTATTTTTCTGCTACAAAAATCAAATGGATTTTAGATAATATAAAAGGTGCTCGTGAAAAAGCAAATGCGGGTAAATTACTTTTTGGCACTATAGATAGTTGGTTGATTTATAAGTTTTCAAAAGAAAAAAATCATTTAACTGATCATACTAATGCTTCAAGAACAATGTGTTATGATATTTTGAATTTAAAATGGGATGATACTATTTTAAAGGCGTTAAATATTCCGAAAAAGATAATGCCTAAAGTACAAACCTCATCTTCTAATTTTGGCACAATAGATTATAACGGTTTTAATATTCCTATTTATGGCGTAGCTGGTGATCAACAAGCCTCTTTATTTGGGCAAGGTGGGTACGAAACCGATGTCGCAAAAAATACGTATGGCACAGGTTGTTTTATGTTGCTAAATACGGGTAAAACTTGCTACACATCAAAGAACGGATTGTTAACTACATTAACCGCAAGTTTAGAAGGAGAATCAATAAAATATGCACTTGAAGGTAGTGTTTTTATTGGCGGTGCTTCTGTACAATGGCTACGAGATGGTCTTAAAATAATTAATTCGGCTAAAGAAACAGCGCAAATTTGTGAGAATATCCCGCCTTTAGAAGAGGTGTATTTTGTTCCTGCATTTGCTGGTTTGGGAGCGCCACATTGGGATGAAAATGCTAAAGGTTGTATTTATGGATTAACTTTAGATATAGGTAGAGAACAAATTATAAAAGCGACTATAGAGGCATTAGCTCTTCAAACAAAAGATGTTTTAGATGCTATGATTCAAGATAGTAATAGGCCCATAAAAATACTTAAAGTTGATGGTGGCGCTTGTGTAAATAATTACCTTATGCAATTTCAGTCTGATATTTTAAATATACCTGTTGATCGCCCAAAAATACTTGAAGTTACCGCACTTGGTGTAGTGTTTCTAGCAGGTATTAAAGCAGGTATTTGGAAATTAGATGCTATTTCAAAAATTAGAGAAGTAGGCACGATTTTTCAACCTAAAATGAATAATTCAGAAAGAGTTAAAAAATATTCTGGTTGGCAAGATGCAGTTAAAAGAACTAAAACTAGTTAAATGTTTTAGATGAATTTACAACTAGTCTATTAATTTCTTTAAGTTCATTAGCTGTCAAATCTCGCCATTTACCAATAGGTACATCTAAAAAAATATGCATAATTCTTACGCGTTTTAACTTTGTGACGCGGTAGTCCAAAAATTCACACATACGTCTAATTTGTCGATTTAAACCTTGTGTTAAAATAATTTTAAATTGATTTTTGTGTAATTGTTCAACTTTACATTTACGAGTGACTGTACTTAAAACAGGAATACCATTACTCATTTTTTTAATAAAAGTTGGAGTTATTGGTCTATTGACTGTTACTATATATTCTTTTTCGTGATTATTTCTAGCACGTAATATTTTATTTACAATATCTCCATCGTTAGTCAAAAAAATTAAACCTTCGCTTGCTTTATCTAATCTACCTATCGGAAAAATGCGTTTGGGATAATTAATATAGTCAATGATATTGTTTTTTTCTACGTGTGTATCCGTAGTACAAACAATTCCTACAGGTTTATTAAAGGCTAAATAAATAAATTTTTCTTGTGTTTTTATAATTATTTTTCCGTCAACTCTTACTTCATCATTGCTATTTATTTTTGTTCCCATTTCAGGAACTTTACCATTAATAGTAACACGACCAGCATTAATTAATTTATCTGCAGCACGTCTTGAGCAATAACCTGCCTCGCTTAAGTATTTGTTTATTCTTGTTAATTGCAATGTTATTTCATTTAAAAGATGCAATTTATAAAATAATAAATACTTTTAAAGTTTTATTTTAGGATACTCACCTTGAACTTATAAAAAAACTCCTTAAAGATTAATTTAAGGAGTTTATGAATTAACTCAAAATATTGAATTGAAAATTAAATTCCAAATCTTCTTCTCTTGTTCCAAACAACATGTTTAGCATTACTAAAGTTCATAATTGTTATTTGTTTTGTTTCTTTGTTTTGTTTTTTTAAATTTTTCATATTATTTTAGTTTATTTAATTTTTCAAAAAATTATTTTTTTCGAAATGCAAATTTATAATTAAATTTAAATTATAATTGCTTTTTTTAATTTTTTTTTAATTCATAAAAGACTATAAATCAATTTTTTAATTTTTTTGTTTGATTTGCTTAATTACTAAGTACTGATTTTTGCGCTTAAAAAATAAAATAAATGAATTTAATTGAAGTGCAAAATAATGTTTATAGAGCCCTTTGTAACTTATTTTAAAATGATTTTTTAGATAAAATTTTTCAAATTGAGGGTAAAAAAAATAAATAGAACTAGTTATTTGCCTGTTTTTTAACAAAAAAATTTAATCAAAAAATACTTGTGAGAGGTTATTCAGAGTTCTTATGGTTCTTATATTTATATTAAATTTTAAGCCCACATAACATAGAATCTGTAATAAACTATATTTTTTTTATAAAATTACCAAATAAATTTAGAAATTAAAATTACAATAGCAACTACAATAGTAGCTAACATAACACCTCTGGCTTTGTAGTCTTCTTTGCGTTTTACAAAAACAAAAAATGCTAATAAGTTAGGAATTACTGCATAAACTAATATAAGTCCTAACATTTGTTGTTCAACAATTAGTCTTTTTATAAACTTTATAGAAAACGAGTTAAAAACCTGTGTATAAAAGTAAAACCCTATGACGGTAGCAAGAAGACCAATTAAAAATCCAATAATCACTTCTTTTTTTATATTTTGTTGTTTCATTGTAAAAATATTAAATTTAAAACCAAGAGTTCAAGTTTTGGATAAAATGATGTGCTGTTAAATCAAACTTTACAGGTACAATAGATATATAGTCATTTTCTAAAGCATATTCATCAGTATCTTCGCCTTTATCTAAATTTACAAATTTACCAGTTAACCAATAATACTCTTTTCCTTGAGGGTTAGAGCGTTTGTCGAACTCTTCTACCCAATTAGCTCTTGCTTGTCTGCAAATTTTTATTCCTTTTAATACTTTTGTTTTCGGAAAATTTACATTTAAAACAACACCGTCAGGTAAACCCTTTTCTAAAACTTGAAGTGTTATTTTTTTAATAAATTTTTCTAAAACAGAAAAATCTGCCTTCCATGAATAATCTAATAATGAAAATCCAACCGCAGGTATACCCTCAATTCCTGCTTCAATAGCGGCACTCATTGTGCCAGAATACACTACATTTATAGAGGAGTTTGATCCGTGATTTACACCTGAAACACATAAATCTGGTTTTCTGTTTAAAATTTCATTCACCGCAATTTTTACACAATCTGCAGGAGTACCAGAGCAACTATATTCAATTTGCGCTCCTTCATCAATATTTATGGGGTTACATTCTAAAATAGCATCTAGAGTTATTGCGTGTCCTTTACCGCTTTGCGGAGAATCTGGAGCAACAACTACAACATCACCTATTTCATTCATTACTTTAATTAAGGTTCTAATTCCTGGTGCTGTAATTCCATCATCATTAGTTACTAATATAAGTGGCCTTTTGTTTTTTATCATTAGTTATTGGTTATTTGAGCTTGAAATTGATCTAAAACTTCTTTCATTTTTTTAGCTAAAAATAAATATTTTAATTCCTCTTTTCCTAAATAAATAAACATAAAAATATATTTATTTTTTAATTTTTTATACAAAAAAGGTTTGTTTAAACGATATGTCTCACGTAATAAACGCTTTATTCTATTTCTAGTTACTGCTTTATTAATTTTTTTTTTACTTACCGTAACGCCTGCCTGAATTAAATAATTAGAAGCATGCTCTACTTGCAAATACAATAATAGTATCGGAAAAACATTTATTTTTTTTCCGTCTTCAAAAAGTAGCTTTAGTAATTTTTTGCTTTTTAGTTTTTCTTGTTTGTTATAAGTGAATTGCATTGTTGCAAATATAGTCTTAAAATTATGAAAATTGAATTCCTAATTCTAAATTAAAAACAGTAATTTTGGGTTAAATTTAAAACCCAACAAAATGGCACCAGATTTATTCCAAGCACCAGATTATTATAATCTAGATGAACTATTTACCGAAGAACATTTACTAATACGTGACGCTACAAGAGAATGGGTAAAACGTGACGTTTCACCAATTATTGAAGAGGCCTGTCAAAAGGCAGAATTTCCAAAATCTATTATTAGTGGTTTGGCAGAAATTGGTGCTTTTGGATCGTATATACCAGAGAAATACGGCGCTGCTGGCTTAGATCAAATTAGTTACGGTTTAATCATGCAAGAATTAGAACGTGGTGACTCTGGTGTTCGCTCAACAGCTTCAGTACAATCTTCTTTAGTAATGTATCCTATTTATAAATATGGTAATGAAGAACAGCGTAATAAATATTTACCAAAATTAGCAAGTGGTGCATTTATTGGTTGTTTTGGTTTAACAGAACCTGATCATGGTTCAAACCCTGGAGGAATGGTAACTAATATTAAAGATATGGGCGACCATTATTTACTTAACGGAGCAAAAATGTGGATTTCTAATGCGCCTTTTGCAGATGTTGCCGTAGTCTGGGCTAAAAACGAAGTTGGAAGAATAAAAGGGGTACTTGTCGATCGAGGTATGGAAGGTTTTTCTACACCAACGACACATAATAAATGGTCTTTACGCGCATCTACAACAGGAGAACTTATTTTTGATAATGTAAAAATACCTAAAGAAAATATGTTGCCTAATAAAGACGGTCTTGGCGCACCTCTTGGTTGCTTAGATTCTGCTAGATATGGTATTGCCTGGGGAGCAATTGGTGCAGCAATGGATTGCTATGACACAGCATTGCGTTACGCAAAAGAAAGAATACAATTTGGCAAGCCAATTGCATCATTTCAATTACAACAAAAAAAATTAGCCGAAATGATTACTGAAATTACCAAAGCACAATTATTAACTTGGCGCTTAGGGGTTTTAAAAAATGAAGAAAAAGCAACTTCAGCTCAAATCTCTATGGCAAAACGAAATAATGTAGATATGGCTTTAAAAATCACTAGAGAAGCAAGACAAATTTTAGGCGCTATGGGGATTACAGGAGAATATTCTATTATGAGACACATGATGAACCTTGAAAGTGTAATTACTTATGAAGGTACACACGATATTCATTTATTAATTACAGGAATGGATATTACAGGAATATCCGCTTTTAAATAAGAGTTATTAAGACTAATAGATACTTTTTCTCAAAAATTGAGAAAATTAATAGAAGTTTATACTAAATATAAAAGCAGTTAAATTTGGCAAAAAATTTAAAACAATGAAAAACAAACTAAAAGCAGTAGAAATATTTCATAACGCATTTAAAATTAAAAACAGAAAAAACCCAATAGCATTTACAACAGAAAAAGAAGTAAACTTGCGTTTTGAATTAATGAATGAAGAAAACAAAGAGTACTTAGAAGCAACCAAAAATAACGATTTAGTTGAAGTTGCAGATGCTCTTGGTGATATGCTTTATATCTTATGTGGCACAATATTATCACACGGAATGCAATATAAAATTGAAGAAATTTTTAATGAAATTCAAAAGTCTAATATGAGTAAATTAGGAGAAAATGCTAATCCAATTTATAGAGAAGATGGCAAAGTTTTAAAAGGACCTAACTATTTTAAACCTAATTTAAAAGCAATTTTAGAAAAATAAAATGGTAATTTTTATGATTAGTAAACTCTAAATTTGGCAAATTCTCTAAAATCTAAAGACACATTATCTATAACAGATAAAGCTATTTTGTCTCATTATTTTCATAATGAAAATAGCAATGGTTATAAAAAGGATGCTTTAAAAATTATCGAAAAGTTAAACCAGAAAGAAATAGATAGTTTTATTAAGAAAATAAAAAAAAACAATCAATTTTTATCAAAAAAACAACATGAATTTACATTTATTGACCTTTTTGCTGGGATTGGTGGTTTTAGAATTGCACTTCAAAATTTAGGAGGGAAATGTATTTTTACATCAGAATGGGATAAAAACGCACAAGAAACGTATTTTAATAATTTTGGAGATTTTCCGTTTGGAGATATTACATTAAAAGAAACTAAAAATGCAATTCCTGAAAAATTTGATGTATTGTGTGCCGGTTTTCCTTGTCAAGCATTTTCAAAAGGCGGACATCAAAAAGGGTTTGAAGATACACGCGGGACTCTATTTTTTGATTTATGTGAAATTATAAAAAAGCACCAACCAAAATATTTATTTTTAGAAAATGTTGCTAATTTAGTAAGTCATGATAAAGGCAATACTTTTAAAATAATAAGAAAAAATTTAGATGAGTTGGGTTATTATTTTCCAGATAAATCCTTAATTATTTCACCAGATAAATTTGGCATACCAATTTTACGACCAAGAGTATTTATACCTTGTGTTCGTAAAGATATTGCAAATGCAAAAGATAAAGGTGTTATTATTAAAAATTTTGAAATAGAATTGGCTAAAAAATATACGGATAAAATCAAATCAATTTATTCAATTACAAGTAAAAATAGTACCGATAAAATTACAGATTATGAAGAGCGTGTTTTAATAATGTGGGATGAATTTTATCAAGGCATTGATCTAAAAATTATTGGTTTTCCTATTTGGTCTGCATATTTTAAGTTTTCTAAATCTTTAGCTAATTTTCCGATATGGAAAGTAAAGTTTATCCAAAAAAATATAGATTTGTACCAACGCAATAAAATATTTATTGATAAATGGTTAGTTAGATATAATAACTTAGATTGGTGTATAAAAACACATACTAAAATGGAATGGCAAGCGGGTAAGGATTATAATTCTATTTGGGATTGTCTTATTCAATTTAGACCATCTGGAGTTCGTGTGCGAAGACCAAATTTGTTTTCTACATTAGTTGCTATGAATCATAGACAAATTATTGGCAAATATAAACGTAGAATTTCAATAAATGAATCTAAAAAATTACAATCTTTTCCTATAAAATATAAATTACCAAAAACTAATGCTACCGCTTTAAAGCAATTAGGTAATTCGGTTAATGTAAAGGTTATTCAACATATTTTTGCCACAGTTTTAGAGAACTATAAGAATTAAAAATATGCTAAACCTACTAAAAAACAAAGCGCTAATAATTAATACTGATTTAGACGGTATCTTATCAGGCTTATTTTTAAAAAAATATTTAAACTGTAAAATTGTTGGGTTTTCTAACAGCGCAGAAAGTATTTGGTTACAAACTAATTTTACAGATTTTAAAAACGTTTGTTTTATAGATATGTATGTTACTAATCCTACTCTAATTTGTATTGAGCAACACATTATTTCAGTTAATGAAAAACATCATGAAAAACTCAAAAAGAATCCTAAAAAATTAAACCCAAACTTATTAAACCCTAGATATTTTTTACCCGATACTTCTTATTATAAAAAATACCCGTTTGGTACAATCCATTTTATTATTGCATTACTAGAAAGAGAAAAATACGATTTAACAAACTTAGACTTATATAAAACGACAAGTAACTTACAACTAATCGATTTAATTTTGCGTGCAGATGATACTATGAAAACTACAATAAACAGTAGTTATATAGAAAATGCAAGTGAATGGTGGAGTTGGTTACAAGAATTTTCAAAACAAGGAAAAACAATTTCTAAATTAAAAAATTATTTAGATAAAACAACTAAAAGTACGTCAGTTAGTATAAAAAGTAAGATTGCCAAATTTTTACAGAATAATCCTTTTTATTGCGATAGTTCTGATGGTGGAATTAAAGAGTTAACAAAAGACAATTGTCTAAAAGAAAATACAAAAATCTATTTTAAATTTATTTCTGAAATAACAAATATAGAATCATTTAATTTAGATGAGGTTTACAAGCCATATAATGGCATTGCAAAAAGATTTGAATTAACCAAAGAGTTTCAAGAAGAACTAATAGAACGAGACACTATAAACAACAAAAAAATATTTTCCTATGCTTTTGTAAGAAGTTCTAAACGAGATTATAATTTTAGTTGCACCTTTTATCAAGACTAATCTAAAAAAGTTTACTAATTTAATTTAAGGTTAAAATTGAGTCTAAAGTATTCTATTTATCTTCAAAAATGTTATTTCTTTTGGTAAAATAATGTTAATATTTTTGGTTCCTATGTTGTTTATTATATTGTATTAAATTTTAAGTTTTTTTAAAATTAAAAAGATTAAATTTACATTTCTTAAAAAACTAAATGTCAAACAAAATAAAACATACTTTAGATTCTAGTAAGTGGGTAGATTTACATTCCGATTATATGTATAACTATACGATTACTCGTGTAAATGATCATGAGATTGCTAAAGATTTAGTGCAAGAAACTTTTTTTTCTAGTCTAAAGGCTATGAAAAATTTTAAAGGCGAAGCTTCAGAGCGCACTTGGCTAATTTCTATTTTAAAACGAAAAATAATTGATTATTACCGTAAAAAGAACTCTAAAAAAGGACAAGCAGAGGTTAGAATGAATTTTTACGAAGATGACAGAAAAGGTAAGTGGTTAGAAGAACGAGCGCCAACAGTTTGGGGCAATGCTGGCGAAAAAAATATGGAGAATAATGAATTAAAAAGTGCATTAGAAAAATGTATAGCTAATTTATCAGAAAAATATAGACTAGTTTTTTTGCTAAAAACGGTACAAAACTATGAAAGCGAAGAAATTTGTAATGAATTAGATATTACTTCGTCAAATTTATGGGTAATAATACACAGAGCTAGAGTGCAATTAAAAAATTGTTTAGAAAGAACTTGGTTTAATAGTTAGGTTATGTATAAAAAAGTAATAAATTGTGATAAAGCAATTTTAATTTGTAATAAAAGTCAATATTGTGAGGCTTCATTTATAGATAAGTTACGGCTTAGTTTTCATAATTTTTTATGTAAAAAATGTAAATTATATTCAAAACAAAATTTATTTATGACCACTTTATTTAAAATTCATTTATGTAAAACCGATTTTAAGTTATGTGCTGAAGATAAAGAAGTACTTAAAAAAAATTTAGATAAAGAGTTAAAAAACTATTGATTAATTTAAAAATGCTTACTTTACATACCTAAAGAAAACCTAAGCCTTTAAAAAATGAATTTTTTACCAGAAAAAATTGACAATTACGCAGTAAAACACAGTGAAAAAGAACCTAAACTGTTAGAAGAACTCTCTAAAGAAACTTGGCAAAAAGTATTAAATCCAAGAATGTTAAGTGGGCATTTTCAAGGTAGAATATTGTCCATATTGTCAAAAATAAAACAGCCAGAAAATATTTTAGAGATTGGAACTTACACAGGTTATTCCGCTTTGTGTTTAGCGGAAGGTTTAGTTAAAAAGGGTTTTTTACACACTATAGATTGTAATGAAGAATTAAAAGGGTTTTCAAAAAAGTACTTTGACAAATCTGATTATAAAAATCAGATAATTCAGCATACAGGCGATGCTTTAAAAATTATACCAACTATAAATACAGCATTTGATTTAGTTTTTATTGATGCTGACAAACCTAATTATAGCAACTATTTTCATGCCGTAATTAATAAAATGAATAAAGGAGGAATTATACTATCAGATAATGTTCTATGGAGCGGTAAAGTGACGGAAAAACTACAAATAAATGATGAAAACACAAAAGAACTTATTATTTATAATAAATTATTACATGACGATATTAGAGTTCAAACTGTATTGCTACCAATTAGAGATGGTTTAACGGTGAGTTTAGTTTTGTGATATTAATTTTCAAATTTATTAATTTTAATATCATTTTCTAGTTCTAAAACTTTCAAAATCATTTTATCTCTTAGATTAAGTACTTGATAAAACCCGTTTTCATCATATAACTCTCTTGCAAAAATTGCTTTTAAATAATGTTCTGTTTGTGAATTATGTTTAATTGCTTTATTTTTATAAACTTTTTTTATAAATAAATTAAATATTTTTTGATTACTATCAAAGTCATCTATAAAATAAGATAAGGGCATATTTTCAAATTCGTTTCGGTGATTATCAATATAATTAAATGCAAATTCGTTCATTGATCTAAAATGAAAATTTTTGAATAATATAGTAGTATCAATAGCAACAAAAATATCAGGTGTTATGCCACCGCCGCCATAAACTAATTTTCCTTTTGGCGTTATAAACTTGAGACTATCTACTACTTTTATACTGTCGGCACTAGTTAGTTCACCACTTTTAAAACGTTTTTCAAAATCGTCATTATAATATTTTCTTTTTTGATTTAACTTATAGGGTTTTTGAATTGATCTACCTGTTGGTGTATAGTATCTTGCAGTAGTTAATCTAACCGAAGAACCATCACCTAATTTCATGTCTTGTTGCACTAAACCTTTACCGAAAGAACGACGACCAACAATAACTCCTTTATCATTATCTTGTAAGGCACCTGCTAAAATTTCGCTTGCTGAAGCAGAGTTTTCATCAATTAAAACATAAATTTTACCATCTTCAAATCCTCCTTTTTTTGTTGCTAAAGAGTTTTCAATACGTCCTTTTTTATCTTTTGTAAAAACAATGAGTTTATTATCTTCTAAAAATTCATCTATTATAGCAGTAGCTATACTAATATACCCTCCAGAGTTTCCTCTAAGATCTAAAACCATTTTACGCATTCCTTTTCTTTTTAAATCATTTAAAGCAGTTTTAAATTCAGTATATGAAGTTGCCGTAAAACTATTCAATTTAATATATCCAATATCAAAATTAAGCATATAAGCAACATCAATACTATTAATTGGGATACTACCTCGAGTTACAGTTAATGGTATGAAGTTTTTATTACTTTTTCTATAAATTGTCAAATAAACTTTTGATTTTGGTTGACCCTTTAGTTTTTTAATAATGTCATTATTATTTAAATTTCTTCCGAAAAGAGTATCTTTATCTGCAATAAGAATTCGATCACCTGCCTTTAATCCTGCTTTTTCGCTTGGTCCATTTTTAGTAGTTTTAATTACAGTAAGCGTATCTTTAAACATTCTAAACTGAATACCAACACCGACAAACTTACCTTCCATCTTTTCGATAATTTCGGTATGTTCTTTAACAGGAATATAAACTGAATGAGGGTCTAATTTTGCAATAATATTTTTAATTGTACCATCTAACAAACTGTCTGTATTAACTTTATCAATATAATCGTACTGAATAAAGTCTATTAATCTTTTTATTTTTGCTTCTTGCGGGCTATTACCAAAAAGCATAGCAGTTTTGTTTTGGTAATTTAAATTACTACCAATAAAAATACCTATAACAACAGCAATTGCAATTAATAAAGGTAGTATAGATTTAATATATTTTGTCATTAATCAATATTTTCATTTAAAGGTATTAGTTCTAAACTAATAGCTGTTTTTTTTAAAAAATCTAATCCAGATGTATCTTTATAAGTTTCTGCATAAACTAATCTTTTAAAGCCTGCCTGATGAATTAGTTTACTACATTCTTTACAAGGCGATAAGGTAATATATAACGTTGCATTTTTGCAAGATTGTGTTGATGATGCTACTTTTAATATAGCGTTTGCTTCGGCATGTAAAACGTTCCATTTTGTTGTTCCTTCATCATCTTCACAGCAGTTATTAAACCCAGATGGTGTGCCATTATATCCGTCAGAAATTATCATTTTGTCTTTTACAATTAATGCACCAACCTGTTTGCGTTTACAATGTGATAATTTTGACCATTCCAAAGCCATTTTTAAATAAGTACGGTCATATCTTGCTTGCTTTTTTTCGGTCATAGAAAACCAAAAATAAGGAGAAATAGTTAATAAATACGTTAATTATTGCACAAATTTAGAACTCATCAATATTTACCTTAAGGTAAGCCTTTATTCCTTATTTACAGGCAGGAACATTTAGTCTTTTTAATTTTACAAAACCTTTCATTTTATATAACTACTTGCCGTTTTTTGTCCTTCTTTTATTTCTTTTTCAGGATATTCTTTGTTGTATTTTATATATTGACTACCAAAAAAAACAGGTATATCTTTTGCAGGTGTGGTATCAAAGTCATTTATAATAGTTGTACCTAATGTATATAATTGCCTTAACTTGGGTAATTCTTTCACAAATTTAATAGATGCTAAATTTTTACAATCCATTAGTTTTAAAACCTCTAACTCTTTTAATGCTACAATTGGACTAAAATCTTGCATTTTCCAACAAATATCAAATTCTAAAAACTTTAGTTTTTGTAATGCTGTTATTTCTGAAATATCTGTAAGACTTCGACTAGTACTTATTTCTAATGCTTTAAGATTGCTAAAATGTTCAATACCATTTAAATTTTTTAATTTACTTCCAACAACACGTAAATATTTTATATTTTTAAAGAAAGATAGTGCTTTTAAATCCTTTCCAGTATAATCGCTAACAACAAGATTTTCTACTTCTGTTTGATAATTTAGATTTTTTAAATATTTTTTTTCATAAGTAATTCCTAAAAAATTAAGTTTTGCGACTTTTGAAAAATCTATCTCTTTTTGAAATGAACTAAAAGATAAATCAGTCAACTTTTTTAAATTGTAGATAAATGAATGATCGCATTTACCCCAATTAGAAATTGAAACTTCCTTTATATCAAAAAACAACCTACAAAATTCAGTTAAAAAATCGACATCATCAAATTCACCTTCTATACTTAGTATATATTTATTACTATCATATAAATTAGATGCTTTCTTTAAATCTGTGTTTGGTTCAATTACCATTCTTATTTTACCAAAGCCTAAATCTACTATTCTCATAATTTTATTTTATAATTTTGGAAATTCTTTTTTCAAATTAAATCTATCAATTACTTTTTCAGCATCCTTGTAAAATTCTTTTAATCCTTGAGGTGTCTTTAAATTATATCTACCACCAACAGGGTTAACTCTGTTTATCAAACCTTTTACTTTAATGTCTTTCCAACCTTTTCCATATTTCTTGAGAATCATATATTGTTCATAAATTTCACGTTCTAATTTAACAGAACCTTTCATTTTATGTATTACAGAGCCACTTTCAACTACTTTATGTGCTAATTTACCTCTTTTTGGATTAAAATGTTGTTTAAAGCGCTGAAAAATATTTTTTGATTGCCCTACATAGCCTTGTATATCATCTCCATTTTTTACAATTAAATCATAAACTCCTTTTGCATCTTCAGGCTTGACAATTTTCTTTAGTTTTTTTGCTTTTTTAATAATTTTAGCACCAGTAACGGCATTACCAAAAAATGGTATCATGGCAGCAAAACTCAATGCGGCATCTGCATAATTGCCTCTTGCAAGAGAAATAACACCATTTATACAATCAGCAATTTCTCCAACTGCTGGTATCATTCCAATAACATCTAGAGCAGTTTGCGTGGCATCTGCCCATTTTTTCCAAGTAGTTGGTTTTCCTCCATTATCTTTTTCTGCATCAAATTCATTAATAGTTTTCCATTTTAACGGTTTTAACGGTTGTATTGTCGAAAAATCGGCAGTAGAAAAATCAGGGTTATTTCTGTTTAATATTAAGTCAGGACTTTTTAAGTCTGAAAAGTCAACATCTGGAAATGCCATTTGGGATTCTAATAATGTGCCTTCAAATGTGCCTAATGAATTTTTGTAATACCAAACTTCACCTCCTCTTAATGTAATTTCTTGTTTGTATTGACTTACTACTATTGTACCTCTTTCCGTTACGGTTGCAGAAGTATTATATTTTATTTGCCCAATACTCTCACCAACGTTAAGAAGTTCGTGTTTTATTTGCATTAAGGTTGTGCCGTCTTCATTTACTCTAACAATATTTGTTTCTTTTTTTTGGTCTTTAATTTCTCGGTTTGGTAGTTGCACGTTTATTGATGTTTCACCAACAACTTTACCTTTGTGTATGATTTGAAATGTATTGTTTTCCATTAGTCTAATTTATTATATTCTTCGTTGATTACTTGTAACGGTATTTTTTCTATTTTTGAACTGATTGTAAAATTTGAAATGGTATCATCTTTTAATCGTTTTTTTTTATATAAAAAATCATTAAAAGATTTAAAACAATACCATTTTAAACATTTAGTAGTATTTGGGGATATGCAACCTCTTGATAATATTATAGTTCAATATTTTAAAAATATAAATAAGTCAACAACTACAATGGCACATGGGTTATATATTGATTTTTTAGATGATGATAATAATATAAGCTCTATACAAAATAAAATTATAGTAAGTGATTATTTCTTAGCATGGGGTAAAGAGAATCAAAAACTTGTAAATAAATATAATAGGGATTGTAAAGCTATTGTTTGTGGTAATCCTTTAATTCAAGAATATAAAATACCGGCTAAAATAAAAAATGAGTTTTTTACAGTATTATTTGATTGGGATATTTTTGAAAAAGAGAATAAGGAGATGTTAAACTTAGCATATTTTGTTGCTAAAAAGTTAAAAATAAAAATATCTATAAGATTTCACCCATCAAATAATAAAAATAACTATATAATAAATAATAAATATATAATAAATGATGTAGACTATCGAGAATCAAAGTTTATAATAGGTCATACTAGTTCAATGATACATATATCTCAAAGGTTAGGTATTATCACATTTAAATATGATACTGATATACCAGTAAATCCAGTTGAA
>JAKISG010000010.1 GCA_021648755.1 Flavobacteriaceae bacterium | reverse complement strand
CTACCTGTGGCTTCTATAACAAAATAATATTCGCCACCTCTAAATGCTGTTGATGGTCTGTTTGAAGCATCTACTCCTTGACTATACGTAACGTGATAAGAAAGTACCTTAAACTTTTCTTCACCAATGTGTAATATGGCTATAAACATAAGTTTGTGTTTTTTTAGTTAAAATTTTATTTTTTATAAGTCATTAACAATGAAATTATATAGCGTTTACTTTTTTAATAGCTGTAGTAAAATCTTCTAAATTATTAGTATTCATTACTAAATGAACTGCTTCGCTACAAACTTTATCAACATTATCTAACGGAAAACCAAGTGCAGTTGCTGCTTTTTTTATAATATTCACTTCATTTTTAGACGGTGTCTCATCTGCATAAATCATTTGAGTTAAACGATATAAGCGCTCAATTGAAGCGTCATAACCTACAGGTGGGTTTATAGGGTAACTTTCAGGTTTTTTTAAAATTGCTTTATATTCATCATCTGTAATATTTAACCTTCTTGCAGTTCTTTTTAAGAATTTTTCTTCACCTTCAGTAATTACGTTATCTATTTTAGCAATTTTTACTAAGTTCGCAAAATGACCTAAATTTTGTTTGTGTCCTCCTGTTATAAAATAAGCTGCTATTGACATTTTTTTAAATTAAAATATTAAAATACAAAGGTAAAACTTATTTAATAATAAACTGCTGTTAATAAAAATCATTTTCAGTTTAGGTGCTGGATTCTATCCTATTTTTTAATTACATATATAAAGAACTGCAATGTTCTTAAATTTTATGTCCAAAAAAAGCAACACTTTTGTAAAAAAACTAATTATTCGCGTTTGATTACAAGTGTAACAAAGTCAACTTGTAGCAAAAAAACATTGTTTTATTAATTTGATTATCAATATTTTATAAAATTAATGTTTGTCGTTAAAAATAAAAAATTTTCTATTTTGTTAAGAACTAGCCTTGATTGTGAATAAATATCGCTTTTATTTTAAGACTAAATATTCGTTCTTTGTGAAGATCAATTACTTCTATAAAAAGAAGAAATTACCTTAAAAATTTATTTTTTAACAAAAAACTTTTAAATCAACTAAATTTAAGCATTAAGTTGATATTTATTATTATTCGATACATTCTTAGTAAGGGTTTTTCGATAAAAAAATTAAAATAGATATGCAAATTACCCAAATAATAAAGAGAGATTATGAAACAGACTCTTTTGTATTAGAAAAAATTACGAATGCAATTGAAAAGGCAATGCTATCTGTTAATAATGGTAATAGAGAAGATGCAATAGCAATTTCTAAAATTGTCATTGGTTCTTTATTAGAAAGAAAATTAAAAGATCCTAATTACATACCGACTGTTGAACAAGTTCAAGATATTGTTGAAGATAAATTGATGGACAGTCCTTTTCGAAATGTTGCAAAAGCATATATTTTATATAGAAACGAACAACAAAGAAATAGAAAGTCCAATATCTTTGAAAAAAGAATAAGTCTAAAACCTTATGAATATCCAGAATTAAACGATTATGTAGATGCTATAAGGCATTCATATTGGATTCATACAGAATTTAATTTTACAAGCGATATTCAAGATTACAAAACAGCAATAACCGACTCTGAAAGAAATGCATTAAAAAATGCAATGCTTGCCATTTCTCAGATAGAAGTTGCTGTAAAAACATTTTGGGGAGACATTTATCAAAAAATGCCAAAACCAGAAATAGGCTCAGTAGGAGCGACTTTTGCTGAAAGTGAAGTAAGACATCAAGATGCATACTCACACTTATTAGAAATTTTAGGGTTTAATGAAGAATTTAAAAATTTAAAAAAGAAACCCGTAATAATGAAACGGGTTCAGTATTTAGAAACTGCTTTAAAAAACGCTAAAAGTGAAGACAATAAAGAATATGCAGAGTCTATTTTATTATTTTCCTTATTTATAGAACACGTATCTTTATTTTCACAATTTTTAATTATTATGGCTTTTAACAAACATAAAAATTTGTTTAAAGGTATTTCTAATGTTGTAGAGGCGACATCAAAAGAAGAACAAATTCATGGTGATTTTGGTATCGATGTCATTAAAATTATTAAACAAGAAAACCCCGAATGGTTTGATGATGATTATAATGCAATGATTCAAGAAACATGTAGAGAAGCATTTGCTTCAGAAAGTAAAATTATAGATTGGATTTTTGAAAAAGGAGAATTAGATTTCTTACCTAAAAAGGTCATAAACGAATTTATAAAAAACAGATTTAATAACTCTTTAGAAAGCATAGGCATATCTAAAATATTTGATATTGACGAAAGTTTATTAGCCAAAACTGAATGGTTTGATGATGAAATTATAGGAACAAAACATGGCGATTTTTTTGTAAAAAGATCTATAAATTACAGTAAAAGGACAAAAAGTATAACTAGTGATGATTTATTTTAATATCTAATCAATAAAAAAAAATCCCTTATAAAATAATATATGAACAGCAAAATAACCAAACAAGAAAAGACTATTACCGACCACGACAGATTAGTGCAAGCAAGAAAAAGTGCAAGAGAGCAAATGGAGAAAAAGCACCCAAAAATAGCTTGGTTAACAGAAAACAGTCGTAAATTTTTAGAGGCAGGTTACCTTACCCAAGGTGCAAGCCCAGAAGAGCGAATTTTAGAAATTGCACAGCACGCAGAAAGTATTTTAAAAATTAAAGGGTTTGCTGATAAATTTTATGGCTATATGGCAGCAGGTTACTACTCATTGGCATCACCAGTTTGGTCAAATTTTGGTAAAAAACGAGGGCTACCAATAAGTTGCTTTGGTTCTTGTATTGCAGATGATATGGGTGATATATTATTTACACAATCTGAAGTAGGAATGATGTCTAAGTTAGGTGGCGGAACATCTGGTTATTTTGGTAAAATAAGACCAAGAGGTGCCAAAGTTAAAAATAATGGAACATCTTCAGGTTCAGTTCATATTATGCAATTGTTTGAAAAAATGGTAGATATTGTAAGTCAAGGTTCTGTAAGACGAGGTCGTTTTGCACCTTACTTACCTATTGATCATCAAGATATTAATGAATTTTTAGAAATTGGTACAGAAGGAAATCCTATTCAAGAATTAACCCATGGCGTTACTGTTAGTGATCAATGGATGCAAGAAATGATTGATGGTGACGTAAAAAAAAGAACCATTTGGGCAAAAGTATTACAACGTAGAGCAGAAATAGGTTATCCATATATTTTCTTTAAAGATCATGCAAATAATGGTTCGGTAGATGTCTATAAAGATAAAAAATTAGAAATTTATAGCAGTAATTTATGTACCGAAATTATGTTGCCATCTAATGATAATTGGTCTTTTGTTTGCTGTTTGTCCTCTGTAAACTTATTACATTATGATAAATGGAAAGATACAGATGCTGTAGAAACTCTTACCTATTTCTTAGATGCTGTAATGGAAGAATTTATTACAAAATTAGAAATCTATAAAGATTCTAGTGATCGTGATGATAGGTTAACGTTTAATTTTATGGAAAAAGCGTATAACTTTGCAAAAGATAATAGAGCATTAGGCTTAGGAGCATTAGGATGGCATTCTTTATTACAATCTAAAATGCTTGCTTTTGATAGCGAAGAAGCATATATTTTAAATAATGAAATCTTTAAAACCATTAAAGAGAGGTCTTATAAAGCTTCTGGAGAGCTAGCCAAATTATTTGGAGAACCAACTATTTTAAAAGGGTATGGAAGACGTAATACAACCCTGAATGCAATTGCTCCAACTACATCTTCTGCATTTATTTTAGGTCAAGTATCACAAGGCATAGAGCCAATTTGGTCTAATAGTTATGTAAAAGATATCGCTAAAATAAAAACCACAATTAAAAACCCTTTTTTAGTACAATTATTAGAAGAAAAAGGAAGAAATACTAGTGAAGTTTGGAGGAGTATTAGAGATTACGACGGCTCTGTACAACATTTAGATTTTCTAACCAAACACGAAAAAGAAGTCTTTAAAACTTACCCTGAATTAGATCAAACAGTTATTGTTTATCAAGCTTCTGTTAGACAAAATCACATAGACCAAGGGCAATCTATCAACGTAATGATACACCCGGATATGCCCGTTAAAGATGTCAACAATATTTATATAACTGCTTGGAGACTAGGTATAAAATCTATGTATTACCAACACAGCATGAATGCTGCTCAAAAATTTAAACAAAAGAAAGATTGCTTAAGTTGTGAGGGATAGTAAATATCAAAATTATGATAATAACAAAAGAAATACAAGAAATTCTACTTAATTCACCTGCAAAAGCATTGGCTACTTATGCAGATAATGATGTTAATGTTGTGCCTGTATCATCGGTAAAATTAGTTGATGGTAAAATTTGGTTAATTGATTATTTTTTCCATAAAACACGTTTAAATATTATAGCTAATCCAAATATTGCATTAACTTTTTGGGTAGATTTAAAAGGTTATCAAATTAAAGCTAAAGTTAATTATGTAACTAGTGGAAAAGCATTTGATAATGCAAAAAAATGGATTGCAAATATTCACCCAAATCGAATAATAAAAGGTTTATTAGTTTTAGATACTTATGCTATATTTAATATTTCAATCCATAATAAGCGTATCTAAATTTATAATTTTACGAATTTAATTGGTAATACCTATTAAAAAAAACATATCAAAATTAAATTTTGATTTTAAAATTTCCATTTTTAGGAGTATCACAAATCAATGATTAAAAATATTGATTTCCGGAAATTTCAAATTAAGAATGTATCGCCCTACCCTCTACCGCCATACAAGCCTCTTTTATAGCTTCAGTAAAACTAGGGTGCGCATGTGATGTTCTTGCAATATCTTCACTAGAGGCTCTAAATTCCATTGCAGTAACACAAGCAGCAATCATATCTGCAGCACGAGCGCCAATCATGTGAACACCTAAAATTTCATCGGTTTTAGCATCGGCAAGTACTTTTACCTGTCCTTCTAAATCCATACTTGCTCTTGCTCTACCTAAGGCACGCATCGGAAAAGACCCCACTTTATAAGCAGTCTTTGCTTTTCTTAATTCGGCTTCTGTTTTACCTACTGTAGCAACTTCTGGCCAGGTATAAACTACGCCTGGAATTAAATTATAATCCATATGTGGTTTTTGACCTGAAATTACTTCGGCAACAAATTCACCTTCTTCACTTGCTTTATGTGCTAACATTGCTCCTTTTACAACATCGCCAATGGCATAAATATTAGCAATATTAGTTTGTAATTGTGCATTAGTTTCTATCTGTCCTCTTTCAGTCATTTTTACGCCTGCATTCTCTAAACCTAAACCATTAGTATAAGGTTTTCTCCCTACAGAAACTAAACAGTAATCGCCTTTAAAAACTATATTTTCTCCTTTTTTATTTGCTGCGGCAACTGTAACTTCTTTTGTGTTTGATTTTACATTATTTACTTTATGAGAAACAAAAAATTTAATACCTTGCTTTCTAAGTGATTTTTTTAATTCTTTAGATAACATCGTATCCATAGTTGCAACAATTTCTGGCATAAATTCAATTACGGAAACCTCTGCTCCTAAACGTTTATAAACCGACCCTAACTCTAGACCAATAACGCCACCTCCAATGATTATTAAATGCTTTGGTATTTTTTTTAAGTTTAATGCCTCGGTAGAAGTTATTACTCGTTTTTTATCTAATTTAATAAAAGGTAACGTACTTGGTTTAGATCCAGTTGCTATTATGGTATGTTTAGATTGTATGGTCTCTATAGATTTATCTGATTTAGTAATGGTAATATGTGTGGTGTCTTTAAAACTGCCTACGCCTGTAAAAACATCAATTTTATTTTTATTCATTAAAAAGGTAATACCGTCGCAAGTTTGAGCAACAACCTCATTTTTACGTGTTATCATTTGGTTAAAATCAACACTTAATTTACCTGTTTTTATACCGTGTTTTTCAAAATTATGCAAAGCATCGTGATAATGATGCGAAGAGTCTAATAATGCCTTTGATGGAATACATCCAACATTTAAACAAGTACCACCAAGTGTATTATATTTTTCTATAATTGCAGTTTTTAATCCTAGTTGTGCACATCTAATTGCTGCAACATATCCTCCAGGGCCTGATCCAATAACGGTAACATCGTAAGTATTCATATTTTTTGTTTTAGTGTACAAAATTAATTAAAAATAGTATATTTAGAGCAAATATATTTCAAATTGTTTTGTAAAGTCTTGAAAGAGTATTTCTACTGCAAAGACCTAATTGACTGTCAAGTTCTTGGTATTATATTGATATTGACTTACAAATTTGTTTTACTAAACTTGGTCCTTGGTAAATGAATCCTGAAAAGACTTGCACTAAATTTGCACCTGCATCTATTTTATTTTTTGCATCTATTTCATTATAAATTCCGCCAACGCCAATTATCGGGAACGCGTTATTTGATTTAGTTGCTAAATAGTTAATTACATGAGTTGCTTTATTTGTTAAAGGTTTTCCGCTTAAGCCTCCTGCCTCTCTTTTATTGTCAGATTGCAGATTATCTCTTTTGGTGGTTGTGTTTGTAGCAATTACTCCTGCTATTTTTGTTGTAGTAACAATTTCTACAATATCATCTAGTTGTGTATTGGTTAAATCGGGTGCAATTTTCAACAATATTGGTTTTGGCTTATTTTTTTTATTATTTAAGTTTTGTAATGTATTTAATATTTTTGATAGTGGTTTTTTATCTTGTAAGGCTCTTAAATTAGGTGTGTTTGGTGAACTTACATTAACTACAAAGTAATCTACAAATTCAAATAGCTTATTGAAGCAAATAACATAATCATTAACTGCATTTTCATTTGGTGTTGTTTTATTTTTACCAATATTTCCACCAATAATAATTGTAGATTTTACTTTTTTTAGTCTTTCAACTATACTGGTTACACCATCATTATTAAAACCCATTCTGTTAATAATTGCTCGATCTTTTTTTAGTCTAAATAGTCTTTTCTTAGGGTTACCTATTTGGGGTTTTGGTGTAACTGTACCGATTTCTATAAATCCAAATCCAAAGCAAGCAAGTTCATCAATTAGGAGTGCGTTTTTATCGAAACCTGCAGCTAAACCTACTGGATTTTTAAAATCTAATCCGAAAACTGTTTTTACTAAGTGTTTATTATTTACTTCAAATTTTTTACGTACTAAAGATTTTAGAAACGGAATTTTAAATCCATATTTTAATAAAAAGAACGTAAAATGATGTATTTTTTCAGCATCAAATAAAAATAGGATTGGTCTTATTAGTTGTCTATACATTAAAATAAGGTTATGATTTTTGGGTTTTATGAACCTTAAAAGTTAGTAAACTATTATCTTAACTCTGCTCCCAACTGTTTCGTAAAAGTTGTTTGCAATTTTTGCATTATTTTATCTATTTGTTTGTCTTCTAAAGTTTTATTTTTATCTTGTAATAAAAAACTTACGGCATAAGATTTTTTACCTTTTGGTAGATTTTTGCCTTTATAGACGTCAAACAGGTCTACTGTTTTTAATAGTTTTTGCTCTGTTTGAAATGCAATATTATAAATTTCTTTAAAACTACATTTTTCATCAATCAATAAGGCTAAATCTCTTTTAACAACAGGGTATTTAGGTAAATTAGTAACTGGAAAATTATCTTTTTTTATTATTTTCAGTATTGCGTTAAAATCAAAGTCAGCAAAAAGCACTTCTTGTTTAATTCCGAATTTTTTTATTATTTTTTGATTTACTAAACCAAATTCTACTAGTTTTAATTTGCCTTTACTAAAATTAATTCCTTCAGAAAAAGCAGTGTTTTTTATTGGTGTAATTTTTAAATTGTTAAAACCTAAACGTTCTAAAACAGTAGTTACAATTCCTTTAAAGTAAAAGAAATCTGATTTTTGATTTGTGGTAATCCAATTATCATTTGTTTTATTACCAGTAACCAATAAGGTTATATGTTTTTGTTCTTCATAATTATCTTTAAATTTATGATATGTATTACCAAATTCAAATAGTTTTAAATTATTTTTTTTTCGATTTATATTATAAATTATTGCTTCTAAACCACTAAATAACATAGTTTGTCGCATTGTTGCCAAATCATTACTTAAAGGGTTTAACATCGTAACATTTGCTTCTTTATTTAAATTAGCTAATTCTATATAGTTTGGTTTAGTTAAAGAGTTTGTCATGGTTTCATAAAAACCCAAAGCGGTTAATTGGTTGGCAATAATATTTTGTAGCGTGTTTGCATCGTATTTTTCAAAATAGGGTATTGATGTATTTACTTTCTCAGAAGTTTTTATGTTATTGTAACCATAAATTCGTAATATTTCTTCTACAATATCTGCTTCACGAGTTACATCAACTCTGTATGCTGGTACAATTAATCCTAATTTTGATTTTGTTTGACTAATTATTTTTATATCTAGCGATGCTAAAATATTTTTAATGGTATCTGCTGATATTTTATTTCCTATTAGTTTATTGATATTTTCAAACGAAACTAAAATTTCATGATTTTCAATTTTATTTGGATAAATATCTGTTATTTCTGAAGTAACTTTTCCGCCAGCAATTTTCTGAATTAATAGTGTTGCATATTTTAATGCAATTTCTACTAAGTTTGGGTCAATTCCTCTTTCAAATCTAAACGAAGCATCGGTATTTAATTGATGTCTTTTTGCTGTTTTACGAATAGAAACTGGGTCAAAATAAGCGCTTTCTAAAAATATTGTAGTTGTACTATCTGTAACACCAGAGTCTAATCCTCCATAAACTCCTGCAATACATAGCGGGTTATCATTAGCATCACATATTATAATATCGTCTTGGTGTAATGTTCTTTCTATAGTATCTAATGTAGTGATTTTGGTTTTATTTGGTAGTGTTTTTACCACAATTTTAGCGCCAGCAATTTTACTAATATCAAAAGCGTGTAATGGTTGACCAATACTATGCATTACATAATTTGTAATATCAACGATATTATTAATTGGTGTTAAGCCAATTATTTTTAATTTGTTTTGTAGCCAATTAGGTGAGTCTTTAACTTTAATGTTAGAGATGGTAACACCTGCATATCTTGGTATTAATGTAGTATTGGTTACTTCAATTTCTATTCTATTCGTTCTTTCTTCGACATAAAAATCACTTACCGAAGGTGTAATAACAATAGTTTTAATGTCTTTTTGTAATAAACCAGCACATAAATCTCTAGCAACACCGTAGTGACTCATTGCATCTGCTCTATTTGGTGTCAAGCCAATTTCAAAAACAAAATCTGTTTCTATTTTATATACTTCTGCTAAGGGTGTTCCTGGCTTTAGATTTGTAGCTAAAACAATAATTCCGTCATGGCTTTTACCTAAGCCTAATTCGTCTTCAGCACAAATCATTCCGTTACTAACTTCTCCTCTTATTTTTGATTTTTTTATTGTAAACGAATCTTCATTTTCATTATAAAGTACTGCTCCAACTGTTGCTACTGCAACATTTTGTCCTTGCGAAACATTACTAGCACCACAAACAATTTGTATAGGTTCTTTTGTACCAATAGCAACCGTTGTTACTTTTAATTTATCTGCATTTGGGTGTTGCTCACAGGTCAAAACTTTACCAACAACAATTCCTTTTAAACTTCCTTTTATAGATTCAATTTTTTTAATTCCTTCAACTTCTAATCCTAAATCTGTAAGTAATTCGCTTATTTTTTCAATCTCTAAATCAAATTCTAAAAATTCTTTAAGCCAATTATATGCTATTTTCATTCGTTTTTATTTATTTTTTTTCAAAGGCAAAGATAAATCTTTAATCTATAGTTTTTAAGCAAAAAAATATATTCTTTCTAAATACATGATCAAAAATTACATTTTTCCTGATTTAGAACTTAACAAAAGTTAACGATGTAGTCTAGAGGTTTATGCAATAACTAAAAGGTCTTTTTTATCTAACTGTTTCTAAGCATTAGCGTTTTTTATCAATAGAGCCCAAAACTCGTTTCATAAAACCGTTAAGGGCTTCTCTTTTTGAAGATCCTTTTTTAATTTCTTTATGTACTTCTAGTGCTCCGTACATATTAGAAATTAACTCACCTATAACATCTAGTTCTTCTTCTTTTAATGAAGGTACTTCTGTTAAATTTTCTAAAACCTCAATAGTCTCAATTAAATAATCTTCATCATTATTTTCTATAAAAGTTGTAAACTGTTTAATTATTGGTATTTTCATGGTTAATTGGGCTGATGATCTACTATTTTATTAAACTACTTCATTAACTAAACTTTTTAAAACATCAAACTTATTGGTTTGTGTTTGATTTAGTTTTTTACCATCTTTAAAAGAGGCAAAAGTTGGTAAATTATCAACTATTGCTAATTTTCTTGATTCTGGAAATTTCTCAGCATCTACTAAAACAAAAGGTATGGTTTCGTTCTCATCTGCTAATTTCTTAAATTTAGGTTTCATTATTCTACAGTTGCCACACCAAGTTGCCATATATTGCACCATAACTTTATTGTTATCTGCAATTATTTTTGCTAAATTATCTTCTTGTAATTCTATTAACATGCTTTTCTAGTTTTTACTATTCAGTGTTCAGTTGACAGTTTACTTGTTAACTGAACACTGCTAATTTATATTAATGTGAACTTAAATATGCAGCAACACCATCTCTTGTTGCACTCATTGCGTCTTTTCCTTCTTCCCAGTTTGCTGGACACACTTCTCCTTTTTCTTGTACATGTGTATAAGCATCTACTAAACGTAAGTATTCTGCTACATTTCTTCCTAAAGGCATATCATTTACACTTTCATGAAAGATTTTACCTTCTTCATCAATTAAATAAGTTGCTCTAAATGTAACGTTAGAGCCTTCAACTAGAACTAAATCATTTTCTTCATCATATTCTCCTGCTTCAATATCTAAAATATCTAACAATGTAGATAAGTTTCTATTTGTATCTGCTAATAACGGAAAAGTCACTCCTTCAATACCTCCATCATCTTTACTTGTATTTAACCACGCAAAATGAACCTCTGGTGTGTCACAAGATGCTCCGATAACTATCGTATTTCTTTTTTCAAAATCTGCTAACGCATCTTGAAATGCTCTGATTTCTGTTGGACAAACAAATGTAAAGTCTTTTGGATACCAAAAAAGTAATACTTTTTTACCTTTATTTACTGCTTCTTCAAAGATATTTACCTTAAACGTGTCTCCCATTGCATTCATTGCATCTACTGCAATATTTGGAAATTTTCTACCTACTAATGCCATAATTATATTATTTTAAAATTATTATTATTTACAGGTACAAATCTACAAAATTACTATACTTTACTTGCTATAATTAAATATCTATTCTTTATAAAGTTATCAATTTTACTTATTGTTGTATAATAATCAAATTAGAAGTAAATTTTAAAAAACTTAAATTAAATCTAAAACACGCTCTAAAGCCATACCTCTTGATGCTTTTATTAATATGGAAATATTTGTAATTTTTAGTTTTTTAAATTCTGATTCAAAAGCGGTAAAAGTTTTGAATTTTTGAATTTTATCAGAATTAATTATAGTTTTATGAAAATTTTCACCTAATAAATAAATTTTATCAATAGTAGATTTATTTACTAAGTCTACTATATTTTGATGCTCAGTTTTAGCGTAATCTCCTAATTCAAACATATCACCTAAAATAGCCATTTTACGAGTGTCTTTTATAGTATCAAAATTATCTATTGCACATTGCATACTTGTTGGGTTTGCATTATAGGCATCTAAAATAATTTTATTTGATTTTAAGTCTATTATTTGTGATCTATTATTATTTGGTGTATAATTTTCTAAAGCATTCTTTATTGTTTCTATATTAATTTTAAAGTGTAACCCAATTGTAATGGCAATGGCTATATTACTAAAATTATAACTCCCTATAAGTTTAGTTGTTATTATTATATTGTTTACTTTAATAATAACAAACGGATTAGCATCTACAAACTCAATGGTATAAGTTGCTGTTTTTTGTCCAAAAGTAATTATTTTTTTAATTCCTTTTGATCTTTCTACTTGAACTGTATCGTTTATATTTATAAAAACAGTTTGCTTATTTTCTTTTAAATAGGTATATAATTCTGTTTTTGCATTTATTACACCTTCTAAAGAGCCAAAACCTTCTAAATGTGCTTTACCAAAATTAGTGATATAACCATAGTTTGGCTTTGTTATATTACATAAAAAGGCAATTTCTTTAGAGTGGTTTGCTCCGAATTCTACTACACCTATTTCCGTTTGTTTTGTCATAGATAATAAAGTTAGGGGTACACCAATATGATTGTTTAAATTACCTTTTGTTGCTGTTGTATTAAACGTTGTTGTAAGTACCGCATCTATAAGTTCTTTTGTTGTAGTTTTACCGTTACTACCAGTTAATGAAATTATAGATATATCTAACTCTTTTCTATGATGTGTTGCTAGGCTTTGTAATGCTTTTAACACATTGTTTACTAAAATAATTCTTTTATCTGTTTGGTATTTTTTTTCATCGACCACAGCATAAGATGCTCCTTTTTTTAAGGCCTCTAAAGCAAATTTATTTGCATTGTACTTTTCTCCTTTTAAGGCAAAAAAAAGGGATTTTTTTATAATTTTTCTAGTATCTGTACTAACGCCTTTACTTTTTAAGAACAAGGTATATAATGTTGTAATCATGTTGTAAAAATAGGGATAAATCCTAAATTTAACAAAAAAAAATAGACCATAAAAAAATCCCGTTAAAACGGGATTTTTACATATATTTCAATTTACTTATTTATGATAAGCTTTTCTTTTAGTATTAGTCATTGGTCCTAATCTATCTGTTGCGCATCTAAAGCCAATATAGTTAGTAGCCATATATTGTGGTAAATATCTTCGTTGAGAAGGGTCTAACCAATAAGATCTATCTTTCCAAGAGCCTCCTTTATACACTCTAGTCTTATCACTAATCAAAGTAGTTCTAATTTTTTTATCGTATTCTTGTCTTCTATAACCACTTTCTCCTATTTCTCTAGGTATTTTAGGCGAATTATACATTCTAGGTTTTGTTTCTAATTCTTCTTCGTCTATATAGAATTTTTTAGTTGATTGTATATCACCATCTTTACTATCTACATTATAAGATTTCTCATAGTTATCTCTCATAAAAGCATCTGACTTTGTAATCGGAATATATTTCAAACTTCCTGGTAAAAATTTTGCTTTAATGGTACCATTATCTAAAGTATCATATTGTACAGAATTATAATCAACAACTACAACTTTACCATTTTCATCAATTAATTTTTTTTCATAAGAGTTACCTCTATAATAATTAAAGTCATTAGCGTCATTGTCAACTATTGGTCTATATACGTCTGAAACCCATTCTGCCACATTACCAGTCATATCATATAATCCAAGAGCGTTTGGTTTGTATGATTTTATAGCATTTGTAATATCGGCACCGTCATCACTCCAACCTGGTAAACCACTATAGTTCCCTTTACCGTATTTAAAGTTTGCTTGCTGATCACCTTTAGTTCTTTTTGATTTACTTCTGGTGTATTTACCATTCCAAGAGAATTTTTTTCTTCCTTGTAAAGTATTATACTCTCTATTTTCTACTAAAGCTTTTGCTGCAAATTCCCATTCAACTTCAGAAGGTAGTCTAAATTTTTGGGTTAAAATACCATCAGCAACTTTTACATGTCTACCTGTAAATCCTCCTTTTGACCCTCGACTACCTCTTGACCTTGAACCTCTACTTCCTCTACCTCTTGATCCTTTCGATTTTGCTTTTAAATCTGGCAGTCCTCTTTTATAAATAGTAGAATCACCATCAAATAATAAGTTTGGGTCAGACAAATAAACATCTGTGTCAAAACGATTTTTACCTTCTATTTTTAAACTATCTATTTCGTGTAACGGATTTAAAATACCTTTATCCATCAATATTTTTTCATTAACCATATTGGTTCTCCACTTACAATATTCTACTGCTTGCACCCAAGAAACACCTACAACTGGATATTGGTTATAAGAAGGGTGGCGTAAATAAGTTTCTGTCAACAATTCTGCATCACCTAAAGTATTACGCCAAACCAAAGTGTCTGGCAAAACCGAAGTGTAGATGTTTCTATAATTATCATTGTTTGGTGGGTAGGTTTGTTCCATCCATTGTAAAAATAATCTATACTCTCTGTTTGTTACTTCCGCTTCATCTATATAAAATGAGCGTACTTGCATTTTAACAGGTGTCGTATTCCAGTCAAACATTACATCATCTTGAACATGCCCCATTGTAAAAGCGCCACCTTCTATAAGCACCATTCCTAGAGGTGTTGTTTGCCCTTTGTAATTGGCACCTGCTCCACCATCATAATCACTAAATTTCCAACCCGTTAAATTTGATGTGCCTCTATTTTTACCCCCACAGTTCGCTAATGAAATAATTATTAACGTCAAAAATAAAAATTTTATACCCTTGTTTAATTTCATATTTATCATACTTTTTTTTATTTTATATATTCTAAAAAGTGTCGCAATTTACAATAATAATGTTTTCACACAAGTAATTTATATATTAAATTTACAACAACCTTAAATATCGTTGCTAAATAACGTTTGTATTTATTCTTTATTATAATTTTACATAAAAAATAAAATAATCAAATTAAAAATACGTTTATTTAAAGTATGCAAAACAAAATTTATCTATCCTTTATATTAATAGGATTAATTGTATTAAATAATTACGGGCAAAAAAAATCAAAAAGTTTTCAATTACATTGGAAAGATAAAACTGAATTTGCTGTAATTTCTACTAAAAGTAACACTTCGACTATCATACCAACAGTAGAAGGTGGTTCTTTTGATCATTATTTTTTACCTACTTATAGCAGTTCTTGGAAAGTAAATAGTAATTTAAAAGTGATGTCTTTTAAAGTTAAAAATATAGTGTACAAAACGGCTTCAAAAAAAACATTTCATAAAGAAAGTCAGCAACATTTTCCTACCAAATTAAAAAGTAGTTTTGAAATAAAAAACACAAGAAATGAGTCTTTTGCAGTATTAAATATCACACCTTTACTATTGTCAGATGGTATTCTTAAAAAAATAGAATCTTTTGAAATAGAATATCAATTAACTCCAAAAACAAAAACAAAATCATTTTCTACCGTTCATGACTCTCCTTTTTCTTTTGGTAATTGGTATAAATTTGCAGTTGATACAACTGGTGTTTATAAGTTAAGCCGTTCTTTTATTAGGAGTTTAGGTTTAAATACTGGTGTTAACCCTAAAAATATTAAAATTTACGGCAACGGTGGCGCTATGCTAAATGAATTAAATAGTGATTTTAGGTATGATGATATTCAAGAAAATGCTATTTATTTTAGTGGTGAAGAGGATGGGAGTTTTGATAGTAATGATTATATTTTATTTTATGCGCAAGGTCCAGATATTTGGAAACATGATATAAATAACAATTTAGCAACACATCAAACTAATATTTATAGTGATAAAGCTTATTATTATATTACTGTTGCAGATGATTTAGGCAAAAGGATTCAAACACAAGCCAGTATCAATACTACACCTGATTTAACTGTTACTACTTTTAATGATACGATGTTGCACGAAAAAGATGTACTTAACTTTGATAGTTTTGGACAAGAATTTTATGGCGAAAGTTTTCAGATAGAAAATACCCAAGTTTTTACTTTTAATTTTACAGATTTAGACCTTACTAAACCTATTAATATTAAAATGAAAAGCGGCGCTACTGCTAGTTGTAATTTTACATTAAATATAGAAGGTCAAAATCTTTTTAGTTATTTTATCTCTAACCCAAATCCAAGCACTCAGGTTGGTAAGACAAATACTGGAAATGCTAATTTTACTGCAACAAATGAATCTTTAAATATTGAAGTTGTCTATGATAGTAATAATAACCCGTCAACTAGAGCTTATTTAGATTATATTGAGGTTAATGGTGTTAAAAATTTAATTGCTAGAGACAAACAATTTTCTTTTAGAAACTATCAGGCAGCAAGCCAAACAGGTGTTGTTGCATATCAAATTCAAAATAGTTCCAATATTTTTCAAATTTGGAATGTAACTGACAAAATAAATGTAAGTCAAGTAAGCAACCAATCTACAGGAAATGATTTTAGTTTTAAAACATCTGGAGGTATTTTAAATGAGTATCTTATTTTAAATGAAAATGATTATTACGAGCCTGAAATAATTCAAAATAGGCTCGTTGAAAATCAGAATCTACATGCTATTAAAGATATTGATTATTTAATTATAACAACTGATGAGTTGAGAAGTGAAGCACAACGATTAGCAGATTATCACAAACAAAATTCTGGTTTTACTACTTTGATTCTTAATCCTGAAAAAATTTATAATGAATTTAGTTCAGGAGCAAAAGATGTGACTGCAATTAGAGATTTTATAAGGCATTTATACCTAAACGCTTCGACAACAGAAAAAAGAATAAAGTATGTATTGTTGTTTGGTGATACTTCTTTTGATTTTAAAAATATTGAAGAAAATAATGGCCCTATAGATATAGTTGCATTTCAGTCGGTTAATAGTCTTGATTTAGCCGAATCATTTGTAACCGACGATTTTTTTGGTATGATGGATGATAATGAAGGTTTTTTTTCTAGAAATGCAAATTTAATAAATGATATGAAAGATGTTGCAACAGGGAGAATGCCTGTTAAAAATAGTATAGAAGCAAAATCTGCAATCGATAGAACATTATCTTATTATCAAAAAGAAGCATTTGGTAAATGGAGAAGTCATATTTCTTTAGTCGCCGATGATTTAGATAACGAGAGTTATAATTTTGACTTACAAGAAAATACAGAGTTAATAGCAGATAATATTAAAGATAATAAGCCTGTTTATAATATAACGAAAATATATGCAGATGCATTTGTGCAAGAGATTAATGCGGGTGGTGAACGGTACCCTACCGTAAAAGAGGCTATAACTAATGCCATTGAGAGAGGTTCTCTTATTCTAAATTATTTTGGACATGGTGGTGAGAATGGCTGGGCAAGCGAACGTATTTTAGATGTACCACAAGTACAAAACTGGCATAATAAAGAAACATTACCTCTCTTTATAACGGTTACTTGTGAATTTTCAAGATTAGATAATCCAAATAGAAATACTGCAGGTGAATTCTTATTTTCAAATGCAAATGGTGGTTCTGTAAATATGTTAACAACAACTCGCGCTGTGTATATCAATTCTGGTGGAAGGTTTAATGTTGGTTTAATTAATAATTTATTAGAATTTGATACTAACGATAATTTAACAATTGCGGAGAGTTTAATGAAAACTAAAAATCAAAATACTGATTTTAGACAACGGTTTTTTATTTACTTTTTTGGAGACCCTGCAATGAAATTACCTATTGCAAAGCCAAGTGTAAGGATTACCGAAATGAACGATACACCTATAGATCAACAGTTAGACACTATAAAAGCATTATCTCATGTTTATTTTAAAGGAATTATAACCGATAATAACAACCATTTAATTCCAGATTTTAACGGGGAACTTTTTGTAACTATTTATGACAAATCAACAGACAGAGAAACATTAAATAACGATAATTATACTGGTAGCCCAAATACAATGGTATTTGATAGCAGAGAAAGTAAAATATTTAATGGTAGAGCTTCTGTAATTAATGGCGAATGGAAATTTGATTTTATTGCGCCAAGAGATATTAGGATTGCATACGGAAATGCTAAACTTAGTTTTTATTCTGACAACCAAATCATAGATAAATCAGGCTATAATACGTCTATTATTATTGGTGGTATAAATGAAGATGCTCCAGAAGATACTATCGGACCAACCATAAAATTATTTATGAATGATGAATCATTTGTAGATGGAGGTAACACCAATGAATCCCCTTTATTTTTAGCTGTTTTAGAAGATGAATCTGGTATAAACACCTCATTAACAGCAGTAGATCATGATATTATTGCAATTTTAGATGGTGATGCAACAAATCCTATTATTATGAATGATTTTTATGAAACTGAATTAAATGACTTTAGAAAAGGTAAAGTAAAATTTCCCTTTAGAAATTTAGAAGTAGGCTTACATACCATTACATTTAAATCTTGGGACACGTACAATAATTCATCAGAAGCAACGTTAAACTTTGTGGTTGTTAGTGATAATGATTTAGTTCTAGACAATGTTTTAAATTATCCTAACCCATTTATAAATTATACTGAGTTTTGGTTTAATCATAACAAACCTAGTGAAACCTTAGAAGCACAGGTGCAAATTTTTACAGTTTCAGGCAGATTAATTAAGACCTTAAACCAGACTGTACTAAACAATGGCACACACTCTAGATCTATTGTTTGGAATGGTCTAGATGATTTTGGTAATAAAATAGGCAAAGGTGTCTATATCTATAAATTAAATGTAAAAGTTCTTTCAAACGGACTACAGTCAGAAAAATTTGAAAAATTAGTCATACTACAATAATTTTTTTAACTTTGTAACCTTAATAGAAAAATAAATGAATATCATAAATAGAAAAAACCCTTATAAATGAAAAAAATATTTTATAAAGTATTATTTGCTATTATTTTACTAGTTCAAAATAATATTACAGCACAAGTTAGTACACTAACAACAGCAATTCCTTTTGAATTAATTTCACCAGATGCTAGATCAGGAGGTCTCGGTGATATGGGTGTTGCCACATCACCAGATGCGTATTCACAACATCACAATGCTGCAAAACTTGCTTTTGGAGAATCTCAATTTACAGTTGGTGTTAATTATACACCTTGGTTAAGAAATTTAACTAATGATGTTTTTTTAGGAAATGTTACTTTTACAAATAAATTAAACGAGCGTAGTGCTTGGGCTGCTAGTTTAACTTATTTCTCACTAGGCACTATTGAACTAACCGATAATACAGGACTAGCAACTGGTTCTGAAAACCCAAATGATTTATCTTTTGACGTCTCTTATGCTCTAAAATTAAATGACGGTATCTCTATGGCTGTAACTATGCGTTATTTACGCTCTGATTTATCCATAAGAGTAATAGATGACTCTGATTTACAAACTATAAATACTTTTGCAGTTGATTTAGGTGCATATTACCAATCAGAAGAATTAAATTATGGTGATTTTAATGGTCGTTGGAGAGCAGGTATGAGTATTGCAAATATAGGACCTAAAGTTGAGTTAACAGTAGGTGGGCGACAAAGTTTTATACCAACAAATATGCGTTTAGGCGGTGGATTTGATTTTATTTTAGACGATCTTAGTACTATTAAATCTAGTATTGAATTTACTAAATTATTAGTACCAACACCACAAAGAGATATTGATGGTGATGGTATTTTAGAAGGTAAAGACAATGATGTAGATTTCTTCACAGGTATATTTCAATCGTTTGGAGATGCTCCAGACGGATTTAGCGAAGAATTAGAAGAGTTTACTTGGTCTTTGGGTGCAGAGTATGAATATGATAAAACTTTTGCTTTTAGATTAGGTTATTTTAATGAAAGCGAAACTAAAGGTGCAAGAAGGTTTTTTACTCTTGGTGCTGGCTTTAAATTTAAATCTAGTAAAATTGACGTTTCTTACTTATTGAATTCCTCAGATGTTAATAATCCATTAGAAAATACATTACGTTTTTCGATTTCCTTTGATTTTGGAGACCTCTTTGAAGAATTTTAAATAAAAAAAATTTATACCTTAGGTAATTTTTGATGAAAAAAATAAACGTTACAACTTCTTTTACAGTTTATAATGATTTGAGTGAATTATCTAAGGGAGATATTATTTTATTTAAAAAAGCAATTAATATAAGAGATACAGCATATGCTCCTTACTCCAATTTTTTAGTTGGCACAGTTGTTTTATTAGCCAACGGAAAAGTAATTACAGGTAGCAATCAAGAAAATGCTGCTTATCCTTCAGGTTTATGCGCAGAAAGAGTAGCATTATATTATGCTGCTTCAAAATATCCAAATATTGATATTTTAAAAATAGTTATTTCTGCAAAATCAAATAATCAAAAAGTTAATCAACCTGTTGCTCCTTGTGGCTCTTGCAGACAGGTAATAGCCGAATATGAAATAAAACAAACTAAAGACATTACACTTCTGTTTATGGGAGAAACCGGTAAAATAATTGAATCTCCTTCCTTAAAAAATTTACTTCCACTTGGGTTTGATAAAACATTTCTTTAAAAATTAATATGATTAAAGAAATTGAAAATAGAGTTGATTTATACTTATTAGTTTCTGAATTTTATAAAAAACTATTAATAGACAAGGGTATAAAGCATTTTTTTGATGAAATAGTTAAAAAAGATGAGTTAGAAGAACATTTACAAGTTCTAGTTGATTTTTGGGATAATATGCTTTTCTATTCTGGTGCGTATAAACGTAATGCTATGCAACCACACCTATTATTACATTTAAAAAAACCTTTTTTACCAAGACATTTTAAAATTTGGTTAAATCATTTTAATAACGCAATAGATGAAAATTTTAAAGGTGAATTAGCACATGCAGCAAAAACTAGAGCTTTATCTATTGCTACAGTAATGCAGTTAAAAATTTCACAACTATAAATTATCTGTAACATCTTTTTTTGCTAAAAATAGGTTTTATATTAATTTATTACTACTTTCGTTAATCTAAATAACTCTAAAATTTAATATGTAATGTAAATCCAAATATTATTTCTGCATCAGCAGGAGTTATTTTTTTACTAAATATTTATTTAAGGCGTTTATCATAGAAAATTAAAATATCTGGTGGTAAAAAATGAACATCATGAGCTAAAAAAACAACGGTAGAACTTTAAAAACTAACCTATGCAACCAATTATTACAGGAACTGGAAGCTTTATTCCAGACTTAATAAAAAAAAATACAAATTTTTTAAATAGTGAATTTTACAATGAAAATTTTTCTAAAATTCCAAATTCAAATGAAGTCATTATTAAAAAATTTAAAGCCATTACTGGTATTGAAGAAAGAAGGTATTTAAAACCTGAAATGAAAAATAGTGATATGGCAACATTTGCTGCAAAAAAAGCAATAGAACAGGCAAACATTAATATTGAAGAAATTGATTATATAATTTTAGGTCAAAATTTCGGAAATATTAATTATAACCAAGATCAATCTGATTTTCTACCAAGTATTGCTTCTAGAGTGAAGCATAATTTAGGTATTAAAAATCCTAATTGTGTTGCTTATGATATTGTATTTGGGTGTCCTGGTTGGATTGAAGGTGTTATACAAGCCAATGCTTTTATAAAGTCAGGTATGGCAAAAAAGTGTTTAGTTATTGGTTCTGAAACTTTATCTAGAGTCGTAGATAAATACGATCGTGATTCTATGATTTATGCTGATGGTGCAGGTGCTTGTATTTTAGAAATTAACACTAATAATAATGTTGGTATTCTAAGTCATGCAACACAAACATTTGCTCTAAAGGAAGCCTATTATCTTTACTTCGGAAAATCGTATAATCCTGAAATTGATGAAAATATTAGTTTTATAAAAATGCATGGAAGAAAAATTTATGAATTTGCACTTATTAATGTACCAAATGCAATGAAAATTGCACTTAATAAAAGTGGTCTGCAAATAGAAAACATAAAAAAAATATTAATTCACCAAGCCAATGAAAAAATGGATGAAGCAATAATTAAACGCTTTTATGATCTTTACAATCAAGAAATGCCTAAAGATATTATGCCAATGAGTATTCATAAATTAGGCAATAGTTCGGTTGCAACAGTTCCTACTTTACTAGATTTAATTTTAAAAGGCAAATTAGAAAATCATCAAATTAATAAAGGCGATGCTATTATTTTAGCTTCTGTTGGTGCTGGTATGAATATTAATGCTATTGTTTATCAGTATTAACACATTTAGCTTATTTCTAGTTTTTATTTAAAATTTTACTTGCCATAAGGTCGAAATTAAAATCAGAAAAATTCTATTTTTATTCAATTTAGGTTTCATCATATTACTGGCAGTCTGATTTTAATATGCGTAAGTATATTTGTAATATATTACAAAAATTGCAATTACGTTTTTTGTTAGGCATCGTTTTATTAATTCTTCCTAATTTTAAAGTAACAACAGATTTATGTAATTAATTAAACTAAATCAATCCTTTTTCTTACTGTATAAAGATAGCTCTATACCCTTTTCGGATTAATTCGTGAAATATAAAAAATATTATTGGAGAAAACTACCAACTATTTTTAATCACATACCTTTAGTATTTTGATTTGCTTCTACTATTTTTTATTTGAATATCTAGGGAATATCTAAAAAAATTAAAAGCAATTATTTTTCTACGATTCTTTTATTATGCGATGTTTTCTTCTTCAGAATCAGCATCAATTACAACTTGACCGCGATAATAAAGTTTACCTTCAAACCAATGAGCTCTATGCGATAAATGTGCCTCACCTGTCGTTGGGTCAATAGCAATTTGAGAAGGTACTGCCTTATAGTGCGTTCTTCTTTTATCTCTTCTTTGTTTAGATATTTTTCTTTTAGGATGTGCCATTTCTATATATTTTTACCTGTTAATAGTTTTTTTAACTGATCCCATCTAGGGTCTGTTTTTTCTTTTTTATTTTTTGTACTCTTAAATTCTTCTAGTTTGTCTAGGATATCAGATTTTAATGTTTTATCTATAACTCCTGGATGTACCCGTTTAGATGGTGTAGATAGTATGATAATTTCATAAATATATTGCGCTACGTCTAATTCAAATTCACCGTATGGTAGTATTAATATTACCTCATCATCATTATTATACTTTTTTCCATATTTAACTATTATATTAAGTTTGCCAAATATAGGTTGATTATATTCTTCACCAGAAACATCACAATTAACACGAACTGTTCCTTCAAGTTTAAAAAACAGTTCTAATAATGTGTTTTTTTTTATTAACTCTAAATGAACTTTTACATTTGTATCAATAAAGTCACTGTATGTAAAGGAATCAAAGAACTTTTTATTTATTTTATATTCAAATTGATGGATCCCTATTTTTAGTCCTTTAAAAAGTATAACATACTCTTTATTATTCTTCATAAGTATCCTCTTTTGAGCGTGCAAATATAAAAAAATATATTATTTTATATGCATTTAAAAATGAATTTTTCGCTTATGTATTATTTTAATTTTCTAATATAACTATCCTAAAGTGACACGTTTAAAACTAGAAACAGCAACATCACCATAAGTTTTTATATAATCTGTAACACTTTTCTTTTCATCTTTAATAAAATTTTGATCTAATAGACATTGTTCTTGATCTAAAGTTGTATTATCAGAAATAAAGCGTTGTATTTTACCTGGTAAGATATTATTCCAAATTTTTTCTGGTTTACCTTCTGCAGCTAATTGTTTTTTTGCATCTTCTTCTGCTTGTGCTAAAACGGCATCAGATAATTGTGCTCTAGAAATATATTGGGGCACATTTTTAAGATGCTTACCTAAACGTTCTAATTCTTCATTTTCTTTTTCTATAACTGCAATTCTTGCTTCGGTTTCATTAGCAATAAATGTAGCTGTAAAATCTTTATAAGATAATGTAGTTGCTCCCATAGAAGCTGCTTGCATTGCTAAATCTTTAGTTAATACGTCTGCTTTATCAACAGTATTGTTTAAACCAACAATAGCAGCAATTTTATTACCGTGAATATATGAGCCTACATAGTTTGCTTCTATTCTTTCAAAAGCAGGAATTTCAATTTTTTCACCAATAACTCCTGTTTGTTCAATTAATTTTTCGGCAACAGTCATACCATCAAAATCAGCAGCTAAAAATGAGTCTCTGTCAGTATGGTTCATAGCGATATCTGCAAATTGTGATGCTAATTCTTTAAAGGAATCATTTTTACCAACAAAATCAGTTTCACATGCTAAAACAATAGCAACACCGACTGTATTAGTTGCATTTACTTTTGCAATTGCAATACCTTCGCTAGATTCTCTATCTGCTCTTTTTGCAGCAACTTTTTGTCCTTTTTTACGAAGTACAGATATTGCTTCTTCAAAATTACCATTTGCTTCTATTAATGCATTTTTACAGTCCATCATACCAGCACCTGTTGCCTCTCTTAATTTTTTTACGTCTGCTGCGCTTATTTTTGACATTTTTTTGATTTTTTTATGCTGTTATTATTGTAGCATCTGTTATTAATTAATTCCATTTTAAAAATGCCGTCCAGTAGGTATCGGATCGGCATTTATTTTTATAATTATAAGTGAAATTTCTGTTTTTCGTCAGTTAACGAATTTAGAGGAAATATCATTTCTATAAATTTAACTTTTTGATTCTTCTTTTACTTCTTTCTCTTTACCTGCTTTTCTTTCAGCGAGACCTTCAGAAATAGCTTCGGTTAGATAACTTAAAACTTCTTCGATAGATTTTGATGCATCATCATTAGACGGTAGTACAAAATCAATTAATCTAGGGTCAGAATTAGTATCTACCATTGCAAAAATAGGAATGTTTAATTTACGTGCTTCTGCAATTGCAATATGTTCTCTTTTAATATCTACTACAATTAATGCTCCTGGTAAACGAGTCATATCAGTAATAGAGCCTAAGTTTTTTTCTAATTTTAGTCTTGTACGGTTAATTTGTAATTTTTCTCTTTTTGATAAAGCGTCAAAAGAGCCATCTACTTTCATTCTATCAATAACACTCATTTTCTTAACTGCTTTACGAATAGTAACAAAGTTAGTTAGCATCCCACCTGGCCATCTTTCAGCGATATATGGCATATTAACTGATCCTGCATTTTTTGCGATAATTTCTTTGGCTTGTTTTTTAGTAGAAACATATAAAATTTTTCTACCTGATGCTGCTATTTTTTGAAGTGCTTTTTGCGATTCTTCAATTTTTGCGACAGTTTTGTATAAATCGATAATATGAACACCTTTACGTTCTGTGTAGATGTAAGAAGCCATATTAGGATTCCATTTTCTTGTTAAATGTCCAAAGTGAACACCTGCGTCTAGCAAATTTTTTACTTCTATTTTTTTCATTTTATTTAGTTTACGTTCCGTTTATATTTTTAGCAATAAATAAGTAGTCTTTGTTTTTAGAGTCTCATTTATTTGGATGCTAAACTTTTTTAATTTCTGATTTTTCTATTTTAGATTGTACCAAACTCAAGGTTCAGACTAAAGTATTTAACGTTTAGAGAATTGGAATTTCTTACGTGCTTTTTTCTGACCGAACTTTTTACGTTCTACCATTCTTGGATCTCTAGTTAATAAACCTTCTGGTTTTAACATTTTTCTATTTTCTTCATCTAATTCGCAAAGTGCTCTAGAAATTGCTAAGCGAATTGCTTCTGCTTGACCAGTAATCCCTCCTCCAAAAACATTTACTGAAATATCAAATTTAGCAACATTTTCAGTAAGTACAAATGGTTGATTTAATTTAAACTGTAAAGTACCTGTAGTGAAATAATCATTCACATCTTTATTATTTACAGTCATTTTACCTGAACCTTCACTCATATATACACGAGCAACTGCTGTTTTTCTTCTACCTATTTTATGAATAGTATCCATATTACTTTAAATCTTTTAAATTAATTATTTTAGGGTTTTGTGCTTCTTGTTTATGTTCATTACCCACATAAACATACAAATTTTTATAAATTGCACTACCTAGTTTATTCTTTGGCAACATACCTTTAACTGCTTTCTCTACTAATCTAATTGGGTCTTTGTCAAACATTTGGATGGCAGTTAACGTTCTTTGTCCTCCTGGGTAACCTGTATGACGCATATAGATTTTATCCGTCCATTTTTTACCCGTTAATTTTATCTTCTCAGCATTGATTACGACAACATTGTCTCCGCAATCAACGTGAGGTGTAAAGTTAGGTTTGTATTTACCTCTAATTAGTTTTGCAACTCTAGATGCTAATCTGCCTAAGACTTCTCCTTCAGCATCAACAATTAACCACTCTTTATTTACGGTTGCTTTGTTAGCAGATACTGTTTTGTAACTTAATGTGTTCACACGTATAATTTTTATTAAAATATTCCTCTTTACTCTAAAGAGTTGGCAAAAGTAACATTATTTATTTGTTTGACAAATAATACTTCCATATAATTTTTTCAAATTTATTTTCCTTCTTTTTAGCACTAAAAATTATATTATAAAAGTGGGGCTAAATAGTTAATTATATTTTTGTGATTTTCTGTATAGTCAAACCATTTAATTTTAGGGTCTCTTTTAAACCAAGTTATTTGTCTTTTTGCAAAACGTCTTGTATTTTTTTTAATTTCTTCGATGGCAAAATCTAATGTTATTTTATCTTCAAAATGCGTAAATAATTCTTTATAACCTACTGTTTTTAGTGCATTTAAGTGTTTAAATTGATGTAATTTTTTTGCCTCTACAACTAAGCCTTTTTCTACCATAAAATCAACACGTTTATTTATACGCTTATAAATTAATTGTCTTTCTGCTGTTAATCCAATTTTTATAGATTTAAAATTTCTTTCAATTCCTTTTTCTTTATTTAAAAATAAAGAATACGGTTTACCTGAACCTATACAAATCTCTAAAGCACGTATTAAGCGTTGTGGGTTATTAATTTCAATTGTTTTATAAGAAACTATATCTAATTTTTTTAATCTGTTTTGAAGTGTTTCAATTCCATTTTTAGCTAAATCTTGTTTTAGATTTTCTCTTATTAGGGTATCTACTTTCGGAAAATAATCTAAGCCTTTTAAAACTGCATCTATATACAAACCACTTCCTCCAAGTAAAACTATAAAGTCATTATTTATATGAAGTTCTTTAATTTTATGTAGCGCATCTTTTTCAAAATCGCCTACAGAATAGTTCTCAAAAATAGATAAATTTTGAATAAAATGGTGTTTTACTTGGCGCTGTTCTTCTTTAGTTGGGACTGCTGTACCAATATTCATTTCTTTAAAAAACTGACGAGAATCTGCTGAAATAATTTCACAGTTAAAATAATTTGCTACCTTAATACCTAAAGCGGTTTTGCCAATGGCAGTTGTACCAACTATAGTAATTATGTATTTATTCTTTTTATTCATAAAGTTTTCAATTTAATAAAAATCTCTACTATAATTTTTGTTGATTTTATATTGTTTTTGTTGATTTTAATACATAATGTTTGGTTTCGAGACCAAGTTTAGTCTAATTTTTCGCCGCATTTATAGCAAAATTTCGCATTATCATTATGGTTTTCATTTGTACAATTTGAACAAGATTGGGTATTAACCTGTATTTTTTTGTGCCCTTTTTTGGTCATTTCGGCAGATACAATTCCTGTTGGTATTGCGATAATACCATAACCCAAAATCATAATTAAACTGGCCACAAATTGACCTAAAGGGGTGTGTGGCGCAATATCGCCATAACCAACAGTGGTTAAGGTAACTATTGCCCAATATGCAGATCTAGGTATGCTTGTAAAACCATTTTCTTCGCCTTCAATTAAATACATTATTGTACCTAGAATAATGCATAGAACAACAACAAAACTTAAAAATACATAGATTTTAGCTCTACTTGCTCTTAAAGCTTCCATTAAATTGTTTGATGCGCCAATAAAACGAGTTAGTTTTAATATTCTAAAAACGCGCATTAAGCGTAAAGCTCGTAAAGCAATTAAAGCATGTGAGCCTGTAAAAAATATGGCTAAATACATAGGGATAGTCGAAAGTAAATCAATGATTCCGTAAAAACTAAAAATATATGATTTTGGTTTTTTAATTGAAATAATTCTTGCAAAATATTCTATCGTAAATAATATCGTAATTATCCATTCTGCAATATTAAAAAAAGAGGCATATTTATTATTAAAGCTTTGAACACTTTCAAGCATAACTAAGATTATACTTGTTAAAATTAAAAACAATAAAATAATATCAAAAAGTTTACCTTCTTTAGTATCAGCCTCGTAAATGATTTCGTGTAAACGAGGTTTCCAATTTTTATTGGTTGTTTTTTTATTCAATTTAAAAACGGATTATTCTTTTTACTTTATTTTTTTGTAAGTAATTTTTAATTAAAAAATTATTATGATTATCGTTAATTTCTAAGTTTACCAAGCTACGTAAAATTTTAATATTATTTATTTGGTAGTTTAAATCTACGAAAGTATTGCCAATATATGTATTGTTTTCTATCAATATTACAGATTGTTCGGCATTATGCCTTCCATTATCAATAATAAGCATGTTCGCATTACTAAAATTGTTAAGATTCAGTTTTTGTTTTCGATTTTGGTTGTATCTTGGTTGGTGTAATTTTAATTCTTTATGTAATTTTAAATCACACATTAAATCATTACCTAATAAATCAAAACTTATGTTTTCTGTTTTAGAAACTAAATTTTTAATCTTTTTTACTTCTCTTAAAAACAGGTTATTTATTGTTTTTTTTATGTTTTTACTTTTATTAATATATAAAATTTTACCTTCGTTATTGTAAAAATAAAATAAGCCTGTTTTAGATGGTAAATCTGTTAAAATTTGTAATAACCTATCAGATAGTTTTGTGCTAATTGGTTTTATGGCTTTAATAATAATTTCTTTAGCAACATCTTTATGTAATAACTGTTCAAAAAGTTTTACTGTTGCAAATGCATCTCCTTCTGCTCTATGTCTATTATAAATTGGTATTCCTAAAGAGTGACAAAGGGCGCCTAATTTATATTTGGGTAAGTTAGGGAATATTTTTTTACTCAACTGTACAGTACAAAGTGTCTCTCTTTTAAAATTATAACCTAAGCGACTAAATTCTGTCTGTATTACTCGATAATCAAAACTAGCATTGTGAGCTATTAAAATAGTGTTTTCAGTAATTTCAAGAATCCGTTTAGCAACTTCATAAAATTTGGGTGCGTTGATTAACATTTTATTATTAATACCCGTTAGGTTAACTACAAAAGGTTGGATTTCTTTTTCTGGATTAATTAAACTAATAAATGTATCAATGACATTATTACCATCAAATTTAAAGATAGCAATTTCAGTAATTCCTTCTTCATTGAATTCTCCTCCTGTTGTTTCTATGTCTACTACGGTGTATATGTTATATTATTTTTATAATAGGCATGCTATATAGTTGCATACGTATCGAGTTATTTAATCAATCTTAATGCGTTCTTCGCGATTTGCGATTTCCCAAGCAGTAAAAAATACTAATTTTGTTCTTTTTTCTAAAATTTCAAAGTTTATTTTGTCAACAGTATCACTTTCTTTATGATAATCATCATGTACACCATTGAAATAAAATATTATTGGAATTCCGTTTTTAGCAAAATTATAGTGGTCTGACCTATAATAAAAACGATTTGGGTCATTTTCATCATTATATTTATAATCTAATTCTAAATGGGTATATTTTTTATTTACGGCTTCTGATATATGATGTAATTCTGTACTAATTTTATCAGCGCCAATTAAGTATATAAAATTAGGGTTATCCTTATGTCTATCATCTACACGACCTACCATATCAATATTTAAATTGACTACTGTGTTTTTTAACGGATAAACTGGGTTTGTAGTATAATATGAAGAGCCGAATAAACCAAGTTCTTCGGCAGTAAAGTTTATGAATAAGATCGAGCGTTTTGGTCCTTTGCCTTCTTCAACTGCTTTTCTAAAAGCTTGAGCTATTTCTAAAACTGCAGAGGTTCCAGAGCAATTATCATCAGCACCATTATATACTTTGTTTCCTTTAATACCCAGATGGTCATAATGTGCTGAAATAATTATTAATTCTTCTGGCTTTTCACTACCATAAATAAACCCTAATACATTTTCTGTATCGCCATTTGATCTGCCTTTTAAAAATTTTTTTGGTATGGTTTGAAAATATTTTTTTGTTTTTGTAATACCTGGCTCAACACCTATTTTTTTATAAAATTCTTTCATGTAATTTGCAGCCATTTTTTGTCCTTTTTCACCAGTCATTCTGCCTTCAAATTCATCAGAGGCCAATATTGTTACATGTTTTTTTAAATCTTTTTGTGTAATTGTACTTGCATAATGAGTAATTTCTTTTAAATCTAATCGTTTTATATCTGGTGATATTGTTGTGTTTTTCACAATAGTTTCAGTACTTTTTTCAACAGAAAGGGTATTAGTGTTAACATTCTTAGAAGTACTACAAGAAGATACTAATGCGATTATTAGTACAAATAGTATATTTTTTAACATAATTTAGATAGTGTGTTTTTGATTTAGAAATTGCAAAAATAAGAAAATAATTATTGTTAATGATTATTTTATGCAAAGTTTAGAGGTATTTGCAAATTTTTATTTAACTTTAAATTTATCAAGAACTTTAGTAGAATTATAATTGTGATGTAATTTACCTACTTTATTTTAAGATAAAAAACTATTTATTAGTAAGAAATTTTTTATATTTGCCTCAAATTATTTTATAAAAAAGATTAATAAACAGTTTTAAATGATTTAACATATGAGTTCTAACAATGAAAGTATGGATGACGCTAAATCAAAAATTGAAAAGATAAGATTTGATTTAGAACAAAAATTAGCAGCCTTAGAGGCTGCAAAAATAAAGAACAAAAAAAAATTTACGGATAGTCAAATAACTGAAAATTCAGAAGCGAAAAAGAATGTCAAAAATGTAAAAGAAGAGAAAGAAGAAGAGAAGGTAGAAAAAAGGGAGGATGTCAAAAAGGAAAACATAGAAGTTAAAAATGTAAAAGAAGAGAAAGAAAAAGAAGAAGAAAATGTAGAGAAGGTAGAAAAAAAGGAAAATGTCAAAAAGGAAAATATAGAAGTTAAAAATGAAGAAGAAGAGAAAGAAAAAGAAGAAGAAAATGTAGAGAAGGTAGAAAAAAAGGAAAATGTCAAAAAGGAAAACATAGAAGTTAAAAATGAAGAAGAAGAAGAAGAAGAAGAAGAAGAAAATGTAGAGAAAGTAGAAAAAAAGGAAAATGTCAAAAAGGAAAACATAGAAGTTAAAAATGTAAATGTAAATGTAAAAGAAGAAGAAGAAGAAGAAAAGGGTAAAGTTATTTCTCTAATAAGCGAAAATATCACTGATAATAAAAAACAAGATTTAATAAAAGAAATAGTTAAGTTAGAAGATGATTTTGACCATAAAGATGATAATCTTATTGAACGTAAATTAGATATCGTTAAAAACGTTAACATTGTTAAAACCAAATTAAAAGATATAGAGACAGAGGACAATGATGCTACTTTTTTTGAAATTAATGATGTTATTGAAAAAGTTGATAAAAAAAAAGCAACTAATAATATTGTTTCCGAAGTAATTCCAACTATAGTAAAAAAGAAAAAAAAGAAAAAAAAGAAAGAAAAGAGAGATCATGAAGTAAAAGAGAAAAAAGCTCAAAACTCAAAACTTAATTACTTAATGTATGCGCTAGGAGGGTTAATTTTTTTATCCATAATTTTTTTATCATGGAATTATCTGAATAAAAATTCATTAAAAAAAAATGACAAGGATAAAACATTGTCCGAATATGAAAACAGAAGGTATAAAGACTCTATTGAATTGGCAGATGCAAATAATCAATTATTAGATTTTCAAAGTCAACGCTATATAGATTCAATTGCAAATGCAAATCAAATCACTTTAGAAAGTGATAATTCAAAAGATAAAGATAAAGAAGAAAAGTCAAAATCAAAGAAAACTGTTAAACCATCGCTAAAGAAATTAAATAAAAAGCCAGTTAAGGCTCTACAAACAGTTACAAACAATAATTTAGACAACTTCGTAAATAGTAAGAATGATTTAACAAATGCTTTAGTAGAAAAAGAAGAACCGAAAATTATTGATGAACCAGAAAAATTAGAACCTAAAAAGTTAGAGCCTGTCAAAAAACCAAAAATAGAGACTTTAACCACTATTGAAAAATCTCCTATTTATCCAGGTTGTGAAAAGAAAGGTAGTGAAGTGTTTAAAAAGAAGTGTTTAATGTCTAAAATAACAAAATTTATTAGTAATAAATTTAATACTAGACTAACTCAAGATTTAGATTTAGATAAAGGTCGAAAAAGAATAAATGTTTCATTTATTATAGATAGAAACGGTAACGTTAATGTTCTTAAAATAAGAGGTCAGCATAAAGTTTTAGAGAAAGAAGCGTTAAGAGTAGTGAGTTTATTACCAAAAATGAAGCCTGGTCGTAAAAATGGAAAAAGCGAACCAATACTATATACTTTACCTATAGTTTATGAAGTAGAATAATAATATTATACTTAACTACCCTGAAAAGTATAAATTTCTTAGGGTTCACTAACTTATAGCCGATTCCTTTTTTCAAATTATAGTACTAAATTTGATTTAAAATCAAGCCTCAATTTTTAATTGACACATTTATTTTTTGACTGAATTATTCGTTGGAAGTTGATTTATTTTTCGTAGTATTCAATCAATAAGTGTAACTTTAAAATTTTGGATTCATAAAATCCTCAAATTTTTTATTGATTTTGAATGAAATTAGATATTAAAATCACTCTTACCTCCTGTTTTTTTAAGTAACTTTATCTCTTTTATTAATATGTTTTTTGAAATACTTTTACACATATCATAAATAGTTAATGCTGTAATATTTACGCCAGTTAAAGCTTCCATTTCTACACCTGTTTTACCTTCGATTTCTACTTTACAAATTATTTCGATATTTTTGATATCTATAATGCTAATATCAATATCAACTCCATTAATTAGTAACGGGTGACACATTGGTATAAGTTCTGATGTTTTTTTTACAGCTTGTATTCCTGCAATAATCGCAGTTTGAAAAACAGGTCCTTTTTTAGTAGTTAACTCATCATTTTTAAAATGAGCTATTATCTCTTTTCCTAAAAACATTTCTGCTTTAGCAATAGCGGTTCGTTTAGTGATTTTTTTAGCACCAACATATACCATTTTTGGATAATTTTTTTTATTTATGTGTGAGAATTCTGACATATTTATTATTTCTCACAAAGGTCGCAAAGTTTTTCATAAAGTTTACTATTTTGTCTATTTTCTTTACTTTATAAAGTCTGTCTAAATGGTAAGTAATTAAAAACTTCGCCTTTTAAAAACAAATTTTTTCCTTTTGGTATTTCTAAAAAACCATCAACATCTGCTAGGTTAGCTAAATCACCTGATCCATGCCCTATTAGTGGAGTTGCATATATTTTACCTTCTCTATTAGTTAATTTAACTTGTAAAAAGCAGGTCAAATTTGGTTTAAAAGTATAATCTTGATCCAAAACTGCGTAGTTGTTATTTTTATAATCTAATCCAACTGATTTTTTATACCAAGGATAAAAATAACGCAAACAACTTACATAAGTAGAAACAGGATTACCTGGAAATGCAAAAATTGTTTTTTTGTCTTTTTTACCAAACCAAAAAGGTTTTCCTGGTCGTTGGCTTACTTTATGAAATATTTTTTTAACTTCTAATTTATCTAAAATTTCTGGTATAAAATCAAATTTACCTTTACTAACTGCCCCGCTAAAAAGTAATACATCATAGTTATTTAATAAGTCTTTGATTATTTTTTTTAAGGCTATTTTATCATCTGCAATATGAATGGTTGCTGCTTGTATATTTAAATTTTCTAAAAGGGAAACTAAGGTATAAACGTTAGAACGTCTAATTTGGTAATTTAGTGGGGTTTTGTTAACATCAACTAATTCATCACCTGTAGAAATAATCATTACCTTTGGCTGTTTTGCCACAGTAACTTCGTGTTTTCCAACAGTTGCTATAACACCAATATCTGCACTACTTATTAGTGTATTTTTGGTTAATATTAAATTCTTTTTTTTTCGATCTTTAGCTTGTTTATGTATGTTTTGAAAATATTTTATTTCTGAAGTGTTTATGGTTGCTACATCATTTTTAATGATAATTAATTCGTAAGGAATAACGGCATTTGTTCCTTTAGGTAATATTGCGCCAGTCATCGTTTCAATACAGTTTTTTTTATTTTGTAAAGACAGTTGTGGTGAGCCTGCCGCTTGAACTCCTTCAATTGTAAAACTTTTTTGGCCAGGAAATTGATCAAAATCTATGGCAATTCCGTCCATACTAACTCGGTTAAATGGAGGAAAATCTCTGTCTGCTACAATAGGCTCTTTTAAAACTCTATGTAATGTATTTTGAAAATTTACTTTCTCGACACCAAAGTTTTCGAAGTTCTCTAAAATAATTTTAGTTACTTCTTTTACGGATATTAGATATTCTTTTGACACAAATTTTATAGGTTATTAACAAAAGGTATTTGCACTAATTAATTTCTTGTTTTTTGGAAGATAGAACCTGAGTATTTTCAAAATAATATACTATTGCTTCTTTTAATAAAACAGTTTGTTCGCCACTTTTTAAAAAAGGCAATTCTTTTATTAAGTTGTAATGCGGCCATCCGTCTTCATCAAAATAATCAAATTCATAATAGCCGTAAGGTTCTAACAAACGACAAACTGCAATATGCATTAATGCTATTTTTTCATCTTTTTTAAATTTTTGATGCCCTTTTCCTAATTCTTGTACACCAATTAAATAAGTTATTGCATCAATATTTAAAACTTCTCCGCCACCAAATTGGTTGGATATTTTTGTTTGAATTTTTAGCCACTTTTCTTTTTTAGACATAAATTTTCATAAATTATTAAATTTTATTTTATACTTACGATTTCTTGTTTTTTTTACCCTAATGACTCAAATTCCACGCTATTTAATATCAAACCAGATGCTGGAGCAACAAACGGTAAAGGTCTATCAATATTATGTTCTATTAATGATTTTTCTATAAAACTTAACGCTATTTCTCCTTGACCTAATCTAAAAAGTGTACCCATCATTAAACGAATCTGATTACGCAAAAAACCTTTGCTTTTCACTCGATAAACATACGATTTTTTTGGAAAAAAATTAGCCGTATAAATCGTGTTTTCTACAATTTCACTAAGCGTTATTTCACGATTGTAATTTGCAAACTCAGTAGGTTTAGTACAATAATGTTTAAACCAATGTTTTCCTTGAAAAAGCGCTGCTCCTTTTTGCATAACTTCTAAATTTAAATCTTCGTAAAAACAGGTTAGAATTGGTGCAGCAAATGGGTGATTTTTTGATCCAAATGAAAAAAAATACAAATATTCTTTTACTTTTGAGTCCTTAATTATATTAAATACTTCATTAGTTTCAATAATTGATAGTGCCTTAATATCGTTTGGTAAATTGGTATTAAATTCTAATAAAAATTGATTTAAATCTGTTATTTCTTCGTAGACAAACATCTCCATCGGAAAATCATTTGCAGATACTTTAGCATCTGTTCTTCCTGAACCTAATACTTTTGCTTTACTTTTTCCTAAAACAAACTTTAACGTTTTTTCTACATGGCCTTGTAAGGTTTTTACATCTTGTTGTTTTTGCCATCCATGAAAGCGGAAACCTAAAAATTGCATTCGGATAATGTAAAAAAATCTTTTGTTCATATTGCAAATGTAATTAGATTTATATAATTAATTCCAAGTGTTATATATCATTTTTAAACCACCTGGATGATTTAAAGGAATTTAAAAAGAAAAAAAAATTAAAAGAGGGTGCCATTTTCACCAATTATCTGACCCAAAATACATAGCCTCTAACTTTAACATTTGTAGATTTTAGGTGCATAAAAAGCGTAAATATCTTTATCAAAATTAGCAACATAAACATATCTTATATTTTTTAATAATGTTAGAGGTGTTTTACTAATTTTCCCATCACTATAAATATGAATAGTATCTGGCGTTCTCAAATTAAAATAATTATCTTTTAAAAATTCTTTCTTTTTTTCGCTTTCTTTACAGGTAACCATAGTTTGGTAGTGTCTAGTTTGGTTATTTTTGGGGTGGCTTTTTCTGTTATGATACTTGTTCTTACATAGTCTTTTTTGTTGTCAATATCTGGTTTTTATTTTTTAAAGGGTTCTATTTTTATTATTTTAAAACATTTTTTTTAATAATTTACCATTTTTATCGTATTCTTCTGTCATTAGAAGTTTGTCTCCTTTTTTAGTGTTATTTATTAAATTATAGTATCTCCAAATACCAAAAGGGAGTCCTTTTTTGTATTTGGCTTTAACATAGGTATGTTCTTCAACATACATATTGGGTTTAGTTTCTATCCATATGCCTTCTTTTGTATGATTTTGTATATTTCCGCTTTCTTCTTTACTACTGAATTGACCTGAATTTTTATTAAAATAACGTACTATTTTTCCTGTTGAAAGGATTTGATATTTTTCATAACGCTGAAATCGAGTTTCCGTTTCAAGCGAAAGAAAAGATTTTAGATGAATAATTCTATTTCTATCAATGAAGTAATATTTTCCTGAATGTGAGAATTCAAAAACATTCTCTGAATACCCAATGTTAATACCATCAATAATGTTTCTTTTCGAATCTATTGTAACAATGTTTAAATAGTTAGAACTTGTTGAGTTCTTAGTAATAATGACTTCTATATTTTTCACAAAATTCTTAATTTTTCCAATAGAAACATTTTTTACTTCTTCAATTTTCCATCTAACATTATAGAAAGTATAATCTTCATAATAGTTAAAATATTTATTTGCAGAATTTATAAAATAATTATAAGAGTATTTTTCTTTATTGATTTTTAAAGAAGTTTTATACATAAATTTATCTAAATATGAGTTTAAAGAATTTAGTATAATTTCATATTTTCCTTTTCTCCTGTCATCTACCTCTTCATAAATAGAAGGGTATTCCCATTTTTCTGGAAAATTTGTTAGTACTAATTTTTTACCAAAAGGCAAAGGATATTGTTTTATTGTATCAAAGAATGCTGTTTTTTCATAAGAAATATTTGTATCTTTATTTGCAATATGATTATTTAATTCATTTTTTTTTGAATGCATATTATCTATCTCCTTACAAGAGGTGAAAATAATTAGTATAATAGAAATAAGTTTTAACATAATTTTAATTATTTATAATTTGGATTTAACTTGCCGCAATGTAAGTGCCCATTATGATTTCCATTTTTTAAAGTATAGTTCGTTAAGTTTGAACATTTATTATCTGACCCTTTTATTCTATCATCAAAACCAAATTTTTTAAATGCATCCATAAAGTCTTGTTGTTTTGTTAAATCTAATGAGTTTACTTTACCTGTTGTTGAGTTTCTGTTTGGCCCAAAATACCAAGTATCTATTGCAAATCCATTATTATGTGTTTTACTTGGGTAACTACTTCCGTTTCTATATGATGAGCCTTCAGAAACTACATCAACATATGAGCATTCTGCGAGAACTCCAATGAAAGCTGCAAAAATTTCAGGACTACTAAATTTTCTTAATGTTCTTTTAAATTCAAATTTTATATTTAAATCATTCTTTCTATAATTAAGATTACTAGGTATAGTAACCATAACTACTTTTTCAGTTGAAGCTTTATAATATAGGTGTGTGTATCCAGCTATTAATTCTCCTTTGGTATATACGTCATTATTTGTAAGTACCCAAGTCTTATGAGCATCTACTCCAGATACTCCCATTGCAACATAATCTATTACTGTTGCACTCGCCTTTTCTGTGGCAGAAGGAATAAGTGTACTATCTGATTTTCCACTACCCATTTTCCAAGTTTCATATAGTTCACATTCACAAACCTTATGGTGATTACCATCCTTATCTACATAAATATATTTTAATTTTTTTCCAAAAAGAAGATTTTTAAAATTCACTTTATCCATCTTCCCATCACTATAAATATGAATAGTATCTGGCGTTTTTAATTTAAAATAATTCTCTTTTAAAAATTCTTTCTTTTTTTCGTTTTCTTTACAATCATCACACTCGGTTTGTAACCATAGTTTGGTAGTGTCTAGTTTGGTTATTTTTGGGGTGGCTTTTTCTTTAATAAGCGTTGTACTTACATAATCATTTTTTGTGTTTAATAACTGGTTCACCTCTCTAAGGTTCTATTTATGCTTTTTTAAGTTCGCTATTACAAAAGATGATAATGAGTCTTTTGTGTAGTTGTATTCTTCAATATATCCTATTTCATTATTTTCTATTTCTTTCATCTCTTTAATCAATCTTAGTATATAGTTTTCTTTTCCTTTTATTATATTAGGGTTAGTTACAAATTTGTTTGATGAATTTTTCCATAAAAGAATATGATTGTTTTCAAAAAATATAGAGTCTGTTGTTTTAATATTATTTCTTCTAGTCGTTTCAGTAACTAATAATAATTTATCTTTCTCAATAAAAAAACCATAATATTTTAATATTTTTTTTGCAAAAAAAGCTATTTCAATTCTATCTTTAAATGTAGTATGCCATAAAGTAAATCCATCATAATCTATATCAGGGTGACCAATAATATCATTTTCATCAGTATTTCCTAAAAAAAAATCCGAAAAGTTACCTATTTTTAATTGAATTTTTTGATATTTTTCAATATTTTTTTTATCCAATTTTAGAAAATTAGATTGGTATTTTGGTTTTATTAGAGCAAACTCTGGGATAAAAATAGTTGAATCTTTTTTTTGTGAGAAAGAATATTCTTTTGTACTATCTTTTTGTTTACTAATGTTTGATTGATTTAATGTTAAATTATCTTTTTGTTTGCAACAAAAAAACAAATACCCAAAAAATATCAATATAATTATTTTTTTCATATTTTCATTATTTATAATTTGGTTTAAATTGTTCATATCTTAAATGTAGATGATGATGGTGGTTAGCAAGGTGAGTAGATTTTTTAAGTATAAAATCTTTCTTGTCAATTTTTGTATCATAACTATAAAAATTTTTCCAGCCAAATTTTACTAGAGCATCAATAAACTTTTCTTGTCGTTCAACATCAAGTTGATTTGGACTTGTATTAATATGGAGAGAGGCTATTTTTTTATCTTTTCTTAAATATCGAAAATCTCCTGCAATTCCATTAAAATGAGTTACACTTGGTGCTCCTGTACCGTCTTTAGATGTAAATCCGTTTAAAGTAATATCATCATAACCAACTTCTGCCAATGCTCCTATAAGACAGGCAAAAGCTTCTGGATTTATGTATTCTCTTGTTGAATTATCTTTTAATTTAATATTTACATTATTATAATTATATGATAAAGGAAGTTTGAATTTAACTAACTTAACTTTTCCTTTAGCATATTCAAAATATTTTTCTTTTTCATTTCCTTTATTATCAATAGTAACGATTTTTTTCCATCCACTATGATATCTTGAAGAACCATAATTCCATTTTTGAGCTTCTATTAAATTATATTTACCCAAATCATGCTCTTCACCATCACTAGCAACATAAACATATCTTATGTTTTTTAATAATGTTAGAGGTGTTTTACTAATCTTCCCATCACTATAAATATGAATAGTATCTGGCGTTTTTAATTTAAAATAATTCTCTTTTAAAAATTCTTTCTTTTTTTCCTTTTCTTTACAATCATCACACTCGGTTTGTAACCATAGTTTGGTAGTGTCTAGTTTGGTTATTTTTGGGGTGGCTTTTTCTTTAATAAGCGTTGTACTTACATAATCATTTTTTGTGTTTAATTTTGGTGCTTCTTCTCTAAAGGGTTCTATTTGTACTTTTTTACCTTTTAGGGCTTTGTCGAATATTATGGTTAGTTGATTTTTGCCATCAATGAGTTCCGTTTTGGCATACGTGTATAGATCAGTTTTAGTTTTGGTGTCTATAATGGTGTAATTCTTTTTTTTGCTTTGTATATATAATGACCAACGTATATTATTCTTGTCAACTTCAGTTTCGCCTTTAAGGTATTTTGTAATGGTGTATATTTCTTCTTTACCTATCTCACTGCTTTTTAACCATGTTATTTTTTCAGGGAAACTTTCTTTAATTGCATCTTTATCAAAATTTAGGGTTATTGTTTTTTCTTCTTCTTTTGCTTTTTTTGCTTTTTTTCCTGCTTCGGTTTCATCTTCTCGTATATACAACTTCTCTGCCCATCCTTCAAAACTTTTACTGGCTTCTTCGTCTTTGCTTGCCATTTTATCGGTTTTTGGGCGTAGTTGTATTTTTTTTATGCCTACTTCTATTTCTTCTTCTCCTTGGCTTAGTATGACATTATCGGTTTCTTTTTTTCCTTTTTCTTTTTTAATGTCTATTTCTATCCAATCGCTGGCTTGGGTATCGGTTGTTTTGTCTTCTTTTTTTGCGTAAACTAATACGGGCAAAATAGCGTCTTTGTCTTTTAGTAGTTTTAACTCGTCTTCTTTCTCATGTAACTTTATCTTTACTTTTTTGCCTTCTAAATTTTTTGTTTTGGCTATTATATATATTTGGTTGCCCATAGAGGCGCCAATTACACTACTCATTTTTTGGTAGTGTTCTTCTTTTTTCCTTTCTAGTTTATATACTTTAAAGGTGAGTGTTTCGCCTTTTTTGTAACTTTCTTTAATTTTACCTGCTTCTTTATTGGTTTTTAATGCCTCGGTTATAAATTCAGTTGCTGGTTTTTGATTTAAACTTTCTAATGTTTTTTTTACTACACTAAATATTTCTGAGGAAAGCACATTTTTTTCGTGGTTATTTACTGCCTTTTTATCGTTTTTAAAGGTGTATGTGTATTCGCCATCTTCTTCATCTACATATTTTATCTTTTTTTCGGCTAGATAGACGTCTAGTACTTTTTTTTCGTTGGGGTCAACTATTTTTAGTTCTTCGTGAACTTCAAAGGTCATTTCTGCTGTGTGTATTCTTTTTAATACAAGTGTTCTATTTGTGGCTTCTTGCCAGTCTTTATTTATCTCTATATCTAGTGTACTTGAACCGTTTGCTTTTACTGTGCTTGTATAGGTTAATTTTTTTTCTCCTTTGTTAAATTCTTGACCTTCTTTTTCTTCAATTTCAATAGTTAGTGTTTCTCCTGCATCAATATTTTCGGTCATTACAAATATTTTTACATTTTTATTATTTTCTTCTTCTTCTATTTTTTCTTGCTCTCTTCATCCATCCAATATTGTTCTACTACTTTTGGTATGTTGGTGGCTCCTGGCATGGCTCCTGGTATGAGCATGGCAATTTCTTTAAATTGTTCTAGCATACTACCTATGCTATCTATTTGTCCGTGATCTTTTATTTTTACTAGACCGCCTGTAGAGCACATCGTTTGTGAGCAGTCGAACAAAAACTTTTTACTTTTGCCTAAGGTTACTTTTGTACTAGTATTAGTCCATTTTTGTAAGCCTGGTACGCAGGGTAAATGACCGCTATTTGTTGGTTTTAGTTTACATTTACCAAAGGTTTGTGGTACTTGTATGTCGGCATCGGTTGCTTTAAATTTGCCTTGTATTTTTACTTTTTTGTTTTCGGTTACTAATAATTTTGCGGGTTTATAACCCATGTTACATTCTAATAATGCGCCGTCTAATACGTATATTTTTTTACTCATCGTTCTTATTAAATTGTTTAGAATTTACGAATATATTATTTTTTTTTATAAAAACAAATTTTAGAGGTGATTAATCTCAGGGAAAACGCATTAAAAACTAAATAACATTTAGGGAAAAATATTTTAATTAAAATTAAATGCTGACTTTATTCTGGTTGGTTTTTACCAAGCCTATTGCTAGTAATTTTTTATTTTTATATAGCGTTTTTACTTTTAGCAGTTTTTTTTTAAAAAAAATAATTATATTTGTAAACTAAATCAATACCAACCAATGATTCAGCAAATAACAAACGGAATTAAAATTTCGATAAAAACCAATTTTAAAGGTACGCATTATCAAAATTATCGATTAAATTATCTGTTTAATTATGAAATAACTATTGAAAATCAAAGTAATGATTCGGTACAATTGATTAGTAGAAGGTGGTATATTTTTGATTCTTTAAGCGCTATTGAAATAATTGAAGGTGATGGAGTTATTGGTAAAAAACCAATTTTAACTCCAAAAGCAAAATATATATACGGTTCGTTTTGTTATTTGACTTCGCCTATTGGCTCTATGTCTGGTCTTTACAATATGATTAATTTTACAACTACCGAAAAGTTTAAAGTGTATATTCCTACATCTCAATTGGTGATTCCTGCAATTTTAAATTAAATAGGTTAATTTATGAAATGTTTTATTTTCTTAAACTTTTAAAGATAAAATATACCGTCAAAATTATAAATGATGTACTAAATGTATTGTCAATTTTTCGCATTTGTTATCTCTTCATAATTCATACAAATCTCTCCATCAATTTTAGAAAATTGAGTTATACTAACCGTTCCAACTTTTTTACGCTTCATAGTAATAGCAACATTACAATTACCTAGCCCTGCTTTATGATGAAATTTTAAGATGTCTTTCTTTTTATCTTTAAGCGTCCATTTTGAAAACCAACCTCTTCTTAATTGTTTCATGTTCTCATCATACAAAGTTGAAGAGGACCAAATATGTTTTTCTTGATTTAAGTTTTTTAAGTGTTTTATTTTTCCATCCCAAATAAATTCTATTAATTGTAATTCTGCATTCCAATCAGCAATTATTAAAGTAAAAGGCTCTATATTCTCTAATTCTATTTTGCTTAAAGCGGCAGAAATAGTGTCTTTTTTTAATAAATTTTTTACAATAATACCTCTACTTTTTCGATATGATTTTTTAGAAATATGATTTTCAAAACCGCCATTTAACAAACAAATCAGTCTGTTTTTTGAACTGTAGCCAATCCATGTTCCTTTTGCACGACCATCTTTTGGGTAAGTAATTGCTACATTATCTTCTATATACTTTTTTGGAACTAAAGCTTTTTCTCTTGTAAAAGGTACATCTCTACTTGAGGTTAGGATAAAATCGGTTTTATTTATTGGTATGTAAGTTACGGTACACATTAATTTTTAGTTTTTTTAACCTAACTGTTTAAAATTAAGGCTACTATTTATGTTTTTTAATTAATGTTACTAATGAGGTTTTAAACTCTAAAGAGTTCGTAAGCTCTAAAAAAATTAGTAACTTTGTAGTCACAAAATTAATTGAATATTTTTAAATAATAGATAATGGCAACAGGATTTTACAACATACCAATACCAATAAACGAACCCGTTAAATCGTACGCTCCAAATAGTGAAGAGCGTAAAGAGTTATTAGCAATGTACAAAAAAATGTATAACGAAAAAGTGGATATTCCGTTTTATATTGGTCGTGAAGAAATAAGGACAGGAAATACTGTTTCAATTCATCCGCCACATGATATTAAACACGCTGTAGGTAAATATCACGAAGCTAAAAAAAAGCATATAGAATTAGCTATAAAAACGGCAATGGAAGCGCGTAAAAAATGGGCAAATATGCCTTGGGAATCTCGTGCTGCAATATTTCTAAAGGCAGCAGATTTATTGGCAGGTCCATATAGAGCAAAATTAAATGCTGCAACAATGATTGCGCAATCTAAAAATGTAATGCAAGCAGAAATTGACGCCGCTTGTGAATTGATAGATTTCTTTAGGTTTAATGTGCAGTTTATGACTGAAATTTATCAAAATCAGCCTTTATCTGCTCCTGGAATATGGAACAGAATGGAATACAGACCTTTAGAGGGGTTTATATATGCAATAACGCCATTTAATTTTACATCTATTGCTGCTAATTTAGCAGCAGCACCAGCAATGATGGGTAATGTTATTATTTGGAAACCAGCAAGAACACAAGTTTACTCTGCACAAGTTTTAATGGAACTTTTTAAAGAAGCAGGTGTTCCAGATGGTGTTATTAATATGGTTACAGGAGATGCTGCAATGATTACTGATGTTTTATTAGACCATAAGGATTTTGGCGGTATTCATTTTACAGGTTCGACAGGAGTATTTAATAGTTTTTGGAATAATATTGGTACGAATGTAAATAAAGGTAAATACCGTTCTTATCCAAGAATTGTTGGTGAAACTGGCGGAAAAGATTTTCTTTGGATGCATGCTTCTGCAGATGCTAAACAAGTTGGTACTGCCCTTAGTCGCGGTGCTTTTGAATATCAAGGTCAAAAATGTTCAGCGGCATCTAGAGCATATATTCCTAAATCTAAATGGAATGAGGTAAAAATTCATTTAGAAACAGAAATGAAATCTATGAAAATGGGCAGTCCAGAAGATACCAGTAATTTTATCAATGCAGTAATTGATAGTAGAGCATTTGATAAATTAGCTAATTTTATTGATGATGCTAAAAGAGATCCTGATGCTACAGTAATTATTGGTGGTAATTACGATAATTCTAAAGGTTATTTTATAGAGCCAACTGTTATTTTAGCTAAAAAAGCAGATTATAAGACAATGTGCACTGAATTATTTGGACCTATTTTAACTATTTTTGTTTATGACGATGAAGACTGGAAAGAAAGTTTGGTAATTTTAAATAATACTTCTCCTTATGCATTAACAGGAGCTATTTTTAGCGCAGATCGATATATTATTGATTATGCTACAGATGCTCTAGAAGATGCTGCAGGAAATTTTTATATTAACGATAAACCAACAGGGGCTGTTGTCGGTCAACAACCTTTTGGAGGTGCCCGTGGCTCTGGCACAAACGACAAAGCAGGTTCTGTATGGAATTTATTACGATGGGTTTCTAACCGAACAATTAAAGAAACTTTTGTGCCACCAACAGATTATAAATATCCGTTTTTAGAAAAATAAATTTTGTGCTTATTTTTTTATTTTCTTTAAAATGAGACTACTTGTCCTTTTTTTACCATTTTTTTTTGTAAAATAGACATCAGGCTATGTTGTGTCATACTAATTTAGAAAAATTTGATAAAAAATTTTATGAAACCATTTGATATGAAAGGGTACTAGCGTACATTTCAAATCCTCGTTACGACTTTTGATTTAAGGTATTAACAATTTAGTAAGATAAATAAACTCATCTACTGATAATTGTTCTGGGCGTTTTGTAAAAAACTCAGACTGTTTTAGTTCTGATGACAATTGAAAAGATTGTAAACTTTTACGTAACATTTTTCTACGTTGGTTAAAGGCCGTTTTTACAACTTTGAAAAAAAACTTTTCTTCTACTGGTAATATAAAGTTTTTTTTTCGTGTTAATCTTATAACTCCTGATTCTACTTTTGGTGGTGGATTAAATACACTTGGTGGTACGGTAAATAAGTACTCTACATCGTAAAATGCTTGTGTTAGTACCGATAAAATTCCGTATTTTTTTGAGCCTTTTTTTTCTGCAATGCGTTCAGCGACTTCTTTTTGAAACATACCAGAGAGTTCGGGTATATAATCCTTATTTTCTAAAGTTTTAAAAACAATTTGTGTAGAAATATTATAAGGGAAGTTTCCAATTATAGCAAATTGTTTTTTACTAAAGAGTTCTTGTATATCAGTTTTTAAAAAATTAGATTCAAAAATTCTATTTTTTAAATCTTTATAATTTTCTTTTAGATATGCAACGGACTCTCTGTCAATCTCTATTACTGAGGTTTTATAGTTCCCGTTTTCTAATAAGTATTTAGTTAAAACACCCATTCCTGGACCTATTTCTAAAATATCTTTATAATTCTTACCAACTAAAGTATCTGCAATTTTTTTTGCGATGTTTTCATCAGTTAAAAAATGTTGTCCTAGGTGTTTTTTTGGTTTTACTTTTTCTTGCAAAATCACAAAGTTTTATAGTTTCTTAATGTCATAAAGTTTTCACAAAGATTAAATTAAATATTTAAAAATACCTGAAAATCTACTTATTTAATTCTTAAAATTTATACTTTCAAAAATAACTTCTAATTCTGTTCTAAAAGCGACAAATTTACCAGCAAATAATTGAATACTTTTTTGTCTCATTTTTTTTGCTTCTTTGTTATAATATTTTTCTAAAGTTTCTTTACTGTCGGTTGTGTATTGAATAGAATATGTAATTCCTTCCTTTCTTTCTTCAATTACCCTAGTCATTAATGCCTTGTGAAACTTACCCAAATTTAGCATTTCTGGTATGTGTTTTTCTTGCATCCATTTTAACCATTTATCATGAACTGCTTCTTCTATATTTATGGTAACATTATATATGTACATTAGTCTTTATTTTTAAAATTATTCTATACTTTTATCTCCACGTAATTCTCTAAATTTTTTTCTTGCATCTACTAAATAAATACTACTTACAAAATCAAATATTATTTTTTGGTACATTTCTTTTGCTTTTTCTGTATCATTTAATTCGTTTTTATACAAATTTCCTAAACTATATAAAGCATCATCTACTAAAATACCGTCTTTTTTTAGTGTAATTATTTTCTGATAATTATTTTCTGCAAAGGCATATTGATTTGTTTTTTTATATAATTCTGCTTGCTTTAATAGTGCTTCATCTTCTATGGCATGCCCTTTAAATTCTTTTAATAAAATAGATAAGGTATCTATTGCTTGTTTGTTTTTATTTTGAAAGGATAATAGGTCTGCCTTTGCATATTTTTTTAAGGCTATTCTAATAGTGTCCTCTGCAATGTTATCTCCTATTAATAAATTTAATTTTAATGCGTCATTAGAAATTAACTTTGAAGTAGCCGATTTTAATACTTTTAATTGTATTCTTGCCCAATCAAAATCGCCTTTATAATATGATGTTTTCGCTATTTTTAGTCTTGCTATTTGAGCAACTTCGCTCCCTTTTAAATCACTTTGTACTTGTGTGTATGTTATCAATGCTTGATTAAATTTATCTGTATAAACTAAAATATCTGCCAGTTTTATTTTAATATTACCTTTTATATATTTTGAAACTGCAACTTTTGATACTTCTTTTAATACTATAATCGCTTCATTAGGTTTATCTAATTTAAAGGTTAAAAAATCTGCATAAGCAATTTGTAAATTTAGGGTACTACTACCTTTACCATATTCTATAAACAAAGTGTTAAATTTAGTTTTTATCTTATTTAATTTTTCTTGCGTTTTTACAGTTTCAACTTCAATACGTAATAAATTTTGTTTTGCTCTTATAATTTCAATTTGACTATCTGTATTCTCTAAAATAAATGTGTATGCTTTTGTTGCTGTATCATAATCTTTTGCTGCTAAAGTTATCGTTGCTAAATCAAATATTTTTTTTAAACTGCTTGAGGAACGTTTAAAAATTGCTTTTTCTTGTACTAATGATTTAGTATAGTCTTTTTGTTGCATATATAACCAACTCAATAAATTATTCCAAGCATCTAAAGGGTTGTCTTGTAGACGGTTTAATACTAATTTTTTGAAAATTTTATTATTTTCGTTTTCGCTATCATCTGTTATAAATTTTGCTATATAACGTTGTATCGAAGCGTAATAATTTGGATCGTTATTTACCATGTCTAAATACGTATTAAACATTTTATCAATTTCTGTTTTTTCACCATAAATTGATGCTATATAAATACCAAATCTAGACTTTGGACTTTTTTTCATTGCAATTTCATAGGCTTGTAATGCATAATCTAGTAGGTGATTTTCACGAAAAGACCTACCTGTTAAGTTTGCTGAGTTTGGGTATTCTTTTACTTTGCCTATTGCTTTTTGATATAACAGTATTGCTTCTGTATTTTTATTTTGTAATTGGTAATTATAACCTAATTCTACATGGAGATAATATTGTTTAGGAAAATTTATTTTTTGCTTTTCTATTAATTCTTTTGCTTTTTCAAAGTTTTCTTTTTCTTGGTAACATGTTAATAATCGTTTAAAGTAAGTTCTATTATTTGTGTTTTTTTTATATAATTTTTTATAAATCATTGCTGATTTATCATACTCTCCTTTTCTAAAGTAATCATTGGCTAGTTGTACATTTTGTGAATGTACAAAAGTAATTGTAAGAACGAAAAGTACTAGAAGTATTTTTTGCATTGTTATTATACTATTAGGGTTTTTAATCAAAAACTATTCCGAGTTTATTATGTTTACACTTCAAAAATAAGCAAACAAATGTTAATGAAATATAAATTTAAAGAAAATACTTTTAATACCTTAAATCTAAAAGGGTTTAAGATAGGTAACATTTTGGCATGTAATTTGTTTTATAAGTAGATAATCAATTTAAATTAAACTTAAAAAATTATGGATTTTAAAATTTTATACGAAACTGCAAAAAACAAAGCGATCAATTTTATGGTTACTGGTCAAATTACGGCTTATGTAAGTGCTTTAAAAGAAGTGAGTCAATATAAAAAATTGATGACTGTGGTTGTTGCAAATTAAAAGAATTAATCAATTATTTCAAAACCTGTATATTTTACTAGAACTCTAGGTATTTTAATTCCGTTTGGTGTTTGATAGTTTTCTAAAATACTTGCTAGGACTCTTGGCAACGCTAAAGAGCTTCCGTTAAGGGTATGTGCTAATTTTTTTTTACCATTAGTATCTTTATAACGTAATTTTAATCGGTTTGCCTGAAAGTTTTCAAAATTTGAAACGGAACTTATTTCTAACCATCTATTTTGTGCTGTGGAAAATACTTCAAAATCATAAGTAAGCGCCGAAGTAAATCCTATATCACCTCCACATAATCTTAAAATACGAAATGGCAGTTTTAATTCACGTAGAATTTCTACGATATGATCTACCATACCATCTAAAGCTTTATACGATTTATCTGGGTGTTCGATACGTACAATTTCTACTTTGTCAAATTGATGTAATCTATTTAAACCTCGAACATGTGCACCGTAAGAACCTGCTTCTCTTCTAAAACAAGGTGTGTACCCTGTTTTACAAATCGGAAAATCTTCTTCTTTCAATAGTACGTCTCTAAAAATATTGGTAATCGGCACTTCGGCTGTTGGTATCAAATACAAATTATCTTTTACATCGTGATACATTTGTCCTTCTTTATCTGGTAACTGTCCTGTACCAAAAGCAGATGTTTCATTAACTAAATGTGGTACTTGTACTTCATCATAGCCTGCACTAGTATTTTTATCTAAAAAATAATTGATTAATGCACGTTGTAATTTTGCACCTTTACCTTTATAAACAGGAAAACCTGCTCCTGTAATCTTAGTACCTAATTCAAAATCAATAATGTCGTGTTTTTTTGCCAGTTCCCAATGTGGTAACGCACCATCGTATAATTTTGGGATTTCGCCTTCTTGAAAAGTAATTTCATTATCTTTTTCACTATTTCCTTTAGGCACTAAAATATTTGGAATATTTGGAATTTGATATAGTAATTCGTTTAAATTCGTGTTTACAATGGTTAATTTTTCTTTTAATTTGATTGAAATAATTTTTAATTCACCTGATCTCTTTTTATGTGTATTTGCTTTTTCTACTTCGCCGTTTTTAAATAAATTTCCAATTTCTTTTGCAATCTTATTTGCTTCTGCTAAAATCTTATCTAATTCAGTTTGAGTATTCTTACGATTTTCATCGATTGTGATTACTGTATCAATAATTTTTGCTGCATTTGTAAAGTTGCGAACTGCTAATCCTTTTAAAACAGCTTCTTTGTTTTCTTTTATAAATGATACTTGTAACATTAGACTTGTAATTTAATGTGCGAATATAATATATAATTATAATATAAAAACTAGAGTAAACGCATTAAAAAAAAATATATCAAATTTTTTCATAATAATATGTTTTTTATATCTCTTTTATTTGTCTTGTCCTTTATAAAGTGCGTTTGAATTTTTTTTACCTAACTAAAAGTTTTACTTTTGTGCGTTTTTATATTAATTTTACTACAATGACTGTATTTATCCAAATTACGCAATTCGTACTAATTATATCAATCTTAGTAATTCTTCATGAATTAGGACACTTTATACCTGCAAAATTATTTAAAACTAAAGTTGAAAAATTTTATTTATTTTTTGATTATAAGTTTTCTTTATTTAAAAAGAAAATTGGCGATACTGTTTATGGCATTGGCTGGATTCCTTTTGGTGGTTATGTAAAAATAGCAGGCATGATTGATGAAAGCATGGATAAGGAGCAACTAAAATTACCGCCAAAACCATGGGAGTTTCGTTCAAAACCTGCATGGCAGCGCTTTATTATTATGATTGGTGGTGTTACTGTAAATTTCTTTTTAGCTTGGTTTATTTATAGTGCATTATTAGTAACAAAAGGCGACACTTATATAGATAACAGTAAACTTAAATATGGTATTTATGTAGATGAAATTGGTGAAAAATTAGGTCTTAAAAAAGGAGATAAGATTATTTCGGTTGATGGTAAAAAAATAAAAAAGTTTGACCATTTACCTTTTGACATTTTGTTAGGTGATAAAATGACTGTTCTTAGAAATGGTAAAAATGTTTCTTTTGAATTAAAAGATGAGGTTAAAAAATTAGTTTTAGAAAGTCAAGGTAAAAATTTTATTGCTCCTGCTTTTCCTCCTGTTATTGAATCGGTAACTCCAAATTCACAAGCAAGTATTGCAAATATTCAAAAAGGAGATTTAATAACGATGGTTAATAGTAAGCCTGTAAAATATTGGGATGATTTAGTTGCAAGTATTCAAAAAACTAAAAATGATAGTTTGCATCTAACTATAAATAGAAATAACCAAATTATTAATTTAAATGTTTTTGTGCCTGATAGTTCTAGAATAGGAATAGTGCGTGATTTGGCTACCTATAAAAGCTTTATTACTACGGATGAATATTCATTTGCACAATCAATTCCTAAGGGCTTGTCTCAAACAGTGGCTATTTTGATAAAACAAGTAAGACAATTTAAGTTAATTTTTAATAAAAAAACGAAAGGGTATAAACATGTAAAAGGTCCAATAGGTATCGTTTCTATGATGCCTCAATCATGGGATTGGTTATTTATTTGGAAATTTACTGCTATGTTTTCTGTTTGGCTAGCGTTTTTAAATCTCTTACCTATTCCTGCTTTAGATGGCGGTCATATTATATTCTTACTTTACGAAATGATTTCAGGAAGACCAGCAACCGAAAGGGTTATGGAAATTGCTCAAGTTATTGGTTTTGTAATTATTATGAGTTTAATGGTTCTCGTATTTGGTAGCGATATTTACCATTTAATTTTTGGATAAAACGTTTCTGAATATTGACTTTTAGGTTTGCATACCTTTAGTTACAATTCGTTCAAACAAAATAATTACACATTAGTCAAGATATAACTACTAAAAATACTATTTTAAAAACTTGGGTAATTAGCATCTAAGAACAGAAAGATTAAGACTAATTTTATTTTTAATTCTGACAGAGGTGTTCGAAGAGAATTAGCTTACTTACTTAAGAACAGCATTTATGTAGCGCCTTTAAGGCTTCTGTAACATGACTTTCAGCATCTTTTTTATTATAATATACGTGTTTAATAACTCCGTATTTATTAACTATAAAAGTATATCTTTTGGGTCTTTTTGATACAGAAAACCATGGTACACCAAATAGTTTTTGCACTGTGTTATTTTTATCTGCTAGAATCGGATACTGTAAGTTATTAGCTTTTGAAAATTCAGTGTGATTCATTAGGTATTCTGGGTTTATACCAACAACTTTTGCATTCAATTCTCTAAACTCTGAATAACTATCTCTAAATGAAATAACTTGTAAAGTACAGATTGGTGCGTTATCTTTGGGGTAAAAAAAGATTACAAGAGATTGTTTTCCGTAATAATCTTTAGAGTTAAATTCATCACCATATTGGTTGAGTAATGTAAAGTCTGGTATTTTATTGCCAACTTTTAATTTTGTTTTTTGTGCATTTATATTAACTGTAGCTATTATTAACAATAGAAAAAGTAATAAATTAAATAGTGTTTTTTGCATATTTTTTAGTTATTTTACATTATATATTTAATATCAGTAAGTTATTTTCCTGAGTAAGTTACAAAATTACGAGCAGTTTCATACAAAGTAATTTTTAAATCTAGTTTAGTATTCATTTTTAATCGTAATTTATTCCAAATTACTATAGAAATATTTTCAGCAGTTGGGTTTAATGTTTTAAATTCAGGGATCTCTTTATTTAAATTTTTATGATCAAAATAATCTTCAATTTCAATTTTAATTAATTCTTTTAAAATTTTTATATCTATAACAAAACCTGTTTCTGCATTAATTTCGCCTGTAACCGAAACTATTAAATCGTAATTATGACCATGGTAATTAGGGTTTGCACATTTGCCAAATACTGCTACGTTTTTAGCATCTGTCCATTTGTTGTTATATAATCTATGTGCTGCGTTGAAGTGTGCTTTTCTATGTGTTGTTACTTTTGGCATTTATCTTTTCTTGTTTAAACATTTAATTTTTTAGTTTTTTTTATTTGATAAAGATACGCATCAAGAATTATTTTAAACCAAATCGTATATTTATCTGGGTTATTAGCTATATCTTCTTTAACACCTGCAATAGAAAGCCAACAAAAACCTTTTACTTCTTCTATATTAATTATTGGATTTTCATTGTAGGAACCAATCATTACATGATCTAATTCGTGCTCAGTTAGCCCGTTATCAAAGGGCGCCTTATATATAAAACTAAAAACTTCTTTTAGTTCACAATAAAACCCCATCTCTTCTTGCAAACGTCTTTTTCCTGCTTGGATATTGGTCTCTCCCTCTCTTTGATGACTACAACATGTATTTGTCCATTTATTTGGCGAATGATATTTGTGACTTGCCCTTTGCTGTAAAAGTAATTCCTTTTTATCATTAAATATAAATACCGAAAATGCACGATGTAAAATTGCTTTTTCATGCGCTTCCATTTTTGACATTAAGCCAATCTGTTTATCGTTTCTATTTACTAATATTACTTGTTCTTCTTCTAAACACATTTTATAGATTAAATTTTAGTGTTTCTTTCGTAAACGCTTCAATTGCTAATTTATAACTTACTAGACCAAACCCCATAATTAAGCCTTTACAATGTGGTGTTATAAAAGATTTATGACGAAATTTTTCACGACACCTTACATTAGAAATATGTACTTCTATTACTGCTGTTGTAATTGCTTTAATCGCATCTCCAATACCTATAGAGGTATGTGTATACGCAGCTGCATTTAAAATAATGCCATCATAATCAAAACCAACTTGATGTAATTTATTCATAATTTCGCCTTCTATATTACTTTGAAAATATACAATTTCAATTTTAGGGTACTCTTTTTGAAGTTGCTTAAAATATTTTTCAAAACTAGTATTTCCATAAATAGATGTTTCTCTTTTCCCTAGTAAATTTAAATTTGGACCGTTTATTATTGCTAGTTTCATTTGGTAAAGTTACGAAATATTAAGCATCAAAAAATGAAAAATTTTAAGTCTTTTTTATACTACATCACTAATTAGTATTAGCTAAAACGATAGCCAATACTAATCATAAGCATTGTTAGGTAAATTACTTATAGAACTAGTATCATAAGCAAGTTACTAAATGTTTGCGCACTCATTTGTCATAAACACTTAACGTATTTTACTTATAAAATTTTAATAAAATTTATAGCCTAAAGAAACTTGAATAACCGTATTATTTGCTTTTAAGTCATTACTTTCATTGTCAAATACATTTGCTAAACCGTAATTATACCTAATATTAATATTCATACCGTTATCCATTTCATAACTTCCGCCTAGATTAACACCATAATCAAACGTATTTGATAAGTCTTTTACATCGGTTAACTCTTCAGTACCAGTACTAATTTTTGCAGCTAAAAGCATCCCTACTTGTGGTCCAGCATCAATACTAAAATTTTCATTTACAAAATATTTAACCATAATTGGTACATTTACATAATGGTAATTGTATTTTAATAATGCATCATCTTTATCTTGATAACCTTGCATTGAAAACAATACTTCTGGCTGTACAGAAAAGAAATCGTTTATCTGCACTTCAACAACACCACCAACATGAAAAGACGGTTTAATACCATTGTTCTCTACATCACCTGAAAAATTTGCGAAATTTGCACCTACTTTAAAACCAAAATAGGTTTGAGCACTTATAGAAATACTTAAAAATAGAACTAAAATTAATAAAACTTTCTTTATCATTTTTTTTAAATTTGTTGGGTTAATTTGCACAAAAGTATAATTTTATTTGTAATTTTAGATACATTATAAAGTTTTTATAAAAAAAACGTTTTTTGAGATGTCAAAAACTAAAACTAATTTTAACATATGAAATGGAATAATGCAATTAATGACTATACTTTATACCTTAAAATTGAAAGAGGGTTATCACAAAACTCTATAGAAAGTTATGCGCGTGATATAAATAAACTAATTCACTATTTGGAAGTTAATGATATTCTAATTTCGCCTATTGAAATTATGGAAAAAACTATACAACAGTTTATTTACACTGCATCTAAAAAATTAAATCCAAGATCACAATCAAGATTAATTTCTGGTTTAAAAAGTTTTTTTAATTATTTAATTTTTGAAGGTTATCGTAAATTAAACCCTGTAGAATTAATAGAGGCTCCTAGAATTGGCAGAAAATTACCAGATACTATCTCAACAAAAGAAATAGATTTAATCATTGCTCAAATAGATTTAAGCCATTCACAAGGAGAAAGAAATCGCACTATTTTAGAAATATTATATAGTTGTGGTTTACGTGTAACTGAGTTAATTACCTTACAGCTTTCTGATTTATTCTTTGAAGAAGGGTTTATTAGAGTCATTGGTAAAGGAAACAAACAACGATTTGTGCCTATTAATTTACAAAGTCAAAAGTATATTTTATTATATATATCCGAAATTAGAAATCATATAAACCCTGTAAAAGAATTTGAAGATACTTTATTTTTAAATCGACGAGGAAAACAACTATCTAGAAATATGATTTTTATGATAATTAAAGATTTAGTTATAAAGGCTGGAATAGAAAAAAAAGTAAGTCCGCATACTTTTAGACATTCTTTTGCAACTCATTTGTTAGAAAACGGTGCAGATTTACGTGCCATACAACAAATGTTAGGTCATCAAAGCATTACAACTACAGAAATTTACATGCATGTTGATCGTAGTTTTTTAAAGGAAGTAATAGAACAGTTTCACCCACGAAAGTAGTATAAAAATTGTCTAGGTATTAAATAGGTCTAAATAATTTTAACAAACATAAGGTTTACAGTATGATTATTTAACCTTAAGGTAACATTAAAAAATTTGTATAAAAAATAAAATGAATATTTTCGCAGAAAAATAAATAATAAAAAATGAAATTGAATAAAATTGCACTTATTATTATTTTACTAAATTTAAATATTTTAACTGCTCAAGAAAATCCGTTTTTATTTAAATGGGATAAAGGTTTTAAGGTAGAAAATAAAGATAAAAGTTTAAAATTTAAATTTGGCGGTCGTTTAATGTTAGATCATGCTTTTATGCAACAAGATAATGATTTAGATTTTCGTTTTGGTGAATTAGAAACTACAAGTGCCGTAGAAATTAGACGTGCAAGACTCTTTTTTTCGGGTACGGTTTATGACCATACAGAATTTAAATTAGATTTAGCTTTTGAAGGTGGTATCGTTGCTTTAAAAGATGTTTACTTAGGTATTAAAAATATTCCTATTATTGGCACAATTAGAGTAGGTTATGTTAAAGAACCTTTTCGTTTTGAGATGTTAACAAGTAGTAAGTATCTTACTTTTATGGAACGTTCTTTAATTAGTGATTATGCACCAACACGAAACCAAGGAGTTTTATTAATGAATGAATTTAAGGATAATAGAATTAGTTATCAAGCGGCACTTTTTAGAAATGCAGATAGTAAAACGGGAAATGATGAAAAAGCAAATGATGGTTATGTTTTTACAGGAAGAGTAACTGGCTTACCTATTAATAACGTAATTAAAAAGCAACTTTTACACCTAGGCTTAGGGTATAGTTATCGAGTTTCTGCAATAAGAGAATATAATATAACATCTAAGCCTGAGTCACATTTAAGTGGCATAGAATATATAGATACTGGTATTATTGAAGATGTAGATCACGTAAATTTAATTAATATAGAAGCCGTTTTTACACAAGGGCCATTTATCGCACAAGCAGAGTATTTAACATCTAAAGTAAATGCAAATATTTCGTATAATTTTGCAAGTTACTATGCGCAAATAAGTTATTTCTTAACAGGTGAACATAAAAAGTATAAAAGTTCTTATGGTGGTTTTGATAGATTAAAACCAAAAAATAATTTTGGACGTAAAGAGTATAAAGGTCTTGGTGCTTGGGAAGCAGCATTGCGTTATTCTAATTCAGACTATACTAGTAAAGATATTCTTGGAGGAGAACAAACTAATATTACTTTAGGCGTAAATTGGTACTTAAACCCTGTTACTAAAATTGCATTTAATCATATATTTATTAATGTAATTAATCAGGGAAATGCATCTATTTTTCAAGTGCGTTTACAGTTAGATTTTTAAACCTAGATTCAATTTCTAAATAAATATAATTTAATAAAAAAGTCTAACCGATATGTTTAGACTTTTAGTTAAAAAAATATTTTTTATTTCTATAATAAATACATTATACCAAGTAAACCAACACCTCCTAAAACTACGGCGTATGGAAATGCCATCTTTACCATTTTACCATAAGATAGATTAATTAATGGGGCTAAAGATGATGTTAATAAAAACAAAAATGCTGCTTGTCCGTTCGGTGTAGCGACACTAGGTAAGTTTGTACCTGTATTTATTGCAATTGCTAATTTTTCATATTGCTCCCGCGTAATTTCTTGTGCATTAAAAGCTGCTTGTACTTCGTTAATATAAACTGTTGCTACAAAAACATTATCACTTATTGCAGAAAGAACCCCGTTTGCAATATAAAACATTGTTGGTTGTTTAGACGGATGCATTGCCAAAGCGTATTCTATAACTGGTTTAAATAAATGTTGATCGTGAATCATAGCTACAATTACAAAAAAGACTACTAATAATGCTGTAAATGGTAATGCTTCTTCAAAAGCAGGACCTATATGATGCTCATCGGTAATCCCCATAAAAGCAGTTTGAAATATGATAAGTGCTAAACCTATAAAGCCAACAGGTGCAAGATGTAGTGCTAGACCAATTATCAATAATACCATTGCAACTGCTTGTACTATCAAGTTATTTTTCTCTTTTTTTGTACGACTTTCGTCTTCATTAACAGTATAATTTTCAATGATTTTTCTGGCTACTGCTGGTAACTCTGCACCAAAACCAAATAATTTAAATTTCTCCAAGATTATAGTTGTAAGCAAGCCTGCAAAGAAAACAGGAATAGTTATAACGTCCATTTGTTTAAAGAAGTCTATAAAATTCCAGCCTAATTTTTCGCCAATTAATAAATTTTGTGGTTCACCAACTATAGTCATGACACCGCCTAATGCAGTACCAACAACACCATGCATAATTAAACTTCTTAAAAAACTTCTAAATTGTTCTAAATTTTCTTCACTTAGTTGTTTTCGTATATCCTGATCTAAATCACTAGAATGTATTTTATGATATACACCGTAAAAACCAGCAGTAACACTTATTAGTACTGCGGTTACAGTAAGTGCATCTAAAAATGCAGACAACACGGCAGATAAAATCACAAACAATAAAGATAGTTTTAATTTTGATTTTACTTTAATGAAAATTTTACTAAACACAAACATCAATAATGGTTTCATAAAATAAATTGCAGCAACCATAAACATTAAAAGTAGAATTACTTCTAAATTTTGTGATACTTCATTATATGCATTCTTTGCTGTTGTAAGGTTTAATGCTAAAACTTGTATAGCAAGTAATCCGCCAGAAATTAATGGGTAACATTTTAATGCCATTGCTAAAGTAAATATGAATTCAGCAATAATAATCCACGAAGTAATTGTCTTACCTAGAGTAAAATAAGCAATAATATTAAAAAGCAGAAACCCAAGAATGGTATATTTATACCATAACGGACTGTCACCTAAAAAGTTTTTTAACATAATTAATTTTTTATTTATTTATATTTTTTCTTAAATCGGTATTAAAAATAACTGCAAATTGCAAATAAAGTTTTCCTAAATTGTTTACTTGTTGATGTAAAACACCTGTTTGCAGACTTAAATTTTTATGGACTTGATATCCTAAACCTCCATAAAGTCTATTACGATCAAAAAAAGTACTTCTATCATTAATAAAAACCTCATCATACAGTCCTAAAAATAGAGTTCCTTTTTCTATAGTAGGTTTGTTTAATGGTAAAAAGAGCATTATTCTATATCTAAAACGATTTTTATAATTATTATTTACAAAACGTTGCTCTAATCGATATCTGTGCTCAAATTTTATTTTTCCAACTTTATTTGTTAAAATAAATTGTTGCCATATACGGTGTTCTTCTACTTCTGGAGATTTTTGGTCAGACTCAAAAGTATAAGATGGTATGTAGGCATAACCAGCAGTTGCAATTGCTTTATTAGAAAGATGGTAATTTAAACCTGTTCGTAGTAATAATTGTTCTGTATCTATACTAGCAATAGTATGATTTCTGTATTGAAATTCAGTATGGATACTAAATTTTTCACTTATTTTATTCGTTCCAAAATACATTAACCAATTACCTGCTTCGTTTTGTGCAACAAATGAAAATGGTAAAAAGAAAATAATAATAAATAAGTAATTAATAATTTTATTTTTCATTTTTTACATTGTTTTTAATCCAACTTGTACAGGCTTCAAAATTATCAAATATCTGCTCTTTAGGCACTAAATTTGGAATAATATCTATACGCTCTAACATATATTTAGGTTGTTTAATTAAATTTACAAAGAGTATTTTTTTGTCATCTCTAACTAAATCTATCAAAACATCTTCCATTGCATACAAACCCGATTGATCCATATATTGCATTCTTCCCATACGGATAATAATAATTGATGCTGTTGCTGGTATTTGTTTAGAAAGTGCCTGAAAATCACTTGTAGAACCAAAAAATAATGGGCCTTTTATATGTTTAACAAATACTATTTTAGCTAATTCTTCTGGGAAATTTTTTTCATCTACCCAAGCTTTTTCCTTACTTAACGATTTTACATCAGAACGTTTTTCTATTAAACCACCCATTTTTTTCATAAACACCAATGAAGCAATTACTAGACCAATACCAACAGCGTAAACTAAATTCCAAACCGAAGATAAAATCAATACAATAAGCATTATAATTACTTCAGGTCTTGGCATGTATGGTATTGCTTTTAGACCTTTATAATCCATAACACCAATACCAACAGTAATTAATATCCCTGCTAATACTGCTGCAGGTATTTGCGATGCAATTGGGCCTAAGACTAATAAAATTACCAATAATAAAACACCAGCAATCATACCTGATAATTTGGTTTTTCCTCCAGCGTTAATATTTACAACTGTTCTAATAGTTGCTCCTGCTCCTGGAATACCACCAAAAATAGCACCAATAGTATTACCAATACCTTGTCCTATTAATTCTTTGTTAGGTTTATGCTTCGTTTTAGTCATATTATCTGCTACAACCGATGTTAATAACGAATCAATAGCACCTAGTAAAGTCAATGTTAATGCTGTAAATATAAAAGGGGAAATACTACTAAAATTAAAATCAGAAAAAATAGCTAAATTTGGTATTGGTAAGCCACCTGGTATTTCTTCAATAGGTCTATAACTTAAATTAAAACCAATTGCGATACCAGACATTACCAATAAGGCAACTAATGCACTTGGTACTTTTGTTGTTATTCGTTTAAAACCGTAAACTATAAAAATAGTACCTAGTGCTAAAAGTAGTTCTAACCAATTAATATTTTTTAATGCTCTTGGTAGTACTTTAAATGCTCCTAAAACACCAGATGCATTTTTACCTGCTAAAGCCTTTGATTCTTTTAAAATTTGAACTTGAGTTATTTTTTCAGCACTATCTATAGTTTCTTTAAAGTCTTCTAATACTAATATACCGTCTCCTGTTTTATCTTTTAGAATATTACCTAAAATAACTTCTGCTGCATAAGGTTTAAATTGATTTACATATTCAGTATCTTCTTTGGGGTAATAACCTACCGAAGGTAATATTTGTGTTACTAAAATAATAACTCCAATTGCTGTCATAAATCCTGATACAACAGGATATGGAATATATTTTATATACTTACCTAAACCAATAAAACCTAGACCTATTTGCATTAACCCTGCAAGCAAAAAAACGGTTAGTATGGCTGGTAACGCTTTGGTAACATCGCCATTAAAAGTGGCAACAATACCTGCAATTACAACCATACTTACTGCAGTCATTGGCGCTGTTGGTCCAGATATTTGCGTGTTTGTTCCACCAAAAAGGGAGGCAAAAAAACTTACAAAAATAGCACCGTATAAACCAGCACTTGGTCCTAAACCCGAACTTACACCAAAGGCAAGTGCTAAAGGTAAGGCAACGATACCTGCGGTAATTCCTCCAAGTAAATCACCCTTAAGATATTTGAAATTAAATCCAAACTTGTTTGTTTTCATTTCTTCCATTTTTATTAGATATTTAGAAAATTTATTTTTCCTATTTCTACAATACTTTTAAGTTTTTAATCTGCGTTACGCATTATTAATTTTGTCAACTTTATTTTTAAGACTTCAAAGAAGTCTATTAAAAGCACCTAAAAAAAGATTATAAATTTTTCTTTTCTATGAAAAAAAGTAAGGCTTGTTTTTTAGACTCTTATTTTTCAAAGCATTTCAATTTAACAAATTGATGCAAACCTAATTAAAAAAGATGAATTATTAAATTATTTTTTTAAGTTATTATTAAAACTATTGCGTTTTTTTAAATGCTCCTAATAAAATTGTATCGAAAGAGTTTAACTTTTAAATGTGTTACTTTAAAAACCCAATCTTAGAAAAAAATTAAAAAAAACTAAACTTTAGTATTTTAAATTTTTAAATTAACTTGCGAATCATAAAAAAATTAAAAAAATCTTAGTTTTAATAAAATGAAAACATTAGTTGTAAAATCTAAAGCCACTCTTATTAAAGATGGCACAATTCTTTACCCGACCGATACCGTTTATGGTATAGGGTGTGATGCAACAAGTGAATCTGCTGTAAAAAAAATATATAAAATTAAACAACGAGAAGAAAGTAAAAGTCTAATTATTTTAGTGCATAGTTTTGATATGCTAAAAAAATATGTTGAAGAAATACCAGAACAGATAAAAGATTATTTAAAAAACACTAAAAAACCAACAACAGTAATATATAATAATCCAAAAAATTTGGCAAAAAATGTAATTGCAAATAATAATACCGTTGCAATTAGAATTGTAAATAAAGGGTTTATAAAAGATTTATTGACTGCTTTTAATAAGCCTATTGTTTCTACTTCAGCAAATATTTCAAGCAAACCAACACCAATGAGTTTTGGAAGCATATCTAAAATCATCATAAATAGTGTAGATTTTGTTGTTTCTTTACCGAATCAATCAAAAGATATAAAACCATCAAATATAATACAATTAGTTAATCAAAAAATTGAATTTATAAGAAAGTAATGAATACTAATAATTATAAAAAAGCACTGCAACACAATGTTTTTAATTTCATTACACAAGCAGTATCGCAAACCAAATTAGAAGCTTATGTAATTGGCGGTTTTGTACGCGATTATATTTTACAAAGAGGCAAATCAAAAGATATAGATATTGTTGCCATTGGTAGCGGCATTGATTTAGCTAAGAAAGTAGCATCATTATTACCTAACAAGCCTAAAGTACAAATCTTTAAAACTTATGGTACGGCAATGTTAAAATACAATACTATTGAAATCGAATTTGTTGGTGCTAGAAAAGAATCCTATTCAAACAAAAGCAGAAACCCTACTATTGAGTGTGGAACTTTAAAAGATGATCAAAATCGTAGAGACTTTACCATAAACGCATTAGCTATAAGTTTAAATAAAGCAAATTACGGAGAATTATTAGATCCTTTTAACGGCGTTAAAGATTTAAAAAACAAACTTATTAGAACACCATTAGAGCCAAGCATAACTTATTCTGATGACCCTTTAAGAATGTTGAGAGCAATCCGATTTGCATCACAATTAAATTTTACGATTGAAGAAAGTTCACTACAAGCAATTACTAATAATGCCAATAGGTTAGAAATCGTTACCCAAGAAAGAATTGTAACCGAACTACATAAAATTTTATTAAGTAAAAAACCTTCAAAAGGGTTATATTTACTTTTTAAAACGGGTTTGTTAAAATTAATTTTACCTGAATTAACCAATTTACAAGGAATAGAATATGTAGAAAACCAAGGACATAAAGATAATTTTTATCATACTTTAGAAGTTGTTGATAATATTGCAAAAACTACAGATAATCTTTGGCTACGTTGGACAGCTTTATTACATGATATTGGCAAAGCAACAACCAAACGATTTGACAAAGAACACGGCTGGACTTTTCATACACACGAATTTGAAGGCTCAAAAATGGTATATCACATTTTTAAACGCTTAAAAATGCCATTAAACGATAAAATGAAGTATGTTCAAAAATTGGTATTTTTAAGTTCTAGACCCATTATTTTAGCAGCAGATGTAACCGACTCAGCAATAAGGCGTTTAATTTTTGATGCAGGTGATTTGATAGATGATTTAATGACGCATTGCGAAGCAGATATCACTACAAAAAACCAAAAAAAAATGGCTAAATATATGAACAATTTTAAAATTGTTCGTCAAAAAATAAAAGAAGTCGAAGAGCGAGACCAAATACGTAATTTTCAACCACCAATTTCTGGTAAACTAATTATGGAAACATTTAACCTAAAGCCTTGTCGTGAAATAGGGCTAATTAAAAATGCTATAAAAGAAGCTATTTTAGATGGTGTAATTTCTAATAAATATGAAGATTGCTATGATTTTATGCTTTTAAAAGGTAATAAAATAGGCTTAAAAATTAGTTAAATTTGTACTTTTGGGTTTATTAACATTTTTGATTTATTTTCTATCTTATGTTGCAATGTATAATATGCTCTTTTTGAAGCAATTTCTTCTGCTTTTTTCTTTGAAGTTGCTCTTCCTTTAGAGATTATTTTGTTATCTATAGACAGTTTTACAGAAAAGTGATTTCTTTTTTCATTAGCATTGTCTTCATATGCATCAAAATTTATAGTCTTTTTATATTTTTGACACCACTCAATTAACACACTCTTATAACTTGTTATTTTACCTTCTAATTGCTTGATATTAACATAAGGTTTTATTACTGTTTTTGTAATAAATTTGTGACAACCTTCATAACCTTTATCTAAATAAACGGCACCTATCAAGGCTTCAAAAATATTACCATAAATATTATTTCCAAAATTTTCTTTAGCAACTGTGCTTTTAACAAACTCAGTAAGTTCTAAATCTCTACCTATTCTATTCAAACTTTCTCTACTTACAATTTTAGAACGCATTTGCGTTAAATAGCCTTCATCTTTTAAAGGGGCGTTTTTATATAAAAAACTAGCTACTATTGCGTCTAAAAACGAATCTCCTAAAAACTCTAACCGTTCATAATTATACGGCTTACCTACTTTAATTTCTTTGACAGAACTGTGAGTAAATGCTTTCTTATAATAAAATATATTTTTAGGTTTATAGCCCAATATTCTTTTTAAAGAAATTAAAAAATCTTCATCTTCTTTGCTGTGTGATCTTTTAAATTTTTTTAAAAAATTCATAAACAATGTTTAATTTTCCATTTTTTTAAATAAAACACATGCATTATGACCACCGAAACCAAACGTGTTACTCATAACTACTTTAACTTCTCGTTTTTGAGGCTTATTAAATGTGAAATTTAGTTTAGAGTCAATTTGATCATCATCTGTGAAGTGATTTATTGTTGGTGGTATAATTTTGTTTTTAATCGCTAATATTGAAGCTATTGCTTCAACAACACCTGCAGCACCTAATAAATGACCAGTCATCGATTTAGTAGAATTAATATTGATATTGTATGCGTGATTTCCGAAAACTTTAACAATTGCTTTAGATTCAGCAATATCTCCTAAACCTGTAGAAGTACCGTGCATATTTATAGCATCTACATCTTTTGGCTGTAAACCAGCATCTTTTAAACAATTTTGCATCACTGCTAAAGCTCCTAATCCCTCTGGATGTGGCGCTGTAATATGATATGCATCTGCAGACAAACCTCCGCCTAATAATTCAGCGTATATTTTTGCTCCTCTTGCTTTTGCGTGCTCGTATTCTTCTAATATTAGAGCCCCTGCTCCTTCTCCTAAAACAAAACCATCTCTATCCTTATCAAATGGTCTTGATGCCGTTTTTGGGTCGTCATTTCTAGTTGAAAGTGCATGCATTGAATTAAATCCTCCCATGCCCGCAAGAGTAACCGCTGCCTCAGAACCACCAGTTACAAAAATGTCTGCTTGACCCAAACGAATATAGTTAAAAGCATCTATCATTGCGTTTGCTGATGATGCACAAGCTGAAACTGTTGCAAAATTTGGACCTCTAAATCCATATTTTATAGAAATTTGTCCTGGAGCAATATCTGCAATCATTTTTGGTATAAAAAACGGATTAAATCTAGGCGTACCATCTCCTTTTGCAAAATTTAAAACTTCATTTTGAAAAGTTTCTAACCCTCCAATTCCTGCTCCCCAAATCACACCAATACGTGATAAATCTTCCTTCTCTAAATCTAAACCAGCGTCTAATATCGCCTCGTCTGTAGCAACTAAAGCATATTGTGTAAATTTATCCATTCTTCTTGCTTCTTTACGATGCATAAAGTCGGTTACTTCAAAGTTTTTAAGTTCACAAGCAAATCGAGTTTTAAACTTAGAAGCATCAAAATAAGTAATTGGTGCAGCACCACTTACACCGCTTAACAAAGCATCCCAATATTCTCTAATATTATTACCAATTGGTGTTAATGCTCCTAACCCTGTTACTACAACTCGTTTTAATTTCATGTTTAAACTTAAATAAAAATCCAAATATAATGAATTATAATTGAACTAAAATAAAAAAACTTTATTTTCTTATTACCTAAACCTGCAAGAGTTTTTGTCACAAAAAGGCTAAATGACTGTTAATATTGGTTTAGCAAAAAATTAATCTTTTAAAAAATTTAAAAAAAAATGAGTACTACCAAAAAGGAAATACTCATAATTTAATTAGTTTAGTAAATTTATTACTATTTAGCTCCTTCTATATAAGTAACTGCTTGACCTACTGTAGCAATGTTTTCTGCTTGGTCATCTGGAATCTGAATATCGAATTCTTTTTCAAATTCCATAATTAATTCTACAGTATCTAATGAATCTGCTCCTAAATCGTTTGTAAAGTTAGCTTCTGTTGTTACTTCATTTTCGTCAACACCTAATTTGTCAACGATAATTGCCTTTACTCTTGATGTAATGTCTGACATAATTTTAATTTTTAATTTTATTTTTTAATTACAGGGCAAAAGTAAACAATTAATTTCTAATTTACTATCTGCACCAATTTTATTGAGTTCTAAAATAGTAAAAAAATATAAGTTTTTAATTTTAATTCTCAATTTGTTAATAATAATCCTTTTTTTTGTGAGGAATAATAACTGTTAACTCTTTATGCTACGTATTGTTATTTTTGCGTCTGGTTCTGGAACTAATACGGCAAATGTTATAGATTTTTTTCAAAAAAAGAAAACTGCTATCGTTACCTATGTTCTTACTAACAATAAAAATGCCAAAGTAATTGAGCGTTCTAAAAAACGGAATGTTACTTGTTTAATTTTTAAGAAAGATGATTTATACCAAACCAATAAAATAATAAGTTTCTTAAAAAAAGAAGCGGATTATATTGTGTTAGCAGGATTTTTATTAAAAATACCAAAGAATATTGTAAAAATATTTTCAAATAAAATAATAAATATCCACCCTGCACTATTGCCAAAATATGGAGGTAAAGGCATGTACGGAATACATATTCACAGAGCAGTCATTAATAATAACGAAAAAGAAAGTGGAATTACCATTCATTTTGTAAATGAAAATTATGATGAAGGTCTTATTATTTTTCAAAAGCAGTTTGAGATTGGTAAAAATGATGTGGCAAATGATGTGGCAAAAAAAATAGCAGTTTTAGAAATGGCAAATTTTCCGCAGGTTATTGAAGAAGTAGTACTTAAAAATTTATTCTGACTAGATACTTAGATCATAATTCTTTCCAAAATTCACTATAAAAATTTGATGTTTCTAATAACTTTTGATGATTTCCTGTAGATGAAATAGCACCGTTTTCTAACACGTAAATTCGGTCTGCAATATTTTTTAAGGTGTGTAATCTATGCGAAATAAACAATACTGCAATATCTTGTTTTAAATTTTTAAGTAATTGCATGGTAAACTTTTCTGTATTTCTACCCATTGCAGAAGTTGCCTCATCTAAAATTAAAAACTGTGGTTTTTTATACAAAACCCTTGCTAATGCTATTATTTGCTTTTGTCCGCCAGATAAATTAATACCCTCTTCACCTAATAGAGTTGCGTAACCTTGTGGTAATTGTGCAATAAATTTTTCAAAACCATTTTCTTGGCAAAATTTAACTACATTTTCAGGTTTATCTTCTGCTCCTAATAAAATATTATCGATAACATTACCAGAAAAAATATGTATTTCTTGTGGAATTACACCAACCAAATCTCGCCAATGTGATGTTGAAATATCTTTTAATTCAAATTCATCATTAACTGTTATCGTCCCATTTTCAAACATATAAAATTGTTGTAAAACTTGTCCTAAAGTGCTTTTACCACTTCCACTTTCGCCAACAACTGCAATAAATTCGCCTTTATTAATGGTAATATTTATATTTTTTAGTAACTGACCTCTACCCGCAAATCTAAAAGACATGTCTTTAATCTCTAGGGATTTAAAATTGATTATTTTTATAGTTCCTTGGTTTTCTTTTTTAATACTTGCAAATTCAAACATACGATTAAAGGCTATTTTTGCCTCATTAATTGGTATGGCAATTAATGCTAAATTGGTAATACTTGGCAACAACGAACCTACAATACCAAGCACAGCTATTAACATACCTAAAGTCATAGTTTCATTATAAACTAGATAAGATGTATAGCCTAAAATAACAATCAAAAATAAAACACCTGAAATACCAGATAATAAAGCAAGTTTAATGTTTATTTTACCTAAATTAAAAATTTTATTTTGAAAGTTTCCATAAATAAGTTGATTTACTTTTTGAAACAAATTTTGTCTATTAAAATTCTTAATCGTTGCAATACCTTGCATAGATGTAATATAATTACTTTCGTTTAAGGCGTAACTTTGCATCACTTCTTTTTGAGCATTTATAATTTGTTTATTAAAACGATAAATAATTAAAAAGTAAATTGGTAAACTGACCAAAGCAATAACGCCAACTTCCCAAGAATAATAAAACAAAAAACCAAAAGAAACTAACGTAACCAAAATATCTATTACAAAATTACTTGCTATTAGTTTTATAACACGTTGTACTCGGTTTGTATCATTTAAACGTGCAACTAGTTCGCCTATTTTACGAGTATCAAAAAAAGGTTTTGGTAAGTGTAATAACGAACTATAAAAAGTATCAATTATTCTATTATTAAAGTCTTTAGATTGTTTTATTAGAAAGAACTCGCGCAACGTGGTGAAAGCGACCCTAACCAACAATATAAATGCTAACAAACCAATACCTGTTATTAATTTTTTAGTATCATGAGACGGCAAAATATCATCTATTAGTTTTTGTGAAAAAATTGCCATTGCCATACCTAATAAAGCAACCACCAAACCAAAAGCCATACTAATACCTAATAATTGGTAATCTTTTTTAAGCAATTTTAAAAACCATTCTTTTTTAGATTTTTTTGTTTCCGTGGCTTTTATAAAGTTTGCATTTGGTGTAAGTGTTAAACAGGTTTTTGATTTCCAAATTTTTTCTAACTCTTCTTTAGTGTAAGTTGTTATACCTTTTGAAGGATCACCAATTATAAATTTATTATTTTCAAAACCATAGCAAACTAGATAATGTTGCAAACGCTCCTCAATAACTGCATGTAATATTAAAGGTTCTTTATGGTCTATTAATGCTTGTATATCTGCTTCATTACCACTTGCTTCAAAACCTAAACTGTTGGCGGCTTGGTATAAACCCAACAAAGTAGTCCCTTGCCTTGTTGTACCACTTATTTCTCGTAATGTTTCTAATGAGTTATTACCTTTGTAATATTTTATTATGGATAATAAACAGGCAACACCACAGTCAGATTGGTCGTGTTGTAAGGCTAATGTTTTAGATAATTGTCTTTGGTTTTTTGACATAGATATTTATTTTATTAGAACACACGGATTTTTAACGGATTATACACAGATTCGTTTCTTTTTTTGGTTGCACACAGAACCCTCAGAATTCACGAATTTGTATGATTTTTATTGACACAGATTTTATTAACACATTATTGTACTTAACTATTGCACAATGTCATTTCGACAGATCCTGAAAGAGCTACGAGAAATCTCTTCTTTATTAATTAGATTTCTCGTCATTCGTACCTCATTCTATCGAAATGACATTCGCAACTTATAGATCATTCTAAAAGGTCTAAAACTTTTTCAATTTTAGTAGCACCTCTAAATTTTTTAATTAAGACATTGTCTTTATTGTATAGCAACATATAAGGTATTGTTCTAGCAGCAAATATTTTAGAAAATCTTAGCTTTTCATCTTCTAAAAAAACAATATTATCTTGTTGGTTTAACTTGTTAGCTTCAGCAAATAATTTAATAGCCAACTGTTCTTCATGTGAAACAAAAATAATTTGTACATTTTTTAAACTTTCTAAATTATTATAAATTTGCGTGGCTTCAGACTTACAAAAATCGCATTCACTATTGTAGTAAATAAAAAGTTTAGATAGTGTTTTACTTATATTATTTTGTGTAAAATAAGTGTTGTCTAATTTTTTAAAATTAAAATTAGGTATGTTTTTAATACGTTCTGCCAACTCTTTTTTTTGCTTTAAATTAATTACAATATTATAAGTCAAATAAGAAACTACACTTATTAAGAAAACGGCTAGTACTATTTTTATTTTTTTTCTCATGATTTTTCCCGCAGATATCGCAAATTAACGTAGATTTTTATTTTTTCCTTCTGATTTCCCTACTGTCATTCCTGCGAAGGCAGGAATCTATTATTATAATCTCAATTTTTTTCTAATAAAACATTTTCTAGCTAAAAAAAACGTCATAAGTCTTACATCTAAAAGTCATAAGTCTTAAAAAAGACAAAACCTTTTTTAACTCATATTTAAAGTTAAAAACATAACTAAACCCAACCAAATAGCCAAGCCAGTACCATAACTAACGGCTACCATCTCAAAACTACGCCAATATTTGTTTTTAAGTAATTTATGCAAACCATAAACCAATACAAAAAAGTAGGCTATTTCAAATAAGTTAACCGTTTGTAGTGGGTAAACCAACCAAGCTTCTAGGGTTTCTAAATCTAAAAAGTTTACAAAAGATAATGGGTAATACTGCTGTAAGTCTAGAAGTGTATAGTCTGTTTGTATAAATAAAAAGTAGAGTAGTTTAAAAACACCAACAAATAATAACACAAACTCACCTAATAAAGCAATTCTAAAAAATTGTTTAAATTTTGGTTCTTGCTCCTCATCTTCATCTATATTGTAGAAAAAATTACCTACACTTAGGCATAAGGCTACTAAACTGCTACGTAGTAATACTATTATTAATAAAACAATATAGACTAACCATGACCATTTTTCTTGATTTTCTATTAATTTTTCTAGCTGTTCTTGGGCTAGTTGTTCAGAATAAAAATTATACGTTAACTCTTTGAAATCAATAAAATATTTTGATGAAAAATTAATAAGAAATGATAAACCTAAAAGTACAAGAAGGTAATATTTACTTTTCATAATCTGTTATTTTTTTAATAATAATTTTATTTTTCAATTCATAAATAGAAGCGTTTTCTATTAATTTTTCTATTTGTGACATATGTGTAGTTATTAAAAAACGTTTGTTTTGTTTTGATAAGTCTATAATTTTATCAATTAATTTTGGAATAAAATTTTGATCTAGGCTTGTAAATGGCTCATCAAATATGTAACAATTTGGGTTGTGTATCATTGCAGAAAACAATTTTACTCTTTTGATATAACCTGTAGATAGTTCATTTATTTTTTTGTTCAATTGCTTTTTTAAATCAAAAAAAACTAAAAGACTCTCTATGTAGGTTTTGTTTTTTAATAAATCAATTTTATATATTGAAACTAATAAATCAAGATATTCATTAATTTTAAAATGATAAGGATAAGTAGGTAGATTTAAAACAAACCCAACATTATTCTTATACTCACCATTGTTATAATTTAATTTATAATCTCTTATAAAAATTTCACCATTGTCCATTTTTAAAATCCCTGCCAAAAGATTAATCAAAGTTGTTTTACCAACTCCATTCTCCCCAATTAATAAATTAATTCTATTATTAAAGTGAATATTCACATTATCTAGGACTATTTGATTTTTAAATTTTTTAGACAAGTTTTTAATTAATATCGCCATAATTTAAGGTTCTTTTAGAATAAATGATAATAATTGTTATTAAAAAAATCAAACTTAATTTTATATAAATGTATAAGATTCCAAACAAAACAAAATATAATAATAGTTTAACAACATCTTGTAAGACAACATCTTTAATAATTGAAATAGGTAATATATATTTTATGATAATTGAGATTGCTATTAATAAATTTAATATCAAAATGTTTTCCATAAAATATGAATAATCCAAAAAATTAAAAAACCATAACAGACTGACTATTAGCAAGTACAGGCTATTATTTATTAAAAAATTAATAAATATAATATTTCTTATTTTTTTTCCTGCCAAAAAGAACAACAACTCTATTGATTTTGTATGTATGTGATTTAATAAAGATCCTCTAATAATTACAATTGATGTGAGTATATGTAACTCTCTTGAATATTTATTTAAATTTATCAAAACACTAAAAATTAAGATATCTACAAAATTTAGTTTTACAAATATTTTTTTCGTTATATTATAGGTAAATTTAATATCATTATATTTTATCATCTATAGAGTTAATTCTAAAAAATGTTATTATTAGTATTACGGTACAAAAGATTGAAAATCCTAAAATTCTAAAAATTGCTTTTACACTATTTAAATTAATTATATCTAAATTACTATTAATTACTGCCAATATTAAAATTAGTGTAAAAAATATTTTGTAAAAATTTTTATGAAAATCAAATGCATTACCCTTCATTTTTTCTTTAATTATTCTTACCAATAAAATAGAATTTACAAAAGTGATAAAAAGTAATAAAAAGCCAACTAAATTAAAAGTGTGTAAAATAGACAACTCATATACGTAACAAAAAATAAATAAATAACAAATATTCAAAAGTATTAAAATCCCTTTATAACTAAACAATTCATATATTAAATCAATCATTAAAATAACGTTACGCTTGTATGGTAATAACAATTTAATATAACGATAATTAGGTGTGTTATATTTATAAATATACCCTTCGAAAAAAAAAATTATAAAAAAATTAAACACGATTAAAAAATTATAATTTATCAATTTATCAGTTTCTATTTCAATAAAATTTTCAGAAGAAACTCCATATGCCATCATAGTTAACAGTGCTAAACTTAAGATTAATACAATAAAATCAGGAGATGTCTTGAATGTTGTCATCCTAACCCTAATGAAAGACAAATATTGATATTTTAATATACTTTTAGTCATACAAAAATGTCTGTTAATTTATTAAGTTAACAGACAGTAAATTTAATTATTATTGAAGCTTCTATTTTTAATTATTCTACACCACCAACTGCACAGCCTATAACTAAACCTCCTATTAAACCCAAAGGACCAAACCCCATTAAGTGTGCACCGGCCATCATACCACCAACAGCACAGTTTCCCCAGTTCCAACTTCCATCAATAATTTCCATTTGATTTAATTCTAATTTTTTCATAAAAATAAGTTTTTAAAAACACATAGCAAAAGGTTATGTTATAATTTTCACCAAAATACTATATATTTAATTAATAATATATCTACAACTTACTTTAAAGACGCTTGTAGTTTACGTCTATTTAAAATATCTCTATATTTTAGATATTCACACACAAATAAACAGTAATTTTAATTTATTTTATAATTTATTTTCGTCTAAATTATGACATTAAAAGTCTAAATTAGACAAAATTTATTATATTTGCAATATGGATATAGGTTTAAACATTAAAAAGATAAGAGAATTAAAAGGGTATAGCCAAGATTATATGGCTAATCAATTAACTATTAGTCAAAGGCAATTCAGCAGAATAGAAAAAAATGAGGTAGATTTAAATTTATCAAGACTGAATGATATTAGTAAATTGTTAGAAGTAACACCATCACAAATATTAGGTTTTGATGAAAAGTTTATTTTTCAGAATTGTGAAACAGTTTTTGGCTCTAATCAAAATTACTATGCATTTTCAGAAAAAGAACGTGAATTGTATGAAAAAACCCTGCAGGATAAAGATGAGATTATTGCTATGTTAAAAGAAAGATTAAAAGGTTTAAAATAATAATTTGTATGTTTGTTACAATAAAATAGTAGTTTATGGATTTACGTTTACTCATATAAATACTAAATTATTGGAATAAAAATTCTATTGAATAAAAAAATTTGTCCAAAAAACAAAAATACTACGTAGTTTGGGAAGGGAGGAAAAAAGGAATTTTTACTTCTTGGAACGAGTGTAAAAAACAAATTGAAGGTTTAAAAAGTGTTAAATACAAATCTTTTAAAACAAAGGAAGTTGCCAAAAAAGCGTTTAACAGTAACCCTAAAGATTATATTGGTGTGGCCATTTTTGAAACAACACTTTCTAAAGAAAAGTTATTAAAAATAGGAAAACCAATAACAAAAAGTATTTCGGTAGATGGTGCTTGTAATAACAAAGGTATTTCAGAATATCAAGGTGTTTTTACAGATACTAAAACTAAATTGTTTACTCAAGGACCTTTTAAAGGTGGAAGTAATAATTTAATGGAGTTTCTTGCATTAGTTCATGGTTTAGCCTATTGTAAACAACATAAATTAGATTTACCAATTTATTCAGATAGCAAGACTGCAATTAGTTGGGTTTGGCAAAAAAAAATTAAAACTACCATTAAAGAGACTTCCGAAAATAAAAAAATATTTAAACTTATTGATCGTGCAATCTATTGGTTAAAAAATAATTCTGAGGTTATAAAACATAAAAATATTTTAAAATGGGAAACTAAAGCTTGGGGGGAAATTCCTGCTGATTTTGAAAGAAAATAATTTTTTTGGGTTAGTGGTAGTTGGTTTTCTTAAACTGTCAAAAAAAACTAACTCTAATCCCTAACTACTAAAAAAAACACCTTTCAAAATTGAAAGGTATTTTTAATATTCATAGCAACTCTTTGTTTTAAACTTAGATTTTTTACTCAAAGTTAGGTTTAATTTATCTTGCTAAGTTTTTTCAAGATAAAATTTAAAAACTCATTAATAATTTGACACATCAAATTGTGTTCTACGATTTATTTGATGTTCTATTTCTGAACATTTAACGCCATCAACACATCTGTTTTGTATTCTTGTTTCTCCATAACCAACAGCATTTATTCTTGTTCTTAATATACCGCCAGTCTCTGTGATAAAATCTACGGTTGCTTGTGCTCTACGTTGTGATAGAGCCTCATTATATGCGTGTGTAGATCTACTGTCTGTATGCGACGATGCTTCTACCTTAATATTTGGACAGCGTTGCATAATTTTAACTACCTTACTCAACTCAAGCGCTGCATCTGGTCTGATAAATGATTTATCTAAATCAAAATAAATGTTTTTTACTAAATCTAAAGCGCCTTGACATTGGTCAAACTCATCTTTAGATAATCCCGATGGTGTCGTTGTTACTACTGGTTCTACTGCTAAACTAAGGTCTAAATTTAAACCTAACGCTACATTTGTATTTGAAGTAAAGGTCTTACTATCTATTGTATAGGTTTCTTTAGAGCCCACTACTTTATAATTTGAATTACAATCTACAGCAAACGAAAATTTTGCATCTTCTTTTACTATTTGACTACCCATTTCTTTTCCTTTTTCGTCAAATAATATTACCAATGCTCCTGAAATTTTTTCTCCTGTTTCTTTATTAGTAACAATTCCTTCTGCTACTTGATCACAAGGTATTTGTAATGGTTCTAATTCTTTAAAATAATAAATATCATCATCTCCATGACCTTCACTTCTATTAGATGAAAAATAACCGTAGTCTGCTCCTTTTTTCTTTAAAAAGGCAAAATCATCATTAATACTGTTAATCGGCATTCCTAAATTTTGAACTTCACTAGTAGTAGCATCTAGGCGTACGGCATAAATATCTAAGTCTCCCATACCTCCTGCTCTATCTGATGAAAAATATAAAAAACCATCGTCAGACATAAACGGGAACATCTCTCTATCTGAAGTGTTTACTTGTGCTCCTAAATTTACGGGGTCTCCATAAGTACCGTCTTCGTTTATGGCTACTTTAAATATATCTGTCTGCCCATAAGATCCTGGTATATCGGACACAAAATATAGAGTCTTACCATCTGCACTTAAGGTTGGGTGACCTACGGAGTAGTCTTTGTTATTAAATGGCATAGGTACTATATTTGTCCATTCACTTGGTGAACTTACAGTTGCTTTATATATGGCTAGGTGTGTCATGCCTTCTTCGTCTTTGTTTAGGTCTTTCTCGTAATAGTTGTCTCTAGTAAAGTAAACTGTTTGCATGTCACTAGTATAGACTACGCTAGATTCATGGTAACGGGTGTTTACTGCTCTATTTATCTTTTGACTGTCTATTATCTCGCCTTCTTCTGTTACTGTTCCTAAGTATAAGTCTAAATAGGGTTGTTCGTTTGGAATCCAAAGGTTTTTTATAATCCTTGATTTTGCTCTTGGTGAGGCATAGATAATTTGATTCTCTCCATAATAGGTGGCTCCAAAGTTTGAAAATTCATCGTTTACTTCTAGATTCTTTATGGTATATCTTTCTGTATCTTGTGCATAGGTTACTTTTACACTCAACATAATTAATGCTATTATTATTGTTATTTTCTTCATATTTATATTCTTTTTTTTTGGTTTAGAAGAATCTAGGTGATTTTAGGTTCTTACGGGATAGGTTAACATCGTATTGTAAAAATATTTCGTGGGAACCGCTATTGAAATCTGCTAACTTGGTTAGGGTATAGTCATAGGAGTATCCTATTCTAAAGTCATCGCTTACTAAAAAACTTACTAAGC
>JAKISG010000002.1 GCA_021648755.1 Flavobacteriaceae bacterium | reverse complement strand
TCATACAGACAACCCAGACTTAGAAATAGACTATTACGGTAGAAACCCAAAAGCAAATGGCTCTGCAGATACAGATACTATAAAGAACTATTGGTTAGATGTGGAGGGTAAGTGGTTTGAGGTGAAAGGATGTGAATGTTGCTATTTGAAATTAGATAAAGATGGGTTCTTTATTAGTAAAAAAATTACTAAAAATAGAATTTCTAAACTAGAAAAGTATAATTGGAAAAAAAAGGTACAGTACATTATACTGCACAGAACGGTAACTCCTAATACTAAAAGCACCTTAAATTCATTTAAAAAAGGTATTGGCACACATTTTTTAGTTGGTAAAGATGGTAAAACTTATCAAACAGCTACACTAAATAAGACTACTAGTCATATAAAAAACGGATACAATTCTAGTACGGTTGGAATTGAGGTTGTTGGAATGCCGTATGATAAAGATGGGGTTTTAACAAAAGGTTATCCAAGTGGAAATCCAGTAGACCATTGGGATTCTGTTTCAACAGAACAAGCTAAATCGGTCGCTTGTATTGTCAAAGCACTTTTAAACCATTATAATTTAGATGTTTCAGCAATTAGAAACCACGAAAATTTACAAGCAAAGGCAAAAGATGAAGGTAAAACTGTTTATGATGCCATAATAAATTTAATCAAATGAGAAAAACAGCTATACTATTAGTTTTAATTATTTTTTCTTGTAAACAGCACAAATTTTTAAAGAAAAATATCAATTCTAATATTGACAGCATAACTATATCAATAAATAAAAAAGATAGTTTACTCACAGCAGAAAAAAAGTTAAAATTATTTTTAGCAAACACTGAAGAAGTAAAAGTAATTGCATTTAATAAAGGTATGATTGAAACATCCATTCCAGATAGTTCTATTTGTAAAAAATGGATATTAAAAAGGGAAGATGTTATTCAAATAATAAAAAAAAATAGACCAATTAGCAGAAAAGAATTACATTATCTATTTGATATGAACACTTGTGTTTATAATGGGAAAATTAGGTACAAGAATAAAAATTATAATTTCACTATTAATTCTGGAGGGTTTATTTATTTAAAGTACAATGATATATTACTTGGATGTTTTACAGGAGACTGTACCAAATACTTTTTATCTACAGGAGAAGATTATTAGGTAAAGCAACAATGTTAGACCATCATATAAATAGACCAGCATTTGTTGATAATGATTTTGGGAAAGCATTAGATAATTTCTTTACAAAAAAAGATAAAGAGATTAATAATTATAATAAGGGTAAAAGTAAAGAAGATCAAAAAAAAAGTGTCAAAAAACCCAGTAAATTGGAAAGAAAAACATACTGAATATGAAAAAAGCATACTCGATGATTATGGTAAAAATAGAAGAGGAACAGATATGGAAAATAGATATAATAAAATGAAAAACACTCTTTAGATGAAGTTTACGAATAGATTTAGATATTATATACTAATTATTTTTTTAATAAGTATAAGTTGTAAAAGTCAGAAAAAAGATATTGTTAATGAGCAAGATAAAATTAGTACTAATTTTAGAATAGATTCTTGTTTTACTGGCAACCATCAATTTACAATTGTAAAAAAAGAAGAAGAAATTTTTTTAATTGGATTAGATGATGAAATTTTAACAAAAACTATCTTTTTAAATAAGTTAAATTTAGCAATTCAAAGTATTACAGACATATCCTTAAAATGTAATACAGATAATAGATTTCAGGTAATTTTTAATGAGAATATAGGGAATAGTAATTATGTGACGTATCATTTTTTTGAATTAGAAAATATCTCAAAGAAATATGTATGGTCTAAAATATATAAAATTGAAAATAATCGTCAAGGAACTTCAATTATTGGAGTAAAATTGAAAGAAAAAGTAAAATTGAAAGATTATGATGCACAAGAGCCTAAAAATTTGACTTTTTTGCCCATATATTTATTTAAAGGATTTCAAGAAGAAAAAGAACCTGTTATTGATGATTTTTATGATAAAATAAAATTATTTACAAAAACACAAAAAGACCTTAAGTTGATAGGAGATAAATTTGTACTAGATTACTTAATTGATAATATCGGAATAAACGAAAAAAACATTTCTAAATATAATGATATAGCCTATTATCTAGAACAGTCAAAATTATACGAAGAAGCCATTTTTTTATTAGAAGAAATCATAAAAAATTTTCCAAATAGAACAGTTGCCTATATAAACTTAGGAGATGCATATTGGGGTTTAGAAAATAAAGAAAAAGCAAAAAAAGCCTATACAACCTATATTACACAAATGAAAGTATTAGGTAAAGAACATAAAATACCTAAACAAGTATTTGATAGGTTCAAGAGCTAAAAAAATGCTCTAGAAAAAGGTGTTTTAATCAAGACAAAAGCCTACAAATTAATATAAAACAAGGCAAAGAAAAAGGAATAGTAAAAAAAGACGAAGCATTAACAGTGTACAATGATATATTACTTAGATGTTTTACAGAAAACTGTGTCAAATACTTACCTAGGTTAAAGACACCATTTTTTAGTTAATTAAAATGATTTATAAAATCCCCTTTATAAATCATTTTATGCTGTAATACTAGATTTGATACTAAAAATCAAGTTTGATTTTATAGATATTTGTAGATTCAAGGTATCGTTTTTATTTTCAATTTTCAATTTTTATAAATAATTTAAATAATTTGATTAATTTGATTAATTTTGAAACTTATAAAAAAAACCTTGTGACCTTATAATAAAATTTTAAAGTTACTTATAAAAAATAAAATAATGCAAAAACAATTAATAGAATGTGTCCCAAATATTAGTGAAGGGCGTGATTTAGACAAAATAAAAATTATAGCAAACACCGTAGAAACTGTTGCAGGCGTAAAATTATTAGACATAGATCCAGGAGTGGCAACTAACCGAACAGTAATTACCTTTGTTGGGGAGCCAAAACAAGTGGTAAAAGCTGCTTTTTTGCTTATAAAAAAAGCAAGTGAATTAATAGATATGAGTAAACATACAGGTGAGCACCCAAGGTTTGGAGCAACAGACGTTTGCCCTTTAGTACCAATTTCAAATATTTCTTTAACCGAAACTGCCAAATACGCAAAAGAATTAGGCAAAAGAGTAGGAAAGGAGTTAAAAATACCTGTTTATCTATATGAAAATGCGGCACAAGAATCAAAACGTAAAAATTTAGCTAATTGCCGTTCAGGAGAATATGAAGGATTAAAAAGGAAATTAGTAGATTTAGAATGGAAGCCAGATTTTGGACCAGCCGAATTTAACAAAAGTGTAATTAAATCTGGAGCTACAGCAATATCTGCAAGAGATTTTTTAATAGCTTATAATGTCAATTTAAACTCAACCTCTACACGTAGAGCTAATGCTATTGCATTTGATATTCGTGAAAATGGTAGGGCAAAAACTGAAAATGGAAAAATAAATGGTAAGAAAGTTTTAGATAAAAATGGCGAAATAGTTAGAATTCCAGGAAAGTTAAAAGCTGTAAAAGGGATTGGCTGGTTTATAGACGAATATGGTATTGCTCAAATTTCGTATAACTTAACTAATATTAGCATCACTTCTATGCACGAAGCCTTTGATGAAACTTGTAAATCGGCAACCAAAAGAGGTTTGCGAGTAACAGGTTCAGAATTAATAGGCTTAATACCATTACAAGCGATGTTAGACGCAGGAAATTTCTATTTAAAAAGACAAAAACGCTCTTTAGGAATTTCGGATAAAGAGAAAATTAAAATTGCTGTAAAGTCATTAGGTTTAGATGACTTAAAGCCATTTAATGCTCAAGAAAAAATAATTGAATATGTACTTAAAGACAAAAAAACCAAGCAATTAATAGACTTTACTTTAAGTGATTTTGCAGAAGAAACTGCAGGTGAATCAATGGCGCCAGGTGGCGGAAGTATTTCTGCTTATGTAGCAACTTTAGGCGTTTCATTAGGTACAATGGTTGCCAATCTATCTGCACACAAAAGAGGTTGGGATGACCAATGGGAATATTTTTCAGATTGGGCAGAAAAAGGACAAGCATATAAAAACACCTTATTAGCATTAGTTGACGAAGATACCAATGCATTTAACAAAATTATAGACGGTTTTAGAATGCCAAAATCTTCCGATAAAGAAAAAGAGGCAAGAGCAGAAGCCATAGAAAAAGCAACAATATACGCTACTGAAGTACCATTTAAAGTTATGGAAACAGCAGAAAAATCTATGGAAGTAATGCTAGAAATGGCAAAAAAGGGAATCCAAAACTCCTTATCAGATGCAGGGGTTGGCATTTTATGCGCAAGAACCGCAGTTTATGGCGCCTATTTTAATGTTAAAATTAATGCAAAAGATATTAAAGACAGAAAATTTGCAAATGCGATTGTTAAAAAAGCAGAAGTTATTTTAAATAAAGCGATTTTGACAGAAAAACAATTAATTGATTTTGTTAATTCAAAAGTTTAGATATAAATAATTTAATATCATTAAAAATACTTTGTATAGTTAAATTTTTGATAACCCTTTAGTTAAAAACCAAATTAAATGAACTATAAACAAGAATTAACTTACGCAGAAGACCAAGACGGTCAAGATGAATTAAAAAGTTATCGGCAACAATTTCATATACCAACTGATAAAGAAGGCAAAGAACTTATCTATTTATGCGGTAACTCTCTAGGTTTACAACCAAAAATAACCAAAGAATATATCAATCAAGAATTAGATGATTGGGCAAAGTTCGGTGTTAAAGGCCATACAGATGCAAAAACCCCATGGCTATCATATCATGAGTTTTTAACCAATACAATGGCTAAGATAGTAGGAGCAAAACCTATAGAGGTTGTCGTAATGAATACCTTAACAACAAATTTACATTTATTAATGGTTTCGTTTTACCGACCAACTAAAACTAAATATAAAATTGTTTTGGAAAGCGATGCGTTTCCGAGCGATAAATATGCCGTAGAATCACAACTTAAGCATCATGGTTTTGATGCAAAAGAAGGCCTTATATTTTGGAAACCTAGAAAAGGTGAAAAATTATTGCGAATAGAAGATTTAGAGCAGATTCTAGAAGAACAAGGCAATGAAATAACACTACTGATGCTTGGTGGCGTAAATTATTATACAGGTCAATATTTAGACTTAAAACGAATCGCAACAGCAGGGCATGCTAAAAACTGTATGGTTGGCATTGATTTGGCTCATGGCGTTGGTAATATTCAACCAAACTTACATAATTCGGGTGTTGACTTTGCTGCTTGGTGTACTTATAAATACTTAAATTCAGGTCCAGGAAGTCTAGGTGGACTTTTTGTACACGAAAAACATGCCAATAATAAAAAATTAAATCGTTTTTCAGGTTGGTGGTCACATAATAAATCTACAAGGTTTAACATGCGACAAGAGTTTGATGTTTTAGTTGGAGCCGAAGGTTGGCAATTGAGTAACCCACCAATACTATCTATGGCAGCAATTAGAGCATCTTTAGATTTATTTCATAAAGTAGGTATGGATAAGTTGCAAAATAAATCGAGAAAATTAACAGGTTATTTAGAATTTTTATTAAATAAAATGACAACGGATAAAATTAATATAATTACCCCAAAAGAAACAAAATCAAGAGGTTGTCAATTATCTATTCAAGTAAAAGATTCAGATAAAAATTTACATAAACAATTAACAAAACATGGCGTGATTAGTGATTGGCGTGAGCCTAATGTTATTAGAGTTGCACCTGTGCCATTATATAATTCTTTTTTAGACGTATATAATTTTGTTAAAATATTAAAAAGTTTAATTTAAATACCCTGAGACTTAACTTAAAAGGAAAATTTACTTAAAGAAAATCTTAGCTATTAAATATCAAAAATTATGGATAAAAAACAAAAAATATTAATTATAGGAGCAGGCTTATCAGGATCTTTATTAGCATTAAGATTAGCTAAAAAAGGTTATCTAATAGATTTAAGAGAGTCTAGAAAAGATTTACGAATTACAAATATAAGTGCTGGTAAATCTATTAATTTAGCATTTTCAGATCGTGGAATTAAAGCATTAGCACTTGCAGGAATTATGGATCAAGTTATGAAAATTTGCATACCAATGAAAGGGCGTTTGATTCACAATTTAGATAGTAGTGTCTTTTTTTCGCCTTACAGCGGAAGAGGAGATAAGCACATTAACTCCATTTCAAGAGGTGATTTAAATGCAATTTTAATGAATGAAGCAGAAAAACTACCAAATTTGACCATTACTTTTGAAAGCGAATGTAAAAAAGTAAATTTAAAAAAGAATACGGCACATTTTTATAATGCCAAAACAGAAATAACAGAAAAAGTAAAAGCAGCTATTATATTTGGTGCCGATGGCGCTGGTTCTGCATTGCGTAAAAGTATGTTTTTACAGCGAGAAATTTTGTTTAGTTTTTCACAACAATGGTTAAAACATGGTTATAAAGAATTATCATTTCCCGCGGCAAATAATGGTGGATTTTTAACCGAAAAAAATGCCTTGCATATTTGGCCAAGAGGAACTTATATGCTAATTGCCTTACCAAATATAGATGGTACTTTTACAGTTACACTATTTTTACCACATAGCGACGCAAAATATAGCTTTGAAACATTAAATACTTCTGATAAAGTATTGCAATTCTTTAAAGAACAGTTCCCTGACGCTTTAGAAATTATGCCAAATCTAGTAGAAGAGTTTAATACAAACCCTGTTGGTGCATTAGGAACAATAAAATGTTCGCCATACTCTTATAAAGGCAAAACTTTACTAATTGGAGATGCAGCACATGCTGTAGTTCCTTTTTATGGACAAGGAATGAATGCCTCTTTCGAAGATGTTACCGTTTTGTTTAAATACATAGATAAATATGAAAATAAAGCATTGAATAATGCCGAAATATGGTCTAAAATATTTTACGAATATGAAAAAGAACGTAAGAAAGATGCAGATGCTATTGGCGACCTTGCAGTAGAGAACTATTTTGAAATGCGCGATCACGTAGCAAATGATTTATTTAAGAAAAAACGTGCTTTAGAAATGAAATTAGAAGATGCTTATCCAGACCGTTATTTCTCAAAATACTCTAGAGTTACTTTTAATGACTCTATGCCATACTCTGTTGCAAAAAAAATTGGTAATGCACAAGATAAAGCCTTTTTGAACTTAATAGAAGATGATGTTATTAATGAAAACACTTCAGTTAAAGAATTGTTTGATAAAGTAAAACAGAAAACGGATGAGATCATAGCATAGTAAAAAAATAAACCTACGTTTAAATTTACTAAAGTTTAAAACGTATAAACTAAATTAAAATATTAAATATGTCATTAAAATTAATTTATATTTGCAAATAATATTTTAATGCAATGAATCAATCTTATAGATTAAAAGAATATAGCATACTTTTTTATAGATTAATACTTGTTTATTTTTTTTATTTTATTGCAAGACTACTCTTTTTTATTTTTAATAAAGACCTATTAAATATAGATTTTATATCTGAATTCTTTAAAATAAGTTATCACGGTTTAGCATTTGATACTACGGCAATTTTATATATAAACAGTTTGTTTATTTTATTAAGTATTTTGCCTTTAATAATAAATACCAAAGCCGTATTTCAAAAAATACTTTTTTATATTTATTTTACAACTAACTTAATTGCCTATGCTACGAATTTTGTAGATATTATTTATTATAAATTTTCCAATTTTAGATTAACAACAACTGTATTAAACGAGTTTGAAGGAGAAACTAACGGCTTAGCACTATTCTTTTCCTTTTTAAGAGATTATGGGTACATTTTTTTACTATTCATTATAATTGCTTGGCTGTGGATTTACCTGTATAAAAAAGCAAACTTAAACCCGTTAAAAATAAATAATAAAAAGATTTATTTCGGATTTTCACTTATTACATTTTTAGTATCTGTTACTTTAATAATCGGTGGCATTAGAGGTGATTTTAAAAAAAGTACTAGACCTATAAACCTTGTAGATGCTAATAAATATGTAAAAAACCCCATACACGCTGCGCTAGTATTAAACACACCTTTTGCACTAATAAGAACTATTAATAAAAATAAATTTAAGAAAAGTAATTATTTTTCTGAAAAAGAGTTACTTAACATTGTAAAACCAATAAAACAATACAACAAAACTGTTGACAGTAAGCCAAATATCATTGTTCTTATTGTTGAAAGTTATGCACGTGAATATTTAGGTGCCTTTAACAAACGCTATAACATACCAAACTATAAAAGTTATACGCCGTTTTTAGATTCACTTGCACAACATAGTTTAATTTTTGATAATGCTTTTGCTAATGGCAGAAAATCCATACATGGCATGTCTTCTATTTTGGCAGGCATCCCCTCATTTAAAGTAGCTTTTACATCATCGTCTTATGTTAATCAAAAAATTCAATCTTTAGTTTCTTGTTTAAACGATTATGGTTATAACACTTCATTTTTTCACGGTGCAGCAAATGGCTCTATGGGGTTTTTAGGTTTCGGAAACATTTTAGGACTAGACCATTATTACGGAAAAACGGAATTTAATAATAACGATCAATCAGGTATTTGGGGAATTTGGGACGAACCTTTTTTACAATATACGATTAAAATATTAAATACAAAGCAAGAACCATTTTTTACAACAGTTTTTACCATATCTTCTCACGACCCTTTTGTTTTACCTAAAAAATACAAAGGTAAATTTCCAAAAGGTGATTTAAAAATTCATAAAGTTGTTGGTTATACAGATTATGCACTTAAAAAATTCTTTGAAAATGCAAAAAAGCAACCTTGGTTTAAAAACACCATATTTGTAGTAACAGCAGACCATACCAACCAGAAATTTTACCCTAAATATAAAAAGGGAATTAATCGCTCTGCAATTCCAATTTTATTTTATAAACCAGACAATTCATTAACTAAATTAGACTCTACTTTAGCACAACAAATAGATATATATCCGACTTTGTTAGATATGGTTGGCTATAAAAAACCATTTAGGTCCTGGGGGAGAAGTTTAATAAACTCTAATTCTGAACCTTTTGTTATTACACATACAGGTAATGTTTTTCATTTTATGAAAGGTAATTATACTTGTGTTTTTGATGGTAAAAAAGCAATTGGTTTCTATAAAATAGAAGACGATGCCCTAAAAAATAATTTAATTAAAAGTAAAGATGATGAAATGCAAACAATTGAAAATGAATGTAAAGCCTATATAGAGGATTATTATAATCGGATTGTTGACAAACGATTGTAATTGTAATTTGGAGAAATGTAAATTAAACACTAGTTTTTTTTATTTTAAAAAAGCCAAGCAGGACAAAGTATAAAACTATCGTAAATAGTTTTCATTCAAAAATAATATTTTTAATTTTACGGACTAATGAAATAACAAATAATTAAATAAGGTTATAATGAAAATATATACAAAAACAGGAGATAAAGGAGAGACCTCGCTTTTTGGAGGAACACGAGTTCCTAAATATGATGACAGAATAGAGGCTTATGGTACAGTAGATGAATTAAACGCATACATAGGTTTAATTAGAGATCAAAAAGTAACCGATAGTATAAAAGAAAATCTACGAACAGTTCAAAACGATTTATTTACTCTAGGCGCAATGTTAGCAACACCAAAAGAAAAAGAAACCCTGAAAAACGGAAAAAAAAGATTGAATATACCTAAGATAAATCAAAGTTCTGTTTTAAATTTAGAAAATCAAATTGATTTAATGAATAAAGACTTAAAGCCTATGACTAATTTCATTCTGCCAGGAGGACATACTACAGTGTCATATTGCCATATTGCAAGATGTGTTTGCCGTAGAGCAGAACGTTTAGTAGTAAGACTAAGTGAAGAACAAGTCATTGACAACAATATTATAATGTATTTAAATCGATTATCCGATTATTTATTCGTGTTGGCACGAAAATTGACTTTAGACAACCAAGTAAAAGAAACCCCTTGGAAACCCCAAAAGAGATAATCATAAAAAAAGTTTTATAAAAAGTTGGTTATATCAAATAAAAAATTACTTTTGCAAAAAATAAAATTATATTTTAAACTATGTATTGGACATTAGAATTAGCATCTTATTTAAGTGATGCACCTTGGCCTGCAACAAAAGACGAATTGGTAGATTATGCTATTAGAGCAGGGGCACCATTAGAGGTAGTAGAAAACTTACAGGCTCTTGAAGATGAAGGTGAAGTCTATGAAGTAATTCAAGATATTTGGCCAGATTATCCAACCGAAGAAGACTTTCTTTGGAATGAAGACGAATATTAACATTAAAATTATAAATTAAAGTCTCTTTGAGGCTTTTTTTTTGCTTAAATTTGAAGCCTAAAAAAATACCACTAATATACACTAACACACTAACATGAGTTTTATAAATTCCGTAATAAAAGCCTTTGTAGGCGATAAAAAAAAGAAAGATTTAAAAGAATTGCGACCTTTTGTAGCAAAAGTTAGATCTTTTGATGATGCCGTTTCTAACTTATCGATAGATGAATTACGCGCAAAAACAATTCAATTTAAAAAACAAATTCAAGACACTTCAACAGAACTTAATAAACAAGTTAATGCTTTAAAAGCAGAAACTGAAGTTGCAGATATTGATAGAAAAGAAGAAATCTATAAAGAAATAGATGTTTTAAAAGATGCAATTTATAAAGCAAAAGAAATTGTTTTAGATGAAATACAATACGAAGCATTTGCCGTTATTAAAGAAACTGCAAGACGTTTTGTTGAAAACAAAGAAATTATAGTTACAGCAACACCTTATGATAGAGAACTAAGTGCCGTTTTTGATTTCGTAACTTTAGATAGTGATACTAAAGCCATTTGGAAAAACACTTGGGATGCAGCAGGAAAACCAATTACTTGGGACATGATTCATTACGATGTGCAGTTAATAGGTGGCTCCGTTTTACACGACGGTAAAATTGCCGAAATGATGACAGGAGAAGGTAAAACATTAGTTTCTACACTACCCGTTTATCTAAATGCCCTAACAGAAAACGGAGTGCATGTAGTAACCGTAAATGACTATTTAGCAAAACGAGACATGGCCTGGATGGCACCAATCTATCAATTTCACGGTTTAACTGTAGATTGTATAGACCTACACCAACCAAACTCTGACGCACGTAAAAAAGCATACAATGCAGACATTACTTACGGAACAAATAACGAATTCGGATTTGATTACTTACGTGATAATATGGCAAATTCTCCAAAAGACTTAGTTCAAAAACCACATAATTATGCCATTATAGACGAAGTAGATTCTGTTTTAATAGATGATGCTAGAACGCCATTAATTATATCTGGAGCAGTACCAAAAGGCGATATTCATGAATTTAATCAATTAAAACCTACCGTAAGCGAAATTGTTAACTTACAAAAAAATGAACTAGTAAAAGCACTTACAGAAGCAAAAAAATTAATTGCCGAAGACACCAAAGAAAGCCTAAATACAGGAGGAGTTTTATTGTACCGAGTCTTTAGAGGTTTGCCAAAAAACAAAACCCTAATAAAATATTTAAGCGAAGAAGGTATCAAACAATTATTACAAAAGCATGAAAAGTTTTTTATGCAAGATAATAATCGTGAAATGCCACAAATTGATAAAGATTTATATTTTGTAATCGACGAGAAGAACAACTCTATAAGTTTAACAGACAAAGGCATTGCTCATTTATCATCAAAAAATAAAGAAGAAGATTTCTTTGTATTACCAGACATTAGTTTATTAATAAACGAAATTGAAAAAAGAGAAACAAATTTAGAAGAACAGGCAAAACAAAAAGAAGAATTATATCGTGATTTTGGTGTAAAAAGCGAAAGAATACATACCTTAAGTCAATTGCTAAAAGCATATACTTTATTTGAAAAAGATGTAGAATATGTAGTTATGGAAGACAAAGTGAAAATTGTTGACGAACAAACAGGGCGTATTATGGATGGTCGTCGTTTTTCAGACGGTTTACACCAAGCATTAGAAGCCAAAGAAGATGTAAATATTGAAGATGCAACTCAAACTTTCGCTACAGTTACCCTACAAAATTACTTTAGAATGTATAAAAAACTATCTGGTATGACAGGTACAGCAGTTACAGAAGCAGGCGAATTATGGGAAATCTACAAATTAGATGTCATAGAGATCCCTACAAATGTGCCTTTAATTAGAAAAGACAGAGAAGACTTAATTTACAAAACCAAACGTGAAAAATACAATGGTGTTATTGATGAAGTTGTAAATTTAGTCTCTCAAAAGAGACCCGTTTTAGTTGGTACAACTTCAGTAGAAATATCAGAACTACTTTCGCGAATGTTAACTACTCGTAAAATTAATCACAATGTATTAAATGCAAAATTGCATAAAAAAGAATCCGATATTATTGCACAAGCAGGTAACCCTGGAGTAGTAACCATTGCAACAAATATGGCAGGCCGTGGTACTGATATTAAACTTTCAGATGCAGTAAAAGAAGCAGGAGGTTTGGCAATTGTAGGAACAGAAAGACATGATTCACGTCGTGTAGACAGGCAGTTGCGCGGTCGAGCAGGTCGTCAAGGAGACCCAGGATCATCACAATTTTACGTATCTTTAGAAGATAATTTAATGCGTCTTTTTGGATCGGAAAGAATTGCCAAAATGATGGATAGAATGGGTTTAAAAGAAGGTGAAGTAATTCAGCACTCTATGATTTCAAAATCTATAGAAAGAGCACAGAAAAAAGTAGAAGAAAATAACTTCGGAATTCGTAAACGTCTGTTAGAATATGACGATGTAATGAATGCACAACGAGAAGTAGTTTATAAACGCCGCCGTCATGCATTATATGGTGAACGTTTACAGGTAGATATTGTAAACATGATTTATGACACCTGCGCTATAATTGTAGAAGAAAATAAAGCAAAAGGCGATTATAAAAACTTTGAATTTGAGTTAATTTTATTTTCATCAACAAGTTCCCCTTTTTCTGAAAGTGAATTTAACACTAAAAACGAGCAAGAATTAATTGAAGAGTTGTTTGATATTGTTTACAAGCATTACCAAGAAAAAATAGAACGCAATGCCGTTGCGGCTTTTCCTGTAATTAAAAATGTATATGAAACACAAGGTAATCAATACGAAAGAATTGTAGTGCCATTTACCGATGGTCAAAAAACCATACAAGTAGTAACCAATCTTAAAGATGCCTATGAATCGGAAGGTAAAGTACTAATAGCCGATTTTGAAAAAAATGTCTCTCTAGCAATCATAGACGAATCTTGGAAAGAACATTTACGTAAAATGGACGACTTAAAAACATCAGTTCAAAACGCACAATACGAACAAAAAGACCCATTGTTAATTTATAAATTTGAGTCGTTTGAATTGTTTAAAGGAATGTTAGATAAAGTAAATAAAGAAGTGTTATCCTTTTTGTTAAAAGGAGAATTACCAAATCAAAACCAAGTAAGCGAAGCCAAAGAACAAAGTCGAGAAAAAGTTAAGCTATCTAAAGCAACGTTTAATAACTCAAATGACGGCTTACAAACTAACCAAACACAAGAAAGACAAATTACAGAAACCATAATTAGAACCGAAAAGAAAATTGGTAGAAACGAACGAGTAACTATTAAAAATGTACTATCTGGCGAAAGTAAAGAACTAAAGTACAAGCAAGCATTACTATTAATAGAAAAAGGATCTTGGGTTTTGAGTGAAGATTAGAATACTAAAAAAATACTTTTAAACTATTTTCTACTATAAAAATTAGTTAAAACAGTTACAAAAACAACAATAGTTATACTACTTAAAGGCATTAAAATTGCAGCAATTATAGGAGACAATTGCCCAGTAACAGCAAAATACATACCTACAATATTATAAGTCAATGACAATACAAAACTTGCTTTTATTATACGAATTGTTTGCTTAGAGAGTTTAAAGAATGTTGGTAATTTATTAAATTGTCTTGCATCTAAAATTGCATCACAAGCAGGTGAAAAAACATTGGTGTTTTCAGATATAGCAATGCCAAAATTACTTTGTGCTAACGCACCTGCATCATTCAAACCATCCCCTATCATTAGTATTTTTTCGCCTTTATTTTGTAGTTGCTTAATAAAATGAAGTTTATCCTCTGGTTTTTGATTGAAAGCAAATAATGTGTTTTTAGGTAACACTTTTGATAAATATTCTTTTTCACCTTCATTATCACCAGATAAGATTATTAATTTATATTCTTTTGACAATTTATTAAACACTGTATTTAGACCTTTTCTGTATGAATTTTTAAAGATAAACCTACCCTTAATTTTTTCATTAATAGCCATAAAAATATTAGTTTCGTTTATAACATTATTTTCAACATTTAAAAAAGAAGCAGCACCTAATTTGTAATTGTTATTTTTAATTTTTCCCTCGATACCTTTGCCTAAAGTTTCCTTAAAATTAGTTACTTTTAATTCACCTGAAACTTCTAAAAATTCATATAACATCCTATTTAAAGGGTGATTTGAAAAACGTATTAAATTACGAACACCTTGTTTCTCTTCTAAAGTTAAAGCGATTCCTTCAAAAACTATATTTACTTCCTTATTAGTTGTAATTGTTCCTGTTTTATCAAAAATTATAGTATCTATATTTGCCAGTTCCTCAATTCCGTTAGCATTTTTAAGATACAATTTTTGTTTACCAAAAATGCGTAAAATATTACCTAAAGCAAATGGCGAAGAAAGTGCTAAAGCACAAGGGCAAGCAATAATTAAAACTGCTGTAAACACATTAAAGACCATAGATTTATCATAAAAGAACCAAAATATTCCTGCAATAAATGCAATGCCTAAAATAGCAAATGTAAAATGTTTACTAATCTGATCGACTAAAGTTTTAATACCATATTTCTCCTTTTTAAAAGCAGCATTAGACCATAACTGCGTTAAATAACTTTGCTGAACTGTTTGCAATACATCAATTTCAATTGCTCCAGACAATTGTTTTCCACCAGCAAATAATTTAGCACCAGATTTTTTTGAAACTGGCACGGCTTCACCAGTAACAAAGCTATAGTCAATAGTAGCATTTCCTTTAATTAAAATACTATCAACTGGTATTAATTCTTCATTTCTAATAAGCAGTCTATCACCTTCTTTAATTTTATAAACTTCAATACTTTCTTCTGTTTTATCTCTATTTAGTTTGGTAACTGCAATAGGAAAATATGATTTATAATCACGTTCAAAAGATAAATAATTATAAGTGTGCTGTTGAAATATTTTACCTAATAATAAGAAAAAAACTAAACCAGTTAGACTATCAAAAAAACCTTGACCTAAATTAAATAACACTTCAATAGTACTTCTAATAAACAAAACAGAAATTCCTAAAGCAATAGGCACATCAATATTTAACATTTTATGCTTTAAACCTTTATAGGCAGAAATAAAATAATCTTTAGCCGAATAAAATACAACTGGCACAGAAAAAATAAACATTAAAAATCGAAATAAAACTTTGTATTTCTCTAACCAAAACCCGCTTTCTTGAAAATATTCTGGAAATGATAACAGCATCACATTGCCAAAACTAAAACCAGAAATAGCAACTTGATAAATGAGTGTCTTATTAGATTTATGTGTACTATTTTTCGCATTTTCTAAACTTATATACGGTTCATACCCGATAGAAGAAATGAGTTCAACAACACTTTTTAATGAGATTTTTTTACTCTTAAAGGTGATTCTAATTTCTTTTTTCGGAAAATTAACTGTTGAAATCACAATACCATTGTGTAATTTAGTCAAGTTTTCAAGAACCCATATACAAGAACTGCAATGGATGCTAGGTATGTAAAAACTTACAAGTTGTATATTGTCATCGTTAAATTCTAATATTTTTTTTGCAATTTCTGGATTATCTAAGTAATTATATTTTCCTTTTATCTCGGTAGGTATTGTGCCTGGGTTATTTTCAAAATCATAATAACAACCAAGTTCATTTTGATTTAAAATTTCATAAACAGTCTTACAACCATTACAGCAAAATAATTTATCTCCCAATTCAAATTGTTTATTATTACAATTTAATCCACAATGAAAACAAATATCTTTAGCCATAACTTAGATTCGCAAATTTCGACAAAATATATCTATTTAGTAAGTGATATTTATCATAATTTTACTTATATTTGTAATATTATTTTAGACTAACTGCATGCCTAATTGTAACAATTGCATTATTAAAGAACTAAATTCCTTTAGAACTTTATCAGAAAGTGAATTAACAGAAATCTCGCATAAAAAAACTGTTTTTTCTTTTAAAAAAGGAGATTTGCTCTTTGAAGAGGGTACAAATCTTAATGGTATTTTTTGCTTAAAAAAAGGAAAATGTAAAGTCAGTAAATTATCCCAAAACGGTAATAGTCAAATTGTTAGATTTATACAAAAAGGTGAATTAATTGGGCATAGATCTATAATTAGTGAAACCTCAGCAAACCTTACAGTTACTGCCCTTGAAGATATGGAGGCTTGTTTTATACCCAAAAATAAAATTTATAAAAATTTCAAAAATAATAATGAATTTTCATTAGACATGACCAGATCTTTGTCTTCCGATTTAAATAATGCAAATATTAGTATTACAAATATGGCTCAAAAGACGGTTACAGAACGCTTAGCGGATTCTTTACTGTTTTTTCAAAAAACTTTTGGTGTAGATGCTGCTGGCTATCTAAAGATTAATTTAAGTAGAGAAGAGATTGCAAATTCAATTGGTACAGCTACAGAATCTAGTATTAGATTACTTTCAAAATTTAAAAAAGAAGGATTAATCGAAATTAAAGGTAAAAAAATAAAAATTATAAACAAAACGAAATTACAACATATTACCGAAGGGTATTAATAATTTGGTGCTGTTTTAAAATGCGATAACGGAAAATTAAATTTAGACATCTTAAAAAAAGATATCAAAAAACAAAAAAAATGAATCTAAACACTGCAAAAATAAATGTTAAAAAAAAGCCTCAAGAGGTGTACCTCTTTTTAACAGACCTTAAAAATTTTGAAAAAATAATGCCTGAAAATATCGATAAATTTGAACTGGTTGATGCTGGATTTTTATTTGCTTTAAAAGGCATGCCAACCATTAAATTAAAATTAATTGAAAAAACACCAAATAATAAAATTATCTTAGGTTCTACAGGTAGTCAATTTCCGTTCACTTTAACTATAAATATGGAAGAAAATAACGATAATAATACGTTAGTGAATTTTAACTTTGAAAGTACATTTAATGCAATGGTAAAAATGATGGTAAAAAAACCACTACAAAAATTTATAAACACATTAAGCGATAATTTAGAAAAATTGGACGAATAGAACCCTTTAAACAAACTCTCGAAAAAGCATTTTTTGATTAAATTTTCTAACTTTTTGTTAAAAAACAAACAAACAAATAACTAGTTATATTTACTTTTTTTACTTTCAATTTGAAAATTTTCCTCTAAAAAATTATTTCACAATAGGTTACTTAAAGGCTGCAACTCGTAGATTGCTATCAATTTTTTGTAAGTAAAATTTAATTTGTAACAATTTTTATTTCTTTTACATTAAACTCTTTAACCATATCATTTTTTAATACTTGTAATTTACCTTGATTAGTAACACCAATTATTTTTCCTAAAAAAAACGGATTAACTTTAGTCGCAAACATAGACGGTTTATTCAATTTATACAAATTTTTTATATAAGTATTATATATTTCTAAAAATTGATTGTTTTCTAACTTTTGAATTTCTTTTTTAATCGAACTAATTAACTGTTCTAATAAAAGTTTAGAATCAATTTCTTTTTTTAATTCTTTTTTTAAAGAAGTAACATTAACTATTTTTTTAGGAAAAATAACTTGATTTACATTTAAACCAATACCAATAACACTTTGACTTATTTTGTCATTTTTAACTGTATTCTCAATCAGAATACCGCATATCTTGTATTGACGTGACATAATGTCGTTTGGCCATTTAACTTTAACATGCTGTAAATAGGTATGTAAAACCGCATGAATTGCCGTTGAAATAGCAAAATTTAAATATGCTTGATTTTCAATTTTAAAGGATTTAAACTTAACTAATAAACTAAATAGCAGATTTTTACCTTCTTCAGAATGCCAATTATTTTTAAATTGACCTTTACCTTTAGTTTGAAACCTTGCAGTAACAACAGTAAAATTCTCTAAATTAATTTCTTTACATAACCCTTTTAAGTAGTCATTGGTAGAGTTAATGGCATCAAGTTTGATTATTTTCATTTAAGTAAGTTCGTGTTTTTTAATCTAAAATTTAAGAGTTGTAAATTTCCATTTTTAATGCTTAAAAATTTAGTATAAATGTTTCATAAAATCAAAGTGTTTTAAAGCGATAAAATTAATACATTTGCAATTAATTTCAAAATAGTTGAATGACAAAAAAAACAAGTAATGACCAATTAGTCACTGAAATAATTGGAGGAATAGAAAATGTGAAAGGTAAAAACATCACGATACTTGATTTAAGAGAAATTGAAAATACCATTTGTGATTATTTTATTATTTGTGACGGTAATTCAAACACACAAGTGAGTGCTATTTCTAGCTCAATTCAAAAAAAGGTTGGTAAAAACGCAAAAGAAAAGCCATGGCATGTTGAGGGAGAGGCAAATGCAGAATGGATCTTAATTGATTATGTAAGTGTTGTTGTTCATATTTTTCAAAAAAAGATAAGAGAATTTTATGACTTAGAAGAACTTTGGGGAGATGCTAAAATCATAAACCTTAAAAGTACTTATTGACAAATTTTTTATAACAGTTAAAACCTAGTTAATACGACAAAATATTTATGAGTAAAGAAAATAAAAAAACACCAAACAATAAACAAAAAGAAATTAAATTCAAATTTAATTTTTATTGGGTTTACATTATTATAATATCCATTTTACTTTCGTATATGTTATTTGGCAAAGAAAATAATTCAAGTAACAAAGTAACCTTTTCAAAATTCAAATCCTATTTGCCAAAGAATGATATTGAAAAAATTATAATTGTAAAAAATATGGGTACAGCTCAAGTTTTCTTAAAAAAAGAAGCCCAAAAAAAAGAAGAATATAAAGACTACTTTAAGAAAAAAAGTATTTTAAATATTAAAAAAGAACCCAACTTTACGGTCACTTACGGCGATATTCAAAATTTTGAAAATTATTTAATAAAAATTAAAGCAGAGAAAAACTTAGACTTTATCGAAGACAATGAAGTAATAGACACTACATTTGGTGAACTCATCATAAGTTTTTTACCATTTATATTATTGATTGGTGTTTGGATATTTTTTATGCGAAAAATGTCTAGTGGTTCTGGTGGTGGAGGACCAGGACAAATATTTTCTATTGGTAAATCAAAAGCAAAACTATTTGACAAAGACCAAAAAGTACAAACCAGTTTTAAAGATGTTGCTGGTTTAGAAGGTGCAAAAGAAGAGGTACAAGAAATAGTAGATTTTCTAAAAAATCCTGAAAAATACACTAAATTAGGCGGTAAAATACCAAAAGGTGCTTTATTAATTGGACCACCAGGAACAGGTAAAACCTTACTAGCAAAAGCAGTTGCTGGTGAGGCAGAAGTGCCATTTTTTTCGCTTTCAGGATCTGATTTTGTCGAAATGTTTGTAGGTGTTGGTGCATCTAGAGTACGTGATTTATTTAAACAGGCAGCACAAAAATCACCTAGCATCATATTTATTGATGAAATTGATGCCATTGGTAGATCAAGAGGAAAAAACAATATGACAGGAGGTAATGATGAAAGAGAAAATACACTTAACCAATTACTTACAGAAATGGACGGTTTTGGAACAGACACAAACGTTATTGTAATTGCAGCAACAAATAGAGCAGATGTTTTAGATAAAGCTTTAATGAGAGCAGGTAGGTTTGACAGACAAATATATGTTGATTTACCAAATTTAAATGAACGAAAAGATATATTTAAGGTACATGTAAAGTCTTTAAAGTTATATAATGATGTAAATTTAGAATTTTTATCTAAACAAACACCTGGTTTTTCTGGTGCAGATATTGCAAACCTTTGTAATGAAGCTGCTTTAATGGCAGCAAGAAATGATAGAAAAGCAGTTCATCATCAAGACTTTTTAGATGCAACCGATCGTATAGTTGGTGGTTTAGAAAAGAAAAACAAACTAATTACGGTTAAAGAAAAAAGAACAGTAGCTTATCATGAAGCAGGCCACGCAACTGTAAGTTGGATGCTAGAACACGCATCGCCTTTAGTTAAGGTAACTATTGTACCTCGCGGTCAATCGCTTGGCGCTGCTTGGTATTTACCAGAAGAAAGAATGTTAATTGAAAAACAACAAATGTTTGATGAAATGTGTGCGACTCTTGGAGGAAGAGCAGCAGAAAAAGTAATATTTAATGTAATTACCACAGGCGCTTTGAGTGATTTAGAAAAAGTAACAAAACAAGCAAAAGCAATGGTTACCATTTATGGATTAAGTGACAAAATTGGAAATATAAGTTATTATGACTCTTCTGAAAACGGCTATGGGTTTACGAACCCATATAGTGAAAAAACAGCACAAATAATTGATGAAGAAATCTCCTTAATTATTGAAACACAATACAAAAGAGCAATTAAAATCATAACCGAAAACAAAGAAAAACTAATAGAATTAGCTGATTTATTATTAGAAAAAGAAGTTATTTTTGGAAACGATTTAATAAAAATATTTGGAAAAAGACCATTTGTAAAGTCACCTATGGCAGTAAGCAACTCTAAAAAAAAGGAAGAAGAAGAAAAAGCAAAGAAGTTCGAGTTAAAGAATAAAAACTAATTTAGTGTATAACATTGTTAAAATCACCTTAAAAATTAAGGTAATTTTTTTATTTAATATTTGTATCTTTGAGTTTTACATTATATAAAATATGAATTTTTTCAAAAAAATATTTACAACATCAAAAAATAAAGATTTAGAAGCTAATGAAGTCAAAGAAGATATTGATATACCTTTAGACAAAAATTTTGTAACCAAATTCACAAAAAAAAACGGTAAATTTTTATATTGTACACATCAAGAAGAAGTAAACCAAAATTTAATACATATTTTACAAGAAAATTCTTGGGAAAAAGCGTACTGTCTAGATAGTGATTTACAAAAATTATTATTAATTGCAAACTCAAGTACTTCAGGAACTCAAAATAGTAAAATTCCATTTTTTACAACTTGCGAATATCTAATTGCAAAAGACGGCAACATTATGTTTACCTCTAATCAATTAGGCGAACAAAGATTAACCGATTTACCAATAAATTTTATAGTCTTTGCTAAAACTAGTCAAATTGTAAATGATAAAGGAGATGCGTTAATTGGTATTAATAGTAAAAATAAACAAGAAATACCAACCAATATAGGTGCAATTAAATGCTATACTCCAAATAAAAAAAATAATGATTTTATGAATTATGGCAATAATAATTCTAAGAATTTATATTTACTTTTACTTGAAGACTTATAATTAGGTATGAACGAATTTATGAAACGTCTTCTTTTTGGATTATTATATGTTTTATTGGTAATTACTGCCACACTATATAGTACAAATTTTTTTTTAATTCTATTTTTTATATTTATGAATTTTTGTATCTATGAGTTTACAAAAATAATTAACCTTAAAAGTGTTTATCCATATATATTAGGAATAATATCCTTTTACTACATTAACTATTTAGATGAAAGTATAAATTATTTAGAACCAAAAAATATTATTTCCGTTTTTATACTTTTATTATTTTATCCTTTTATAAAAGTATTATTTACAAAAAAAAATATATTAGAACATTTAGGCAAAGTATTTCTTACCTATATTTATATAATAATTCCGTTTTCATTACTATTAGTTCTGCCTGTTTTATTAACAAGTCAAACAAATGTGTACAATACCAAAATAATACTCGGTATTTTTATTTTAATTTGGACAAGCGACACTTTTGCTTATTTGGTCGGTAAACAATTTGGTAAGCATAAATTATTTAAACGTATTTCACCAAAAAAAACCATAGAAGGCTTTGTAGGTAGTTTTATCTTTACCTTAATTGCAAGTTTTATACTAGCAAATTATTTTACTTTTTTAGACTTAAAACACTGGCTTGCTATAGCTACCCTTATTTGTATTTTTGGAAGTTTAGGAGATTTAATAGAGTCTATGTTTAAAAGACAAGCAAATATTAAAGACAGTAGCAATTTAATACCTGGTCATGGTGGTTTTTTAGACAGATTAGATAGTTTTATATTTGCAATACCATTTATTTTTATTTACTTAATACTATTTCAATAATGTTCCATAAAGAAGGTTTTACTATAATTTTGATCACCGCAGTCTTAACCGTAACGGGTGTTTTTTTAACAGATAAATTTAGCTCAAATATTTGGTTAAATAAACTAATAATGTTAACGCTAATAGTATTATTAATTTTAGTTCTGCAATTTTTTAGAAACCCAAAGAGAAAAACAATTTTAAATGCAAACCAAATTATTGCTCCAGTTGATGGAAAAATAGTTGTCATCGAAGAAGTTGTAGAGTCTGAATACTTTAAAGACAAAAGAAGGCAAATTTCGATTTTTATGTCCCCTATAAATGTACACGTAACACGTTACCCTATTAGTGGTAAAGTAAATTTTAGTAAATACCATTCGGGTAAATATTTAGTGGCTTGGCATCCAAAATCTTCTACAGAAAATGAACGTACAACTATAGTCATAGAAAACAATACAGTTGGCGAAATTTTATACAGACAAATTGCAGGCGCTTTAGCAAGGCGTATTGTTAATTATGCAAAAAAAGGAGAAGAAATAAAACAAGGCACAGATGCAGGCTTTATAAAATTTGGCTCAAGAGTAGATGTTTTCGTACCTTTGCACATGAAAATTAAGGTTAATTTAAATGAGATAGCAAAAGGTGGTGAAACTGTAATTGCAGAGATTGTTAAATAAACACAACCTTGAATTAAATTCCAAATATAATGGAAGATTTAGATAAAAATTTTGATAAGGCATTTCAAATAGCCTCAATGATGACAGAAGAGTTACCTGCCGATATTATGCTTCGCTTTTATGCGTTTTATAAAATCGCAACAAATGACAGATTACAGATGCCATCTGGAAATAGTGAACTTAGAAACGGATTTAAACTAAACGCACTACTTCAATTTAAAGACGTTTCTCCTATTGAAGCAAAAAAAGAATACATTGCTTTAGTCGAAAAATATACCAACCAAAAAATATAAAATTATGCAAAAAATCATCTTATTAGTTATTGTAATTCTTATTAGTGTTTTAAGCTTTTCTTGTAAAAAAGAAAAAGTAATTGTTCCAAAAGCAAAGTACAGTTTTGAAGCAAAAACGACAACTATAAATTGGACAGCATATAAAACCACAAAAAAAGTACCTGTAAAAGGTGTTTTTAAAAAAATAGACATTGTAAACTCAAAAACTTCAGAAAACGAAATTGAAGCAATAAACGGCTTAGAATTTAGTATTCCAGTAAATAGCATCGATACAAAAGATAAAACAAGAGATGTCAAAATTATTCAAAGTTTTTTTGGATCAATGAAAGACTCACAAACTTTAAAAGGAAAAATAAATTTAGATAAAGAAGGTAAAGGCAATATAAATTTAAGTCTGAATGGCATTTCAAAAGTAGTGCCAATTACTTATGTAATCTCTGGTCAACTTGTAGAGATAAATGCCATCTTAAATTTAGATAACTGGCAAACAAGTGCAGCAATAACCGCTTTAAATTTAGCCTGTAAAGACCTACATAAAGGCGAAGACGGTATAAGTAAAACTTGGAACGAAGTAGCACTTAATATTGTTGCTTATTTAAAAGTTGAATAATTAATTAGTCTCCAAAAATATTTCAAAAAATTTAGTTAAAAACCTGTTCATAAACTTATGATTTATTTCAAAAATAAAATAAAATAAACCTAAGCTATTTGCTACTTTTGTTTTAAAGCACAATTGCTTAAAGCCTAAATAAAAAATGAAAGCAAAAGCAGTATTAATATCCGTATTTCATAAAAATGGATTAGAGCCAATAGTAAAAAAAATAGACCAGTTAAATATCATTATTTACGCTACTGGAGGCACTAAAAAATTTATAACCGATTTAGGAATACCTGTTGTATCAGTAGAAAATTTAACTTCGTACCCATCTATTTTAGGAGGTCGTGTTAAAACCTTACACCCTAAAGTTTTTGGCGGAATTTTAAGTCGTAGAGATAACGATAATGACAAAAAACAACTAACGGAATTTAAAATACCAGAAATAGGTATTGTTATTGTTGATTTATATCCGTTTGAAAAAACGGTAGAAAGCGGAGTGCCAGAACAAGAAATTATTGAAAAAATAGATATTGGTGGCATTTCACTAATTAGAGCAGCGGCCAAAAACTTTAAAGATGTATGTTGCATTTCATCAATGAATCAATATAAAGACTTTTTAGAAATAATTTCAGAAAACAATGGAGAAACAACACTAGAACAACGTAAGAAATTTGCAACTAAAGCCTTTAACATTTCTAGTCATTACGATACACAAATTTTTAACTACTTTAATAAGAATCACGATGAAGCCGTTTTAAAAATGAGTAAAATTAATGGCAAAGCCTTACGCTACGGCGAAAATCCACATCAAAAAGGATTTTTCTTTGGAGATTTTAATAAAATATTTGATAAATTACATGGCAAAGAACTATCTTATAATAATTTGTTAGACGTAGATGCAGCCGTAAATTTAATGAATGAATTTAAAAAAGAACAACCTACTTTTGCTATCTTAAAACATAACAATGCATGTGGTGTCGCACAAAGACCTACTATTTTACAAGCCTATTTAGATGCCTTAGCAGGAGATTCAATTTCTGCTTTCGGAGGTGTTTTAATTACCAATACAAAAATTGATATGGCAACTGCCAATGAAATTCACAAACTATTTTGTGAAGTAATTATCGCGCCATCTTACGAAAAAGAAGCCTTAAAAAAATTAAAAGGCAAAAAAAATAGAATCATACTCATTCAAAAAGAGATAATAGTACCAAAAACAACAGTACGTACCTGCTTAAATGGTGTGCTTGTTCAAGATGTTGATTATAAAACAGACACTAAAGAAATTTTAGAAAACGTAACAACAATACAACCTTCTAGTAAAGAAATTGAAGACCTGCTATTTGCTTCCAAAATTTGTAAAAACACTAAATCCAACACCATAGTTTTAGTTAAAGACAAACAATTATGCGCAAGCGGCACAGGTCAAACATCTAGAATAGACGCCTTAAATCAAGCAATAACAAAAGCAAAACATTTTAAATTTGATTTAAATAATGCAGTTATGGCAAGTGATGCATTTTTTCCATTTCCAGATTGCGTAGAAATTGCAAATAATGCTGGAATTAATGCAGTAATCCAGCCAGGAGGATCTATAAAAGATCAACTATCTATTGCATATTGTAACAAAAATAAAATGTCTATGGTATTTACAAAAACAAGACATTTTAAACATTAATTTTTTATATCTTTACCAACTTACTAAAAACACAATATTTTATGGCATTTTTTGATTTCATGACCGAAGAAATCGCAATTGATTTAGGAACAGCAAACACATTAATAATTCACAATGGCAAAGTTGTAATCGACAGTCCATCAATTGTAGCAAGAGACAGAAACACAGGCAAAATAATTGCTACAGGCAAGGCCGCAAGATTAATGCAAGGTAAAACACACGCTAATATTAAAATTATCAGACCTTTAAAAGACGGTGTAATTGCAGATTTTGATGCCTCTGAACAGATGATTAAAGAATTTATAAAAAAAATTCCTACCATTAAAAAAAGATGGTTTCCTCCTGCATTGCGCATGGTAATTTGTATTCCGTCAGGAATTACCGAAGTAGAAAAAAGAGCCGTAAAAGATTCTGCCATTCATATGAACGGTAAAGATATTTACTTAATTTTTGAACCTATGGCTGCTGCAATTGGTATCGGTCTTGACATACAAGAACCAAAAGGAAATATGATTATTGATATAGGCGGAGGAACAACAGAAATTGCAGTTATTGCTTTAGGAGGCATAGTTTGTGACAAATCTGTAAAAGTTGCAGGCGATGTTTTTACCAATGATATTTCTTATTACTTACGCACACATCATAATTTATATGTAGGCGAACACACTGCAGAAACTATTAAAATTAATGTTGGTTCAGCAACCGAAGATTTAGAAAACCCACCAGAAGATATGTTGGTTCAAGGTAGAGACTTATTAAGTGGCAAACCAAAGCAAATTCAAATTTCTTATCGCGAAATAGCCAAAGCATTAGACAAATCTATTCTTAGAATTGAAGATGCAGTTATGGAAACCTTATCCGAGACACCGCCAGAACTCTCGGCAGATATATATAAAACAGGAATTTACCTAGCAGGTGGCGGGTCTATGTTAAGAGGTTTAGATAAAAGGCTTTCTAGAAAAACAGATTTACCAGTATATTTAGCAGAGGATCCTTTAAAAGCAGTTGTTAGAGGAACAGGTATTGCACTTAAAAACCTAGAAAAGTACAAAAGTGTATTAATGAAATAAAATGTATAATGTACTTCAAAGTAACAAGATATTTAAATAATGCCACACTCACGAATTTTATATTTATGAATTCATAATTTAGAAAATAAGACATTACTCCCGATAATAAACTCAGGAAATTCTTTAATTTAACCGATTAACCATTTTAAAAAAATATAAATGAATCAAATTATATCTTTTTTAACTAGATATAAGTTTTTTTTACTTTTTCTATTACTAGAAATTATTGCACTTTCATTTACCATACAAAGCCACTCATTTCATAGAAGTAAATTTATTAACTCCTCAAATAGTATTATAGGATTTGTATATGAAAACTTAGATATTATAGGTAATTACAAAAATTTAACCAAATACAATCTTGAATTAGCCGAAGAAAACATTAAATTAAAAAAATTATTAACTCAAAAAAATGACGTTCTAAAAACAAAAAAAACGAACACAATTGATTCGATACTGCATTATCAAAAATTTACATATATCGATGCCATTGTTAAAAATAACGTTTATACAAAAAGTAATAATATATTAACCATAAATAAAGGTAAAAAAGATAGCATTATAAGAGATTTAGGAGTTATTAATAGCAAAGGTATTATTGGTATTGTAGCCAATAGTTCTAAAAATTATGCAACAGTAATGTCTATTTTAAATGAAAATTCAAAAATTAATGCAAGATTAAAAAAGAACTTACATTTTGGGACACTTACCTGGAACGCAAAAGATTACAAAACAATACAATTCGAGGATTTGCCAAGGCAAGCAAATATAAAAATTGGAGATACAATTATTACCGATGGTAAATCCACTATTTTTCCAGAAGGAATTTTAGTAGGTATCATTAAAGATTTTAAATTGGCAAACAATAATTACAAAATCATAAATATTGAACTATTTAATGATATGAGTGCCATAAAACATATTAATATTGTAACTAACTTATATAAAACAGAAATTCAAGATTTAGAAAACAACTATGAATAATTTAATTTTAATAAATAGCATTCGCTTTATTTTTTTAGTCTTACTACAAGTTTTACTATTAAATAACATTTATTTTTTGGGTTACCTAAACCCAATGCTATATATTATTTTTGTTTTTCTATACCCATTAAAAAAAGAAAAAAGCCTTTTTCTAATTCTTTGTTTTTTTTTAGGCTTAACTATAGATTTTTTTTCAAATTCAGGAGGAATTAATGCTGCTGCAATAGTATTAATTGCATATATAAGGCAACCTTTATTGCATTTAATTCAAAACAAAACGGAATTTGACTACCTATTATTTAACATTAAAAACCTGCCCTTTATTCAAGTAATTATTTATATTTTTTCTATGACTTTTATACATCATTTAATTATTTTTTCATTAGAATTTTACAAAACTCAAGGCGTTTTAAATATTTTAGGCAAAGTTATAATTACCACAATACTATCTGCTGTATTGATTAGTTTTTGCGTACAACTATTTGTAAAAAATAAAAGAGCCTAACTATGAAAAGAAGAAGTCTATTAATTTATTTTTTTGTTATCTCTATAGGTTTTATCTATATTACAAGACTTTTTTACCTTCAAATCATTTCTGATAAATACAAAAAACAAGCCATAGAGAACTCTATAAAAAAAAAATATAGTTACCCAAATAGAGGCTATGTATTCGATAGAAATGGTATATTATTAGTTGCTAATGAAATTTCATATGATGTCATGCTAACCCCGAGATATTTAAAAAAAATAGACACTTTAGAATTTTGTAAATTGATTAACATTACAAAAAGAAATTTTGATAAAAGACTACAAAGAGCAAAACGATATTCAATGAGAACCCCATCGGTTTTTTTAAAACAATTGTCAAAAAATGATTACGCTATCTTGCAAGAAAAAATGCATAATTTTAAAGGTTTTTATATTCAAAAAAGAGCCATTAGAAATTACCCTATCAATACCGCAGCAAATGTATTAGGATATATTAGTGAAGTAAGTGAACAACTATTAAAGAAAGAAAAATATTATCAACAAGGAGAGTTAATTGGGTTTAGTGGTATCGAAAAACAATATGAAAAAGTATTAAGAGGTGTTAAAGGTGTTAAAAGATATCAAAAAGATAATTTTAACCGAATTATTGGCTCATATAAAAATGGATCTCAAGATACACTAGCACAAATAGGTAAAGACCTAACACTTACCTTAGACATTATATTACAGCAATATGGCGAAAAATTAATGAACAACAAAAGAGGAGGTATTGTTGCTATTGAACCTAGTACAGGTGAAATACTTGCTTTAATAACCGCGCCAAGTTATGACCCAAATAATATGGTTGGTAGAAAACGATCTAAATTCTCCACAAAATATATTAACGATAAAATAAACAAACCAATGTTTGACAGAGGCTTAAAAGCTCAATATGCTCCAGGGTCGCCATTTAAAATTGTTAACGCACTAGTTGGTTTACAAGAAAATGTCATTACAACAGACTCTAAATTTATTTGTCGTCATGGTTACCGTTATGGAAAAAGGCAAGGTGCTTTTATGAAGTGCCATTGCGGCATAAGTGGTAAAGTCAATTTTAATATAGCAATATATAATTCATGTAATAGTTATTTCTCTAATGTTTATAGAAAAACTATAGAAAAATACAAATCACCAAATAAAGGAATGGACGTTTGGAGCGACCACGTGAAAAGTTTTGGCTTAGGTAACTATTTAGGAACAGATTTACCTGTTGGTAATAAAGGATTAATACCAGATGGTGACTATTATAATAAATTTTATTCAACATTTAGATGGCGAGCATCTACAACAATCTCTAACGCAATAGGTCAAGGTCAAGTCGAAACAACACCTATACAGTTAGCTAATGTAACTGCCGCAGTTGCAAATAGAGGCTTCTATTTTACACCACATATTGTAAAAAAAATTAAAGATATTAAACTAGACTCTAAATTTACAACACCAATAAAAACAAGTATAGATGTAAAACACTTTGAACCTGTTATAGAAGGGATGTTCGATGTCTTTGAAAAAGGAACTGCCCGAAGTTCAAAAGTTAAAGGAATAGAAATTTGTGGAAAAACAGGAACTGTAGAGAATTTTGTCAGAATTAATAATGAAAAAGTAGCACTAGCAGACCATTCTATTTTTATTGCATTTGCTCCAAAAGATAACCCTAAAATTGCAATCGCTGTATTTATTGAAAATGCTGGCTTTGGCTCAACTTATGCCGCACCAATTGCATCACTAATGATTGAAAAATATCTGCATAGAGAAATTAAAAGAAAAAATATTGAAGAACGTATGTTTAATGCAAGTTTACAAGAAGAATATGATAAACAAATAATTAATACAAAACAGATTGAGAAACCTTAATACCAACATATTAAAATTTGATTGGAAAATTATTTTTTTATATTTATTACTAGTATTTATTGGCTGGTTAAATATTTATGCCACTACAAAATCACACACACATTTTGAAATATTTGACTTTTCAACACGATATGGCAAACAAATAATTTGGATTGCTTTATCCATTGTATTAATTATATTAATATTATTTTTAGATACTAGATTTTATATACAGTTCTCTAGTATCATTTACCTACTAGGCATTCTATCTTTAGTAGGTCTATTTCTATTCGGAAAAAAAGTAAATGGAGCAACATCATGGTATGCTTTTGGTAATTTTAGTTTTCAGCCATCAGAATTTGTTAAAATTGCTACAGCCTTAGGCGTAGCAAAATTAATTGGTGAAAAACAATTTGATATGGAAATACTTAGAAACCAATTAAAAGTATTTTTATTAATTACAATTCCTGCAATATTAATCATTTTACAACCAGACCAAGGATCTGCTTTAGTATTTCTAGCATTTTTCTTTGTTTTTTATAGAGAAGGTTTACCCAGATATTATATTTATACAGGCTTTATTTCAATAGTGCTGTCTTTATTAATTATAAAATTTGGATTTGTTATTATGCTGATTATCATTACACTATTATGTATTGCATTTTTGAGTTATCTCAATAATAAAAATAAATATAATTTGAGAAAATATTGGTTGCAATATCTAGTAATATATCTAATTGCTACAATCTTTACACTTAGTACACATTATATTTATAATAATGGATTGCCACAAAGACATAAAGATAGAATTGATTTATCCTTAAATATTATTAAAGATACTAAAGGCAAAGGATACAATACGTTACAATCTGAAATAGCAATTGGCTCTGGCGGTTTTCTTGGTCAAGGCTATCTAAAAGGCTCACAAACACACGGTAAATTTGTACCCGAACAAGATACAGATTATATTTTTAGTGCAGTTGCAGAAGAATGGGGTTTTATAGGTGGCAGTTTTGTAATCATTTTATATATGCTTTTTATTTTACGAATTATTAAAATTGCCGAAGCACAAAAATCTAAATTTAGTAGAGTTTATGGCTATAGTATAGCCTCCATATTTTTAATACATTTTACCATAAATGTAGGTATGGTTATTGGTATTGTACCAACAATTGGCATACCATTACCATTTATGAGTTATGGAGGATCTTCACTTTGGGCATTTACCGCTTTATTATTTATTTTTATTAGATTAGATGCCAATAAAAGTAACGAGTGGTAGTATATACTTCAAGATGCTTAAATTTAATTATTTAAATTTAAAAAATTCATGTAAATTTGTACACCTGCTAATAGGTAGGCTTGTATTATAAAACTACTAAAATGCTAAAAAGAATTTGGAACAAAGGGCTAAAACAAAAAATATTTTTAAGCCTATTTTTATTAATTACAATATTTGTATTATTTATTTTAAGAGACGATTACCAACCTGTGTTATTAGGTATTCGTAAATATATATTTATTATTTTAGTATGCATATTAACTATAATACTAGCATTTAAAAAAATAAGAAAATCAGATAGTAATATAAAACGAATCTTAATATTTATTTTATTATTGATCTTTTTCGGAATTTTATATTTTATTGGAGCAAAAACAGGTATGTATACATTCATGCAAAAATATAATATCTATAAAAATTTAGACTTAACCGAAATTACTAAACTGCCAACCACAAAAAACGAAAGAATACAACCATACAACAATATTGTAACCATGGCTTATGAATCTATTGGCGAAACCGAAGAAGTCTCACCACCACAACTAGTAAGAATAGATGGTGAGAATAGATGGACAATGGCAATTCAGCCAGCAAAAGAATATATTTGGCAACGAATAAGTGATAATACCGAAGAAATATTTAGCGTACCAAGCACAACAGCATTTCCTAGATTTGCAGGTGATAATCGTAAAAAAGTAACCTTTTCCATAGGCGAATCACTATCTTTTAGCAGAAACACTTATAACGCTGTTGTTCAGAGATTAAACCCTTGGCAATACTTAAATTTAGAACCAGAAGAAGTTTTTTATATGAAAAATGATGCAGGGAATTGGGTGCAAATAGTAAGCCTAATAAAATGGAAAGGATTTTTGTTTCCATACCCAACCTTTGGCGGTGTAATGGTTATAGAAAACGGAAAACATACCACAAAAGATTATATTGAACGTTTGCTTTTTGGAAAAGGAAAATATATTTCTGCTGAAAAAATGAAGAATTACCCATATTTAAAAGGTCAAAACACATTATCAGAAAAAGTATCACGACTACAAGCAGAATCACTCAAGTTTTTAGGAGGGTTTAGCGACCCTTTACCATGGAACATGAAAACCTCAGTAAAAATACCAGACTTAAAAGACGACCAAAACCAACAGCCTTTTGTAACCGATTTTAATTTTGAAGGCATTGATATAAAAGCACACAACGGTTTATACCATTGGTTTGGTTTAGAGCCCATAGGTAAAGAACGAACAAGTTTATCTTATTCCGTTTTTATTCCGTCTGACGGAAATAAACACCTAATGTATTACGATCATGCAAAAAATAAAGAAGGATTTGCAGGAGTTTCAGCAATGCCCCTAAAAGTAATGGAATCTAAAAAAGAATTTGATTGGTCTGTTAATAAACCCGTAGAATTTAGACCATATATCAAAGATATTGCAGGTAAACGTAGAATGTTTGTATTATCAACCATTGCAGCAAAAAGAGAAAATTCAAAAAAGTTTGACGGATCTGCAACACCCGACTTAGCCTTAATTGATATGGAATATAGAGACGTAATTTGGGTTGACGTAAAAACACCAGAAAAATGGGATATGACCATTTTAAAACAGTTAGGTAGCGTTTGGAAAACAAGCGAACCTAATAATGTCTTTTTTAAGGATTATAAATTTACAGAAAATTTAGAAAATAAAAACCTAGAAAATATATGGACAACAAAAGACTCTTTAGGTATAGTTAATTCTACAGCGATAACCGATTCAATACTTCAGCCAGTAAAAATAGACACTGTAACAAATAAATTTTCAGCACAAGAAAAAATAAAAAAATTAGAAGCAAAAAGAGACTCTTTGAAAATTATCAAACTACAAAAAGAAATAAATAACATAAAGACAAATATTAAAGAGTAAATTAAAACTATAAATAAAAAAACTAAACCCCCTATATTCTGTGTCTAAAATAAAAAACTACATAAACGGCTCAAACATATTACCTTTATCTAATAAATGGATAGATAACTACAACCCCTCAAATGGAGAGGTCTATGGTAAAATACCTAACTCAGATAAAAGAGATGTTGCCCTAGCAGTTGCTTCCGCAAAAAAAGCATTTAAAACTTGGTCAAAAACAGACCGTAATGAAAGAAGTAAAATCTTAGCTAAAATAGCCGATTTATTAGAAGAAAACCTAGATAAATTTGCCAAAGCAGAATCTAAAGACAACGGAAAACCATTAAGCTTAGCCAAATTAATTGATATACCAAGAGCAGCAGATAATTTTAGATTTTTTGCACATGCAATTACACAGTTTGGATCAGAATCTTATGAAAGTCTAGGCGAAGAAGCTATAAATTACACCTTAAGACACCCAATAGGAGTTGTAGCCTGTATCTCACCATGGAACTTACCATTATACCTTCTTACATGGAAAATTGCTCCAGCAATAGCAACCGGTAATTGCGTTGTAGCAAAACCAAGCGAAGTTACACCAATGACAGCCTATTTATTAGGTGATATTTGTACCAAAGCAGGCTTGCCTAAAGGTGTGCTAAATATCGTACATGGCTTAGGGAAAACTACAGGTAATACACTAATTTCTCATAAAGATGTAAAAGTAATTTCGTTTACTGGAGGAACAAAAACAGGCGCTATAATCGCTAAAACGGTAGCGCCAATGTTTAAAAAAATATCTTTAGAATTAGGCGGAAAAAACCCAAATATTATTTTTGCTGATTGTGATTATAAACAAATGTTAAAAACAACATTACTTTCATCATTTTCTAATCAAGGACAAATTTGCCTTTGTGGATCAAGAATTTTTGTCGAAAAACCAATTTATGAAAAATTTAAAACAGACTTTATAAAAGCAGTTAAAAATTTAAAAGTTGCACACCCCAATAATAAAGATGCTAAAATAGGTGCGTTAGTATCAAAAAGCCATCTAGAAAAAGTATTAAGTTATGTAAAAATTGCTAAAAAAGAAGGAGCAAACCTACTTTGCGGCGGTGAAAAAATAATGGTTAAAGGATACGAAAAAGGGTATTATATGCAACCAACTGTATTAGAAATACAAAATAATAATTGCAAAGTAAATCAAGAAGAAATTTTTGGACCAATAGTAACCATAATGCCTTTTGAAAAAGAAAATGAAGTGCTAAAAATGGCAAACAATATAAGGTATGGCTTATCAGCAAGCCTTTGGACAAACAATTTAAAACGAACTTTAAAATTTACACGAGAAATTGAAGCAGGAATTATTTGGGTAAATACCTGGATGTTAAGAGACTTAAGAACTCCATTTGGTGGCGTAAAAGACTCTGGAGTCGGTAGAGAAGGAGGTTTTGAAGTACTTCGATTTTTTACAGAACCTAAGAATATTTGTTTAAAATATTGATAAATGATAAATTAAAAATGATAAATTAAAAATGATAAATGATAAATTAAAAATAAAGAATGAACTTAAATTTAGACAATAAAAACGCTTTAGTTTGCGGTAGTACACAAGGTATCGGAAAGGCAACAGCAATAGCATTAGCACAATTAGGAGCAAACATCACTTTAATTGCTAGAAATTCAACGAAATTACAACAAGTAATTACTGAATTACCAAATAATGGTAATCAAAAACATACTTATTTAGTAGCTGATTTTCAAAACCCAGTACACCTATTTAAAATAGTTACCGAACATGTAAGCAAAGTACAAACCATTCATATTCTAATAAATAATACAGGAGGACCAACAGGAGGTCCTGTTTTTTCAGCAAACTTAACGCAGTTTGAAACCGCCTTTACACAACACTTAAAAGCAAACCACGTATTGGTACAAGCCGTAGTTCCAAGTATGAAAAAAGTTGATTTTGGTCGTATTATTAATATAATTTCAACCAGTGTAAAACAACCTTTAGACGGCTTGGGAGTTTCAAATACCATTCGTGGTGCAGTTGCAAATTGGTCAAAAACTTTGGCTAATGAATTAGGGCAATTTGGAATAACTGTAAATAATATTTTACCAGGAGCAACAGGAACAGAACGGTTAAATGAAATTATTAAAAACAAAGCAAATAAATTAAATAAACCTATTGAAGAAATAAGTAAACTAATGCAAAACCAAGTACCAATGAAGCGCTTTGCAAGACCAGAAGAAATAGCCAATGCTATTGCTTTTTTAAGTAGTAAAGCAGCAAGTTATATCAATGGTGTTAATTTACCTGTTGATGGCGGAAGAACAAAATCTTTATAAAATAAAATTATAACTAATACCTTTTACATCTCTGCAAAATAACAACCTAAAATAAACCCAAAAAACTTACTTTTGCAAAAGTAAAAATTAAAAAAATGAGTAAACAAAAAAAAGAAATGTCTTTTTTAGACCATTTAGAAGAGTTACGATGGTTGCTAATAAGAACGACTAGTGCAATCTTTGGATTTGCTATTTTAGCTTTTATCTTTAAAAGTTTTATTTTTGATAAAATTATTTTTGTTTTTCAAGACGCTAACTTTATTACTTATAGAGTACTGTGTAACCTTTCTAAAATGTTTGGTTCTGAGGGTATGTGTATTGAAGAAACTACATTTAATATACAAAGTCTAAAAATGGCAGAACAGTTTTCTGCCCATATCTGGATGTCAATTACATTTGGTTTTATTCTCGCTTTTCCATATCTAGCTTATGAAGTGTGGCGTTTTTTAAAACCAGCATTGCATAAAGAAGAACAAAAGCATGCTAAAAGCTTTATCTTCTTTTCTTCATTTCTATTCTTTTTAGGCATACTATTTGGTTATTATATTTTAGCCCCCTTAACTGTTAATTTTTTTGGTAATTATTCAGTCAGTAATGTAGTTGCAAGAAATTTTAAAATGGCCTCTTATATTGCAATTGTAAAAACTGCAGTAATATCTGCTGGAATTTTATTCGAATTACCAGTAGTAATTTACTTTTTAACTAAATTAGGTTTAGTAACACCAGAATTTTTAAAAAAAAACAGAAAATATTCATTAGTTATTATTTTAGTTTTAGCAGCAGTATTAACTCCTGCAGATATCTTAAGCCAGATAGTAGTTGCAATACCAATGTTATTTTTATATGAATTTGGAATTCTTATTTCTAAAAGAATAGTTAAAAAACAAAAAGTAACACTTGCAAAACGTTAATTATAGTACTTTTAACCTTTATTAAGGATTTATTTAAAAAGAAAAATAGATTTCTGCAAAAACATAAAATCTACAAAAATGAAATTAAAAGCAGAAAATATAGTAAAAATTTACGGAAGCAGAGAAGTGGTAAAAGGCATCTCTGTTGAAGTAAATCAAGGTGAAATCATTGGCTTATTAGGTCCAAATGGTGCGGGAAAAACAACCTCTTTTTATATGATTGTTGGTATGATAAAACCAAACGAAGGTAAAATATTTTTAGACAATGAAGAAATAACCAATGACTCAATGTATAAACGCGCTCAAAAAGGAATTGGCTATTTAGCACAAGAAGCATCAATTTTCAGAAAATTATCTGTAGAAGATAATATTATGGCAATTTTACAATTTACAGATTTATCAAAAAAACAACAAAAAGAAAAACTAGAATCTTTAATCAAAGAATTTAGTTTAGGTCATGTTAGAAAAAATAGAGGCGATTTATTATCTGGAGGAGAGCGTAGAAGAACAGAAATTGCACGCTGCTTAGCATCTGACCCTAAATTTATTTTATTAGATGAACCATTTGCAGGAGTTGACCCTATTGCAGTAAATGATATTCAATATATTGTAGCACATTTAAAAAATAGAAATATTGGTATTTTAATAACCGACCACGATGTACAAGCAACACTAGCAATTACTGATAAAACGTATTTAATGTTTGAAGGAGGAATCTTAAAAGAAGGAACCCCAAAAGAACTTGCTGCCGATGAAATGGTGCGTAAAGTATATTTAGGTAAAGATTTTGAATTGAAAGAAAAAAAGTTTTAATAATACGTAGTTAAAAAATAATTAAGGTAAAATTTAGAAAGGATAAAAATATTTTTTTAAACAGAAATTTTGATTAATAAAATAGAGGATCTCTTTTAATTTCAGCAATTTTTTTTTGGAGCAATAAAACTACCAATAAGTTCCTGTAAGAAAGGTTAAACGTATAAAAGTAATACTACTCTCTGTACTGATATCTGTTTGCTGTTTTAATGACTTTATTTCATTATCATCGATAAATACTACAAAAAGACCATCTTTAAAAGCTAATAGTATGTTTTCAATAGCTTTTTCAACAGCCACTTTTGTAGCGTTAAAATTATCTCCAAAACTAATTTTTCCTGTTTCAGATTGTTGTTGTATTTCTTTTGGTGATAAAAAAGGTAATAATGTGGGGGTTTCTTTTTCGCTATTAAACCTTTCTACCTCACTGCGTACACACTCAGTCAATAGTTCGGACAATGTATCAACTTTATTTCTAACGTTAAAATAAATGGTTTTTATTTTCTTTTTACCTAATTTCTTTAATTTTATTTCGTACATAATTCGCTAATTTTAACGTTTATTATAATTTTTTCATTTTTAATTTATCATTTTTCATTTATAGATATTCAAAAGTAGCAATAATTTTTTTTTAAAGTCAAAAATTATAATTTTCTTTTTAATGATTTAAAAATACCTAGAGAATGTATAAATTACTAACTTTGTTGCCAATTAATTTAGTATATGAAAAAAATACTCTCATTGCTTTTAATAGTTCTATTTGCATTTACAGTACACAAATATCACTTGAGTCTAACTAAGATCGTTTTTAATGTAAAAAGTAATTCCCTACAAATTACGATGCATTGTTTTATAGATGATATTGAATCTGTTATAAATAAAACAGAAAATGTTACCTGTGAGTTAGCTACAAAGCGAGAGGTTAAAAATATAGATAGTTTGTTGCAAAAATACGTACTATCTAATTTTATTTTAAAGGTTAATCAAAAAAAGCAACTTTTAAAATACATTGGTAAAGAATATGAAAAAGATTTAATTTATTTTTATTTAGAAACAGATTCTGTTCCGAAAATCAATTTTTTAGAAGTTCAAAATAAAATATTACTCAATACTTTTGATGACCAACAGAACATTATTAAAATAAATTTGAATAGTCAGAAAAAGACATTTTACCTTAAAAATGGAAATGATAAAGAAATGTTAAAGTTTGATAAATAACCTTTTTTGTTACTTTTTTGTATTCTTTACGTACTCTGCTATTGTTTAATTTCTTATTTTTGAAATCTAATTTTAAAAGATTAAATTTCATGAATAAAGTATTATCATATCTGATTATTACATTAATTTCATTTGTTTCTTTTGCACAAGAAGAAAAAGTTAAAAATGAAAAAGCACATTACAATACTAATAAATTTAAACAATTAAAAGAAGAGTTTAATACACCTAATACTTACCGTACTGCTTCTGGGGCACCAGGAAAAGATTATTTTCAACAGCAAGTTGATTATAAAATGGATATTATTTTAGATGATAAAAATCAAAAAATTTTTGGAAATCAAACTATTACTTATCACAATAATTCACCAGATGCATTAGCGTATCTTTGGATACAATTAGATCAAAATGTAAGGGCTGCAGATTCTAAAACACCAGATATTGAAGGAGGAGGACCAAGCGTGTTTTATAAACCCGAACAATTTACACAAAAATTTTTAGGCAAACCTTTTGATGGTGGCTTTAAAATAGAATATGTAAAAGATATTAATAATAATGATTTAGATTATGTTATTAACCAAACTATGATGCGTTTAGATTTACCAAAACCATTACAAGCAGGAGAAACCACTGTTTTTAAAATGAAATGGTGGTATAATATACCTGAACATACAGTTAATAGAAGTAGATCTGGTTACGAGCATTTTGAGAAAGATGGTAATAACAATTATATTATCGCTCAATTTTTCCCAAGGTTAGCCGTTTATAACAATGTAGAAGGTTGGCAAAATTTACAATTTTGGGGACGCGGAGAATTTGCCTTAGAATTTGGGAATTATCACGTAAATATCACAACACCATCTGATCATATTTTAGATGCTACAGGTAAATTATTAAACCGAAAAAAAATGCTTACCAAAGTAGAGTATAAACGCTTTGAAAAAGCGATGAAATCTTTTGATAAACCAATTATTATTGTTACCCAAGAAGAAGTAATTGAAAAAGAAAAACATTTTTCAGACAAAACAAAAACTTGGAAATTCTATGCAGAAAATGTACGTGATTTTGCTTTTGCATCTTCAAGAAAATATATTTTAGATATCATGGCTGTAAAAATTGGCAATAAAACGGTTATTGCTGAATCTATGTATCCCAAAGAAGGAAATCCGTTATGGGAAGAACATTCTACAAGAGTAGTTGCCAACACCTTAGAATCATATTCTAAACAATTATTTGATTACCCTTATCATAAAGCAATTTCTGTTCATGGTAAACAACAAGGTATGGAGTACCCAATGATATGTTGGAACTATGGAAGACCAAGAGAAGACGGTACTTATTCAGAAAGAACTAAAAACGGAATGATAGGTGTTATAACTCACGAAGTTGGACATAATTGGTTCCCAATGATTGTAAACTCTGATGAAAGACAATGGACTTGGATGGACGAGGGCTTAAATTCATACACCGAAATTATGGCAGAACAAACTTATCAAAAAGGATTTCCGTCTAGAAGTTTTCCTAAAAATGTAACTGAATATATGCGTGGTGATCAAGATCAATTATCGCCAATTATGAGCCAATCAAATAATATTTATAATTTCGGTATGAATGCTTATGCTAAACCTGCTGCAGGGTTATATATATTACGTGAAGTTATTTTAGGCCACGAACTATTTGACAAAGCATTTAGTACTTATGCAAAACGTTGGAAATTTAAACACCCTACCCCAGAAGATTTTTTTAGAACTATGGAAGACGCTTCTGCAACCGATTTAGACTGGTTTTGGAGAGGATGGTTTTATACTACTGGTAATGTAGATGTTGGTATAAAAGGTATTAAAAAATACGTGGTAACAACAAAACCTACCACTAGGGTTAAAAAAATGGCAGCGGCTTACGGAATGAAACCCAAAGATTTTGGACCAGTAATCTATTTAGTAGATACTGAAAGTGAAGATTATACAGTAGGTATGGAGAATATTAAAAACCCGATAGAAGATATACAATTTTTAAAAGATTATTTAGCAAATAATTTTAAGGGGGCTGAACATGCAAATTTAAAAAACACGAGATATTTTTATGAAATAATTTTTGAAAAACCAGGTGATATACCAATGCCAATTATTGTTGACTATATTTTTACAGATGGTACAAAAATGAGAAAACAATACCCTGCTCAGATTTGGCGTAAAAATGATAAAGAGGTGAAAAAATTGTTTGCATCTGATAAAGAAATAAAAGAAATAAATATTGACCCAGATCAATTAACAGCAGATGTAAATATCGAAAATAATTATTGGCCAAAAAAGGTAGAAGAAACCAAAATTGAAAAATTTAAGAAAAAACTTAAAGATAAGTAAGTAAGAATTTAGAAAAATGAATTTTATAGTTTGGTCGAGTAGGAGAGGAGATGCCCGAAGAATTAACTAATACCTTCTATTTCTTTAATTAATTTTTTTGTTTCAGGAAGTGGCTCAATACCGTATTCTTTAGCTAATACAGCAACACATTTTTGATACGTTTTTATAGCTTGTGGTCTGTTACCTTTTAAAATATAAGCTTGCATTTGTATTCTGTATGCATCTTCCCAAGTAGGGTCTATATATAAGGCATTTTGTGCTAAACGAATACTTTCTATTGGCTTTTCATTTAATAAAATTTCTGCAAAAGTAATATATGCCCCTAAGATTAACATTTGTATTTTTTCTCGTTCTTCTATTGACCATTCTTCATATATTCTATTTGGTAAATAAATACCTTGATATAATGCTATGGCATTTTTAAATGCTTGTTTTGCAATTTTATTATCTATTTCAAAAGATTCGTTACCAATAATTACATATTTTTCAAGCGCGTCAACATCAATCCAAACTTTTTCGATATTTAATTGGTAGGTTATACCTTGCCTAACAATATATTTTGGCTCAACTCTAGATACTCTTTCAGGTTCTAGAATTTTATTAATACCGTGCAATGCTACTTTAAAATCTCTATCATCTCCATCTTCCCAAAGATGATCCATAATTTTTTCTTTGTGTAATGCATGGCGACTTCTATTCGAAATTAAATACTGTAATAGCTGTACTGTTTTGTCTCTATTCCACTCTTTAGAATTTACTTTAATACTATTTCGCCAAAGTCTAAAATAACCTAAAGTTTGAATACGAATATTAGCATTCTCTTTAAATAGTCTTAATTCTTCTAACCTTTTTTGTAGTACAGACATAAAGCAATCATTTCTTTTTACTAAGAGTGGTTACTTTAGTATTTAATTTTTTTATTTCTTCTGCCAATTGACTAATTACATTTTTTATCTCTTTAAGGTCTGATTTTGAAGCACTTCTCCATTGATCTAATTGTACTTTTTCACCTATTTCATCACCAATAAAACTAAGTTGTTCTTGTATTTGTGAAATTTGTTTTTTCGGATTTTTTATTGCTTCTTTGATGACTTTTGGACCCATTTCTTTAAGTGTATTCCAGACATGTAAACTTTTGTCTAAAATACCTTCTTGTTCTTCTTTAGATTGGTCTTTTGTCGCATCTTCGGTTAATTTTGCTAATTTTTTTCTCATAAAAATAAGTGCATCATTAAAATCAGAAAAATGTTGTTTGTCTTCTCCTTGAACATGTATTATTTTACCTCTCCATTGTATTTTAGATTCATTTTCTTCTTTGTATATTTTTTGATGAAATCTAACTATAAAGGATATGGTGTCTGCTTTTTTTGTCATGATTAATTATTTTTAATAGCTACTTTTTGAAATAGAACAGTCATCTTTAAATTAATTTTACCCAGGTTCCTCCTCAGAGCCTACATCTATATTTAAGAGACTTTTAAAAGCGTTTGCTACGGTATTACCTTCATAAAGCACTTTATAAACCTCTCTAGAAATTGGCATTTCTACATGGTATTTTTTTGATAATTCCATGACTACTTTTGCTGTTTTTACACCTTCGGCAACTTCATTCATTTCTGCTATTACTTCATCAAGTGTTTTTCCTTTACCTAATTGATAGCCTACATGATGATTTCTGCTTTTTGAACTTGAACAAGTTGCTACCAAATCACCCATACCTGTTAGGCCTGCAAATGTTCTACGCTTTCCGCCCATAGCAACTCCTAACCTTGTTAATTCAGATAAACCTCTTGTAATTAATGCAGAGCGTGTATTTTCTCCTGCATCTATACCATCACCCATTCCTGTTGCAATTGCCATTATATTTTTTAATGCTCCACCTAATTCGCAGCCAATAACATCATTATTTGTATAGACTCTAAATAAACCAGAATTAAAAACGGACTGTAGTTTTCTTGCGATAGTTTTATCAACCATTGCAATAACTGCTGCTGCTGCTTTGCCAAAATGAATTTCTTTTGCAAGATTTGGACCAGTTAGGACGCCTGCAGGGTGCCCAGGTAAAATTTCTTTTATTATTTCGGTCATTCTTAAATTTGTTTCCATTTCGATGCCTTTGGATAAACTAATTATTGGGACCCAAGGTCTAATGTATGGTTGGGCTTCTAGTAATACTTTTCTAAAACTTTGTGATGGAATTCCCAATACAATAACAGCTGCATTTTGTACGGTTTCTTTTATAGATGAAGATGCTCTTAAACGTTTATGTAAAGTTGCATTTGGTAAATATTTTGAATTGGTGTGTTGCTCATTTATTTCGGTTACAGTTTCTATATTTCTTGCCCAAATCATAGTTGCACTATTTTTTGAGGTTAATGAAGCAACCGTAGTTCCCCAAGAACCACCGCCTAATACACCTACATTTAATTTCATATGATATGATTTTAGTATTTAATTTTCTAATTCTTTTACAAATAAATTACGAACCTCTTCTACATACTTAGTTACATTTTTTTGTTTCCATCCTGATGTATCAACTGGGTCTAAAACGACTACTTCAATTTGCGTTGGTTTAAACATGCTACTACCTTTTGGGGTTGCCATATATGCATTTTTAATAACAATTGGTATTATAGGCACTTCTCCTTTTATTGCCAAATGAAATGCTCCTTTTTTAAACTTACCTAAAATTTTACTTCTACTTCTTGTCCCCTCTGGTGCTATTGCAATTGAAATTCCGTTTTTTAATGCTTTTACAGCAGGTTCCATTGCTTTTATTGCTTTTGTTTTATCTGTTCTCTCTATAAAAATAGCGCCTAAAGTTTTAAATAAAGGACCTATTGGTGTCATTTCTAATTCTTTTTTAGCAATTCCGGTTACGTTCTCTCGCAATAATTTCATTAATATAATAAAGTCTGCAGAGCTTTGATGATTAAAACAAAAAACGGCTGGTCTAAAGTTATTTAAATTATGCTTTCCTTTAATTGCGATATCTAAACCTGCTAATTTAGTTCCTAAATCACCTATGCTAGCTATTGTTGTATTTATACCTTCTTGTTTAGATAGACTCATTACTCCTTTCGCCAAACCTTTTAATATAGATGGATATATACTAGATGCTGCTAATATAGTTCTAAAAATATTTACATATGGTTTTTCATTAGTTTCTTTAAAACGAAGAATTGGCCAATTGTTTTTAAAGGCTATTTGTGAAAGTGCGCTATCTGGATTTGTAGCAAAAGGTTTACCTACAATTTCTAAAAGCGGATAATCTTCTATACTATCTGTATAAAAAAAACTTTTTGACAAATCAATATTATTTACTTTTGCAAACTTTTTTCCTGCGTTTGCTTTACCTTCGCCCCAGCACATCTCACTTATTCTACCTGTAAATTTTCCTTTTTTAACTTCTAATTTAGTGCAAAAAATATCTTTTATTCCTAATTCTTTTGCAATTGGTTTTATTTGATATGATGTTGCTGCTGAAATTATAACAACTTTATGGGCTTTTTCTAAATGTGAATTTATTAATATTCTTGCTTCTGGATATATGGTGCTTTCTAAATAATTTTCATAAACTTCTTGACCTAGTTCTATAAAATCTTGCTCTTTAAGACCTTTAATTCCCATAGCAGAAAGTTTTGTAAGTACTTCAAAATCTCTATTACCAGATGCGTATAGTGTTATTGCTACAAATTGAGATAATAATTCTTTTGCAGTAGATTTACCACTTAGTAATCTTGATTTTAGAAACTTTTTAGCAGAAAAATCGTTAATTATTGTTCTGTCTAAATCAAAAAATGCAACAATATGATTGCCTTTTTCTTGTGCTTCTATAGTATTTGAAATTGTTTCAACTTCTGTTCCTGGTACAATTTCTAAATCTAATATTTCTTCGTTGTAATTTTCTGAATTACTTTTAATCTCAAGTTGTTGTAAGGAACTAATTTGATTGGTTAAATCATTAAATACTTGTAGCCAATTTTCAATTTTTTTGTAATCTATTTTATGTTTTTCGGGTGTTAATTTACTATTCTTTGCTAAGCGCAAAGCACTTATTAAAAAAGGCTTAGAAACACTATCTAAGCGAGTTATATAAGATTGCCAATGTAATTCTTTGCCTTTAAATACACATAACTGTATAAATTCTTCGTCTATAAAATCATCTTCTAAGTCCCAAGTATTAAGGGTATGGCATACTACTTTATTAGCTTCTAAATACACTAAAAGTATTGCTTTTGAGACCATTAACTCTTGTTTGGATAATAATGTGGTAATATCTCCTTTTGGGTTGGTAATTATACTTCTCCAATTTTTATCAAATAAAGTTAATTCGGCTTCTATCTCACTACTAAATTGAGGTTTATTGGTATAAAAAAATTCAAACTTAAAAATATTTCTTAGGTGCATTATTTCTTCCCAAAAGTGAATGATTCTACGTGATGATTTATCATCTTTTATTTTTACTAAAGCCATTTCTATAAAGGCTCTATGGTATAAATGACACGAGGCCATATTGGCATAATAAGTTGCTGATAAAAATTTATTTGCTGCTAAGTTATATGTAGTTTTGTAACCTACTTTATTTTTTTGTATAATACTTGAGCCAAGTAATAAATTAATAGCTTTTTGTACTGTTATACCTATATTGTTTCCTCTATCTATTAGTACATCTTCTTTTCGTTTGCCAATATAATTCATAAGTTTAATTACATTAAACTCTAGTTCTTTTTTAGTCATTGCAAAATTGTTTAACAATACATTGCAAATTAAAGAAACTGTGGTCACTGGCGTAATCATATTTGCTTTATGAATTAATTCAAATGCAAACCTTGGTAAGTTGTATTGTTGCGAAAAACTAGCGTCTTCTAATTCTGGAATAATTGCATTTTTATGTTCTCCAATTACTACGGGGTCGCCAAATCTAATGGCCGCTCTTCCGTATTGATGTCCTAATTTTTTTAGGTAATTAACAAATTCTTTTACAGATTCTGATTTTTTTTCTTTTCCTTTACTTTCTTCAACCATTTCTTTTACATCTGGAATAAGGTCGTAAACTATTGAAACAGGAATATATTTTATATTTTTAGAACTCTCTTGCTCGCCTTCAGTTATATATTTTAGAATGCCCATTTGTGGATAAACAATTTTACCAGTTCTAGAACGCGTACCTTCAATATTCCATGTTAGATGATTGCCGTTTTCAATAAGGTAAGAAATATAATGTCGTAAAGTTGTTTTATATATTTGATTGTCTTTAAAACTTCTTCTTATAAATATTAGTCCCGAGTTTTTTCCTAATTGTTTAAATCCAGGAAAGGCTAAGTTTATACCTCCAAATGTGTATGGTATTGGCATACCGTATCTTGCAAGGGTTGTGATTAGTACTGCTGTGTCTAAATAGGTTTTATGGGTAAGAATAAATGCAACAGAATGATGCCGCATTAGTTTCATTAATTTTTTAATTTCTTGTGAATCAATATCAATTTTGTCATTGTATGCTTTTTTAATAAGGTATTGTAAGCCTTTAACCGATAACATACTACCAACAGGGTGGTGTTTTGCGTATAGTTCTTCTATATATATAGCTGCTTTCCTTTGTACTTCAGTAAGATCTATATTTTGTTCTTTGGCAATTTTTTTTAATTGCTCTTGAAATTTAGGATGATTTATGATTTTTTCCATAACTTTTTAGGTCTTTAGAAAAAGGTTAGTAAATTTTGTAGTTCCTTTTTGTCTCCAAAATTTTGGGTAAAATAAATTTTCAATTTTTGGTATTATTCCTTTAGGTTCTTTATCGGTATTAAAATTTAATGCTTTTGCTACAGTACGTAATACTGTTGCATTAGCTCCTAAACCACAATGACTACCATATACTTCTATATTTTTAATATTATTGCGTAAAGATGTTGCTTCTTTACAGTGTTTCCAAGGAATTAATCCATCTGTTTTTGTGTATATACAGGTTATCGGTACATTTGGAATTTCTTCCAATTCTTTTAAAAATTTTTTATTGCGTTCTTTTAATTTTTTACCTCTTAAAAATTCAAAAACTCGGATCATTGGCGTCTCCATATTATTAATTCCCCAGACTGGTGAGCCTATTGTAATTAATTGTGCTACTTTATCTGGATATCTATTTGCAATTATTTTGGCAAAAATTCCGCCACCGCTCCAGCCAACAAGGCTTACTTTTTCTTGATGTTTTTCGTAAATTTCATCTAGTCTTTCGATTAGTTTTGGTAAATATTTAGAGTTAATCATATTTAAACCTAGCTCCCATTTATAGGTTTTAAATCCAACTGATTTTAAATATTTTCTTACAAAAACGGTTGAATAGTCATTGCCTAAATATGGAGGCATTAATAAAACAGGCTTGTCTTTATTATTACTTTTAAATTTAGGTATAAATGGATAAATAAAAGCGATGGAAGACCACTCTATTAAAGATCTACCTTCTAAAAACATATTATACAGCGGTGGAGCGTCTATTGATGCATTTATTTCCGTAATTTTTTTTTCAAAATCAGTTCCTATTTTTTGTGCAACTTTAGTTGTTTTACTTTCTGCGGGCATTTCGCTTAAAATTGTTTTAAGTATCATGACTAAAGTAATATAGTTTCTGTTTGAGCCAAAATCTTCACAAATGGCTAGGCAATTATTTGAGAGTGTTGCCAATGTTTTTTTACCTAACTCGGTATCATTAATTAATTTATGGATTAATTTTTTATTTGGGTGTTTAGCAAATTTATTTGTAACTATTTTTTTTGCTTCCTTTAAAGTTTTATTATTATTTACAACAATTGCTATTATAAATTTTAGAAATGATTTATAAAGTATTTCTGTGTTTTCCATATTTAATTTGAGTTTGAGATACGTGAGTTTAACCAAGTTATTAGGTCACGTTCTACTTCTGTTTTATTAGTTTCATTAAGCATTTCATGTCTTCCGCCTTTATATAATTTAAAAGTCAAATCTTTAATACCTGCTTTATAATATTGTTTTACTACTTTTTTAACGCCTTTACCCATATCGCCTACAGGGTCTTTATCGCCTGAAAATATATATATTGGTAAAGATTTAGGTGTAGCATTAAATGCTTCTTGAGTATTAATTTCTTTACTGCCTTTAATAAGGTCTATAAAAATACTTAGAGAAAAATCAATTATTCTATAAGGGTCATTTTTAAAAATATCTACTTGCTTTTCATCGGTGCTAATCCAATCTAATTCAGTTCTGTTTGGTTTAAAATTTTTATTAAATTCTGCAAAAGAAATAGATTTAATAAATTTATTTTTTTTACTTCTTCCCTTGAAAACTCGAATTATATTTGCACTAAATAAGCCAATTGTACCAAGTCCTTTTTTAAAACTTGCAGTTCCAGATAATATTAATGCTGTTAAATCATCACCATATTTTGTAACATATTTTCTGCTTAAAAGTGACCCCATACTATGTCCAAATAATATAACCTTATAGTTTGGCTGTGCTTTTTTAATAAGTAACGTTAATTCTCGCATGTCTTTTACAGCATCATCAAAATAATTTGCACCTTTATATATGCCCATAAATTTTTTTGATTTTACACTCTTGCCATGAACTCTATGATCGTTAGCGTAAACTTCATAACCTTGTTCTTGCAATAATTTTGCAATAGAGTGATAGCGCCCAGCGTGTTCGCCAATACCATGAGAGATTTGAACGATACCTTTAAGAGGTGTTTTAGCCGCCCATTTGTAATAAAAAATGACTTCCTTATCTCTAGTAATATATGTATTAGTTGTATAGTGCATGTATTATCTATTTAAAAAAGCATGTAGCATTTTTAGTAGTTTATTAGTTTCTTTTTTTGTGCCTTTAAGTTTTATTCTTTTTTGAATTATTAATTCTTCTAATAGTAATTCTTGTTTATATAATTTAAATAAGATAGTATCTGTAATGTTTAAAATGACTTTTGCATCTTTTGATTTTTGTTTCTTTATTAATATTTCTTTTTTTGTAAAATCAATTAACCAATTAGATATTTTATCATTAGAAACAACTTCTATTTGAAATAATCCGCTATGATTTTTAACAAATTTTGGGTGGTTAATACTGTGTTTTTTTAAGGCTGTAAAAAAGGGAGTGCTTTTTATTTTAATGATTGTATTTAGAGGTTTCTTTTTACCTCTTTTTTGGATAACCTCTTCTAGTTCATTAGCAGCCTCTCTTATATAGCGAGAAAACTTATCAACATCTGGCATAGTATTAGAATCCGAAGTTGTTGTGATAGTTACTTGACCATTATAACTAAAAGCAGCTATTATTAGACCAAAACCATCAACTACAGGAGTTAAACCAAACAAAGAAACAATTTTATGACCTTTTATATATAGTATACCACTTGGTCCTGGAACATTAGTTATTGTAACATTAAATGGCGGTCTATGTAATTCTTTTATATTATATTTACTATAGACCCCTGCGGCTAAGTTTGCTAGACCAAAAGGTACAGAGTTTGCCATTTGTGCAAGTGATTTTGCGCCAACAGCTTTATGTTTTGTTTTGCCTAATTGCGTTTGTTCTTGTATGAATTCAAGACGTTCTGTAGGGTTCTTAATGTGCGTTGCAATTTGAACAAGCATATTTGATATTTGATTGTTCATTTTTTTACTTTCTGAACTATCTTTAACTCTAATAGAAATTGGTACATTTGCTACTAAAGGCAATGTAGGTAACTTGTCTATTTCTATTAAATATTTTCTAATTGCACCTGCACAAATTGTTAAAATTATATCGTTAATACTTACTGCTGCAAGTTTTCTAAGTACATTTATTCTATCAAAGGAAAGAATTGCAGTTCCCCAAGTTCTTTTTGCTGAAATTGAGCCATTAAAAATGGTTTTTGGGACTGTTAATGTATTATTTGAATTATATCCTTGACCTTTTACTTTTTTTACTACTTTGCTTTTAATAAGCGAAAGTGCCGTTTTTCCAACCAATTTAGGGACTTTTAAAGGGTTTTTTAAAAATCCATAGGCACTTTTTAGTAAAAGTGTTAATTCATCTGGTAAAGGTTCTGGTTCAAATTCTTTGGGTTCTGGCGGGGCTACATCTTTATTTTTGCTATCTTTATCAAACACAATACCCATAATACCAACACCTGAATTTCCATCAATCATAACGTGATGCACTTTTGACAAAATAGCTACGGAGCCTTTTGGTATTTGAGGAATTTCATCGATACCTTCAATAAAATGAATAGACCATAGCGGTCTTCTTAAATCTAATGGTGTGCTAAATAAAGATGCTGTTATTTCTCTTAGTGTTTTCCAGTTTGATGGGTCGGGAAGTTTAGTTCTGTGCAAATGCAGATCTAAGTCAAAATTAGAATCATCTACCCAATACGGAAAATCTAAATGCATAGGTACATTTAAAAGTCTTTTTCTAAATTTAGGTATATAATGTAGTTTAGATGCAATTATTTTTTTAAAGTCATTAAATTTTAAGGAACCTTCAACTATAATAACACTACCAACATGCATTGGACTTTTAGGAGTTTCTGCATATAAAAAAGTGGCGTCTGAAGCAGAAATTTGCTGTATAGAGTCATCTAAAGCATCTTGTACTATATCTTTTAAATCTATTTTTTTTACCATTAAAAATTTTATTAATACAACTGTTTTATAATTTGCAATATAAACATTTTAATTTAAAATTGTTTACACTTTAACTGAGTTTGTTAATTGGGATATTCTATGCAAATATAAAAAATGTTTTTATATTTGCGCTACAAGTGATTAAACTACCCAAAAGGGGCAATATGTAAATAAAAATTTCTTTTTATATTTTAACAAAAAAATGAACTAAAAAAGATTTACTTGTAATTTAGACCTTGAAAGATAATTATTTATCCTAATTTTGTTAAATTATAACCCTTAAATAAAAATATCATGAAAATAAAACTATTTTTACTTACCCTTTTAATTAGTGCAATGAGTTATGCACAATACACAGCTATACCAGATGCTAATTTTGAAGATGCGCTATCTGATTATGATGATATACCTAATGACGGACAAGTACCTACAGCTAATATTAATACATTAATTCTTTTAGATGTATCTGCTAAAAATATTTCTGATTTAACAGGTATTGAAGATTTTACAGCCTTAATGTTTTTGACTTGTCAAGACAATCAATTAACCAGTTTAAATGTTACACAAAACACAAATTTAATACTCCTTGCTTGTAGTAACAATCAATTAACCAGTTTAGATGTTATACAAAACCCAAATTTAAGAGTCCTTGTTTGTAGTAACAATCAATTAACCAGTTTAGATGTTACACAAAATGTAAATTTAGAATGGTTGATTTTTGACGGCAATCAATTAACCAGTTTAGATGTTACACAAAACCTAATTTTAGATTTGTTGGCTTGCGGTAATAATTTATTAACGACTTTAGATCTTACGCAAAATGTAGAATTACTAGATTTATATTGTGACAACAATTTATTAACTAGTTTAGATGTAAGAAATGGAAATAACACTGCAATTACTAATTTTTCTACACTGGGCAACCCAAACTTAAATTGTATTTTTGTAGATGATGTGACATATAGCACTACAAACTGGGCAGATATAGATGCTACAAGTACCTTTGTAGAAACAGAAGCAGCATGTGATAATGTAGCGTCAGTTTCAGATACTGCTTTTGATACCTCTTTATTGATTTACCCAAACCCAACAAAAAATCAAGTAAACATAAAAACGGACAGAAATGCTAACTATATCATATCTAGTATTAGTGGTCAAATTTTACAAAAGGGAGTTTTAATACAAGGTATAAATGCTTTAGAAATTTCAACCTTATCACAGGGCATATACTTTATAAAAATTAAGGATAACCAAACAGAGATAACCAAAAAATTAATGGTTCAGTAAATTAAAGAAAAACGTACTCATATAGTTCGATAAATATTTTTTAAAGTGGGATTTTTCTATCGAAATTTCCCACTTTATAGTTGCTGTTTTTTTACCTGTTAAAAAGTTAACAGACTAATATTTGATTATTTTTTATCTATTTTTAGGATTTGTATTTGCATAATATTTTTCTTTAAATATATTAGATTCTATTAAGAATGTAGTAAATTTGATTTTTATTTTCAATTTATAAAGAAGCAGTTAAGGTGAAGTATTTTTTTATTTTTATTTTGTTATTTATTTTTTCATGTGATAACTCAGCTCTAACGCCAGAACAAATAAAAACAGGAATGTTTAAAACGCTTTTAGATGATCATACAACAGTGTCTTTTGCTACAAGAAACAAAACGACACAGGTAGAAACCTTTAATGGTAAAAAAGACACCTTTTTAATTCATTGGAAATCTGATTTTGAATACACCTTAAAAAAAACAAACCCTAAAAATGATTTAGATAGTACAGAGTTCATTGTTAAAATTACAGGAATCTATAAAAACTCATATACTTTTAAAGCTTATTTTAAAGGTTCAAATTTTAAACAAAAAGGAAAAGTAATCAAAATTAAGACTGAAGAATAAACCAAATAATAATTATTTTTAGGAACAATTCGAGTTTATTTTATGTAATAAATAAAAGTCAACTAAAACCATAGCTGTAAGAACTTCGACAATAGGTACAGCTCTAGGTATTACGCAAGTATCGTGCCTTCCTTTAGGTTTTAAAATTGTTTTTTTGCCATTTTTAGTGATGGTTTCTTGTGTTTGTAAAATTGTTGCAACAGGCTTAAAAGCTACTCTAAAATAAATATCCATTCCGTTAGAAATTCCACCTTGAATTCCACCAGAAAGATTTGTTTTTGTGCTACCATCTTCATTAAAAAGATCATTATGTTCAGAGCCTTTCATTGTTGTTGCGCAAAAACCAGCGCCATACTCAAAGCCTTTAACTGAATTTATAGATAGCATAGCTTGTCCTAATTGTGCTTGTAATTTATTAAATATTGGCTCACCTAAACCGACAGGTACATTTTTTGCAACACAAGTAATTGTTCCGCCAAGTGTATCTCCTTCTTTCTTAGTCCTGGCAATTAATGCGATCATTTTATTGGCATATTTAGGGTCAGGGCAGCGCACTATATTACTTTCGATTTTAGAGAAATCTAATTCTTGATATGGTTTTAAGCAATATATATTTCCAACGGAAGAGGTATAAGCGTTTATTTTAATTGGGTTTTGACTTTGAAGGTGATTTAAAACTTGCTTTGCAATTGCGCCAGCTACAACCCAATTAGCAGTTTCTCTAGCAGAAGATCTTCCGCCACCACGGTAATCTCTAATTCCATATTTTTTTTGATAGGTAAAATCAGCATGACTTGGTCTAAAAGCATCTTTAATTTCGCTATAATCTTTTGATTTTTGATCTTTATTTTTGATCTGAAAGCCAATAGGTGTTCCAGTTGTTTTTCCTTCAAACAAACCAGCTAAAAACAGTACTTTATCTGTCTCTTTTCTAGCTGTAGTTAGTTTAGATTGCCCAGGTTTACGTCTGTTTAATTCTAATTGTATCGCGTTAAAATCTAAAGTGATTCCTGCGGGGCAACCATCAATTATTCCGCCGATAGCTGTTCCGTGAGATTCACCAAAAGTAGTTAATTTAAATATTTTACCTATACTGTTCACCTTACAAAGGTATTATTTTTAATTAATTATAAAGAGTTCCTTACCATATTTTATCCCAATTAAAAAAACGAAACATTTTAATCTAACATGCATAGATGGAGTAATTTTTTTAAGCATTACAAAATGAGCCTTACAGTTGCGATGTTAAAATTGGTTTTAAATTAATTTTTGTAGAGCAATTTCGAATGCAGTTTTACAAATATTTGTTTTGCTTGTGTTTAAATTGTATATTTTTTGAATTGCATTTTTAATAATATTTGATGTGTCTTCAAATATAGCTTTATCTTGCATTGGTAATTCAACACGAGACTCCATTAAGTAGGCAAAAACTCTTGCAATACCGCAATTTGAAATAAAATCGGGTAGCAAACTTATTTCTGTATCAGTATATTCCATTATTGGTCCAAAAAAAATTTCTTTATCCGCAAAAGGGACATTTGCGCCTGGAGAAATTACTTCTAAACCTGTTTTAATCATTTTTGAAATTTGGTCTTTTGTTATTAAACGAGAAGCTGCTGCAGGAATAAATATTTCTGTTGGTAAAGACCAAATTCTTTCGTTCATTTCATTAAAAGGAATTAGGTTATCTGCTGCTAAAGTATTTCCTTTTTTATCTTTAAATAGTTTTATAATTTCGTTAAAAGTAAATCCATCTTCTTTAATTAAGCCACCAACTCTATCAATGATGCCTACAACTTTAACGCCTAATTGTGTTAGGTAAAAAGCGGCAGATGACCCAACATTACCAAAACCTTGAATAATAGCTCTTTTACCTTCTAAATTACCACCGTAAATATCGTAATAATGTTTTACGGCTTTGGCAACGCCGTAGCCAGTTAGCATGTCTGCAACGGTATATTTTTTTGATAAGTCTGGTGTATATATTTGGTCTTCAATTATTTTAATAACACCCATTCTTAATTGACCAATTCGGTTAATTTTATCTGCTTCAGTTGGTTTAAAATGACCGTTAAAAATCCCTTCTTGCGGATGCCAAACACCACAACTTTCGGTTATTGGTATTACATCGTGAATTTCATCGACATTTAAATCACCTCCTGTACCGTAATAATATTTTAAAAGTGGTGTAACTGCTTTATACCAACGCTCTAAAACACCTTTTTTTCTCGGGTCTCTTGGGTCAAAATTTATACCTGATTTTGCACCACCAATTGCTGGTCCAGAAACGGTGAATTTAACTTCCATTGTTTTTGCTAATGAAAGTACTTCATTCTTATCTAGGCCTTTACGCATTCTTGTTCCTCCTCCTGCTGCACCGCCTCTAAGTGAGTTTATTACCGTCCACCCTTCTGCTTCTGTTTCTTGATCTTGCCAATGAAAGACAATTTCTGGTTTTTTATTTTCGTATTTTTTTAGTAATTCTTTCATTTATAAAGTGTTGAATAGTATTTTAGGTTAACAAAATAGATTACAAATATAGATTTTTTATCTTAGAATAAGTTAATAATAAATTTAAGATTCTTTGTTTTTACGAAAGTAATTTTTATGAATTTCACGAATTTAAAGTTACCGCAAATTTCACGAAATAAAAAAAACAAAATTTGCGATAATCATTTTTTAGAAATTAAAATTAGAATGCCGTTAATATTATTTTAATTATCAAATATTATAAGTATTTTTACCCACAGTTCAGCCAGTTTATTTTAAACCTAAAACATTAATAAAATCAATGCTTAGCATATATATTTTTCTAACCACAGTAAGTTCAGTTATTGGATTTATGATAGGTAAATTGATTTCTAAATTAAAACTTGAAAAAGAAATTGTAAAAAATCAAGAAAAAATTAATCAAACCAAACAGCAATTAGAAGAAAATAAAAATATTTTTATTGAAGAAAAAAACGAACACAGAAAAGAATTAAATACACTAAAAAAAGAAAAAGAGAATATTAGAAAAGAAAAAGAAAATATTAATATTGCTTATAATAATCAAAAAACAGAAAATAATAATTTAGTTTTAAAATTAGAAGAAAATAAACAAGAGGTAAAAAATTTACAAGAAAAATTTACCAAAGAGTTTGAAAATTTAGCAAACAAAATTTTGGAAGAGAAATCGACTAAATTCACTGCTCAAAATAAAGAAAATTTAAAACAAATACTAGATCCTTTACAAGAAAAAATTCAGATTTTTGAGCAAAAAGTAGAAATTTCAAACAAAGAAAATACAGAGCGTCATATTAAACTAGGCGAACAACTAAGGTACTTACACGAGCAGAACATTAAAATAAGTAATGAAGCGATAAACCTTACTAGAGCGCTTAAAGGCGAAAGTAAGGTGCAAGGAAATTGGGGCGAATTAATATTAGAACGTGTTTTGGAAAAATCTGGGTTAGAAAAAGGTCGTGAATATGAATTAGAAAAGAGTTTTAATATTGATAATGAAGGTAAAAAAAGATTAAGACCAGATGTAATTATCCATTTACCAGATAATAAAAAAATGATTGTAGATTCAAAAGTATCACTAACAGCTTATGAAAGATATGCAAATAATGAAGACACTGTAGAAAAAGAAACCCATTTAAAAAAACACATTAGTTCATTAAACCGTCACGTACAGCAATTAAGCGATAAAAAATATGAAGACATTTATGAAATAGAGTCACCTGATTTCGTATTACTTTTTGTGCCAATAGAACCTGCATTTGCAATTGCTATAAACTATGATAATGAACTGTATAACAAAGCATTTGAAAAAAATATAATTATTGTTACACCTGCCACACTTCTAGCAACATTGCGAACTATTGACTCTATGTGGAACAATGAAAAACAACAACAAAACGCACTAGAAATTGCAAAACAAGCGGGTGCTCTTTATGATAAATTTAATAGTTTAATGAGTGATCTAACTAAAGTTGGTAAAAAAATGGATGAAGCTAAAAACGAATATAAAGGTGCAATGAACAAATTATTTGAAGGTAAAGGAAACTTAATTAGAAGAGTTGAAAAAATTAAAAAACTAGGTGCAAAAGCAAAAAAGCAACTACCCGAAGTAATTATTAAAAGAGCTATAGAATAAATTGCGACAAAGCATAATTTAATCTTTCATAATTTTCCAAATAAAAATGGCTAAAACTGCACCAAAAACAGGTGTTAATAAATATAGCCAAAGATGTTGTAAGTTACCTGAAACTAGTGCTGGCCCAATACTACGAGCAGGGTTAAATGAGCCTCCAGAAATGGGTCCTGCTACAAAAATCATCGCCATTACAATTGCTCCGATAATAATACCTGCAAGCGCTTTAGTTTCTTTATTTTCCTGCTCTGTTATACCAAGAATAACTAGCATTAATAAAAAAGTGGAGACAATTTCCATAATAGCAGATTGCAATAATGAGCCTGATACCATAGTAGTGCCTAAAGTTTTATTTTCAGGAAAAAGAATTCTTAATAGTATTGATGCTAAAATTGCCCCTAATATTTGAGATATGATATAATATAGAGTATCTTTTTTAGAAATTTTCTTAGCTATTGCAAAACTAATGGTTACCGCAGGGTTTATATGCGCACCAGAAATATTTTCAAAAACATAAATCATAGTAGTAACTATTAATCCAAATGCAATTGCAATTCCAGTTAAACTTATACTTCCGTTCGTATGTTCATTAACAATAATTGAGCCTGTACCAACAAAAACTAATCCGAAAGTACCTATAAATTCTGCTATATATTTTTTCATATTTTTAAAAAACATACAAAGATAAATATTTACACGTTAACAAAACTATCAATTTTTACTTTCTGTTGTTCTTTGATTTTATCAGAGTTTTTTATAGCAAAAAAATCATATTTTAGATACGAACCATAACTTTACAATTTGGTTTTAGCGTAGTTTGGTATATTTTTCAGAAAATTATACGCTTGTTTTTCAAAGTTCATTTTACAATAATAATGTTCTAGCCCGTTAGTTACAATTAAATATGTTGCATTTAACTGCAGGTTATACCTTGCAATCTGATCAAAAGTATCTTGTGAAATTTTAATTTTAGGTGATTTACATTCCACAATAATCTCATGCTTACCTTTATTATTAAAAACTAAAATATCAAATCGTTTATTTCCTAGACTTCGAGAATTAATTTTAAGTTCTTTTTCTACTGCAATTAAACTCTTAGGATATTTTTTTTCCTGCACTAAAAATTGTAAATAATGCTGTCTCACCCATTCTTCTGGAGTTAAAACAATATTTTTCTTTCGAAATTCATCATAAATATAATGCTTTCCGCCCTTTTTAGTAACCTTAAATGAATATGATGGTAAGTTTAGTTTATACATTTGTACAAATGTATAAAACAAGTTAATAACTTCTTTGTTTTTTACATTAATTATAATAGTAAATTATTTCTTTTTTTAGCAAATTTGCATACTTAAATTTTAAGTATAATGAAGAAACATAATTTTAGTGCTGGTCCTTGTATTTTGCCACATTCAGTTTTAAAGCAAGCGTCAGATGCTGTTTTAAATTTTAATAATGACAATCTTTCATTAATCGAAATTTCGCATCGATCAAAACCTTTTGTTGCTGTAATGGAAAAAGCAAGAGCTTTAGTTTTAGAACTATTAAGTCTTGAAAATAAAGGATACTCCGTTTTATTCTTACAAGGTGGTGCAAGTTTAGAGTTTTTAATGATTCCATATAACTTATTGAAAATTAACGGAAAAGCAGATTATTTAGATACTGGTACTTGGAGTTCTAAAGCAATTAAAGAAGTTAAAAATTTAGGAAATGTTACTGTAATTGCTACTTCAAGAGATAAGGATTTTACTTATATCCCTAAAGATTATACCATTAATCCTGATTCAGATTATTTTCATTGTACAAGTAATAATACTATTAGAGGTACACAAATGAAAAGTTTTCCGAAAACTAATATTCCTTTAGTTTGTGATATGAGTTCAGATATATTTTCACGTGAATTGGATTTTTCTCAATTTGATATCATTTATGCAGGAGCGCAAAAAAATATGGGGCCTGCAGGAACAACTTTAGTGATTATTAAAGATGAAATTTTAGGAAAAACAGGTCGATCTATACCAAGTATGCTTGATTATCAGGTGCATATAGATAAAGATAGTATGTTTAATACGCCAGCTGTCTTTGCTGTTTACGTTTCTATGTTAACACTACAATGGTTAAAAGACTTAGGAGGAATTAAAGCAATCGAAAAAATTAATACGGCTAAAGCAATATTACTTTATAGTGAAATAGATAGTAATCCGTTATTTGAGGGCACTGTAGTTAAAGAAGATAGATCGCATATGAATGTTACCTTTAGATTAACAGGTGAATCTAAAAAAGAAAAATTTGAGCAATTACTACAAGAAAATGGTATTAACGGTTTAAGCGGGCATCGTTCTGTAGGAGGTTATAGAGCAAGTATGTATAATGCATTACCTCTAGAGTCAGTTCAAGTATTAGTGAATATAATGAAACAATTATAAAATTAATTATTAATAGTTTCATAAGTTTAGTAACTTATGAGTAAAATAAATACAAATGAAAGTACTAGCAAACGACGGAATAGCACAAAGTGGTATTGATGCTTTAGAAGCTCAAGGTTTTAAAGTAATTACTACAACAGTTGCACAAAACCAATTAGAAAATTATATAAATACGAATAATATTGATGTGCTTTTAGTAAGAAGCGCCACAGAGGTAAGGTCAGAATTGATAGACGCCTGTCCAAGTTTAAAATTAATTGGTCGTGGTGGTGTTGGTATGGATAATATTGATGTTCAATACGCAAAAGATCAAGGTTTACATGTTATTAACACTCCTGCTGCATCTTCGCACTCAGTTGCAGAATTGGTATTTGGACATTTATTTGGTATGGTACGATTTTTACATGATGCAAATAGAAATATGCCATTAAACGGAGATACTAAATTTAAAGAACTTAAAAAATCGTACGCCAAAGGAAAAGAATTAAAAGGAAAAATTTTAGGAATTTTAGGCTTTGGTCGTATTGGTCAAGCAACTGCAAAAGTAGCTTTAGGTGTAGGAATGAAAGTAATTGCCTTTGACCCCTTTATCAAAAACACAACAGTAACTTTAGATTTTTATGATGGGCAAAAAATAAATTTTAAAATCGAAACAATTTCTAAGGAAGAATTATTAAAACAAGCAGACTTTATTACACTACATGTGCCTGCACAAAAAGAATTTGTAATTGCAGAAACTGAATTTGATTTAATGAAAGATGGTGTTGGCTTGGTTCATGCTGCACGTGGTGGTGTCATTAATGAAGTAGCATTAGTGAGCGCCATAGAGAGCGGTAAAGTTGCCTACGCAGCAATTGATACATTTGAAAACGAACCAAACCCTGCAATACAGTTGCTAATGAACTCTAGAATTTCTTTAAGCCCTCATATTGGTGCCGCTACAAACGAAGCGCAAGATAGAATTGGTACAGAATTGGCAAGTCAAATAATTACCTTATTACGTTAATTGTTGTGACTGCATTTAAACTTTAAAACAAATTTTTATGGCAACAGTAAACCCTTTTAAAGCGGTTAGAGCAACGAGAGACAAAGTTGCTTTAGTATCATCAAGACCTTACGATGCATATTCGCCTGCAGAATTAGGTGCGCAATTAGAGTTCAACCCGTTTTCGTTCTTACATATTATTAGTTCAAGTTATACTAGCCAAAAAGATATAAGTATAGAAGATAAATTTGCTAAAATAAAATCTAATTATACTAATTTTAAAGAGAAACATACATATATTAAAGAAGAAATTCCTGTTTATTATATATATAAAAAAATAACGAGTGAACATAGTTTTATCGGAATTATTGCAGCAACTAGTACAGTAGATTATAAAAATAATATTATAAAGAAACATGAAAAGACACTTAAAAAACGTGAAATTTTATTTAAGAATTATTTAAAAGCAACAGGATTTAATGCAGAACCTGTACTTCTAACCTATTCTGATAACAATTTAATTAACACTATTTTACAGAGATACGAAAAGCAAAGAGCTGAATATGAATTTACAACAGAAAATCACAAAACACATCTGTTGTGGCTCATTTCTGACGCAAATGATATAAAGATAATACAACAAGAATTTTATAAAATGGACACGCTATACATTGCAGATGGGCATCATCGTTCTGCCTCTTCCTGTTTATTAGCAGAAACAATGCGCGCAAGCAATAAAAAACATACAGGAAACGAAGCATATAATTTTTGTTTGAGTTATTTAATAGCGGAGTCTAACCTTAAAATTTCAGCATTTAACAGATTAATAAAGAACTTAAACGGCTTATCTAAGCAGGAATTTTTAAACCATTTAAACAAACGGTTTAAGGTTGTAAAATTAAAAGAAAACACATATCTACCAACAAAAAAACACACATTTAGTATGTATTTAGAAAATTCCGTTTATTCTCTTGATTTTAAAAGTGATAACTATAAATTTAAAACTTCTTTACACCATTTAGACTCGCATATTTTATATAAAAATATTCTAAAAAAAATACTAGGAATTCAAAATGTTAGAACAGATAAAAGAATAACTTATATAGAAAGTAGAAAAGGACAAAACATTTTAAAAGAGCAAGTAACAAACGGTAAATACAAAGTTGCCTTTGGACTATACCCTGCAAGTGTAGCACAATTGAAAGAAATAGCAAATGACGGCTTAAAAATGCCGCCAAAATCAACTTATATCTTACCTAAATTACGTAGTGGCTTACTTATTTACGAGTTCTAAAAAGTTAAATTATATGTTACACGAAACAAAAAAATAAGAGTGCTTATTTATTCTTAAAATTCTTAAATTAAAAATGAGAGATAAAAGATGTCTTGACAAAGCGCTTTTGCCAAAAACATCTTGTATATTAATACTAAAAACATCACACAAATTAAATTATGAAAAAAACACAAAAAAAGCCTTATTTTGCAGTAATTTTTACTTCAAAACTATCAAATAAGACAGAAGGTTATGAAGAAATTTCTAATAAAATGCTTGAATTAGCAAAAAAACAAAAAGGCTTTATTGATATAGAAAGTTTGAAGGAAGGGAAAAATGGAATTACAGTTTCTTATTGGGAAAGCATGGCAGATATTAGAGCTTGGAATACCAATGAACGTCATAACGAAGCACAAAAAGGAGGTAAAGAAACTTGGTATGATAAGTTTACAGTACGCATTTGTGAAGTCATGCGAGAATATTCTTTTGAGAAGTAAAAGTTTTAAGAGATGTAAATATTATATTTATAAATACAATTACTATTTTTTAGAAAGTTATTAAGTTTATCTTTGTAGAAATTAAGTAAATATCTTCAATTATATATTTAAACAAATTAACATATTTAAACGTTTAAAATGACATTCAAACAATTAGGTATTAGCCCAGGTTATATAAAAGGGTTAAAAGAATTAGGTATTATAAACCCTACTGAAATTCAAGAAAAAGCAATTCCGATATTATTAGAAGAAGAAACTGATTTTATTGGCTTGGCTCAAACAGGTACTGGTAAAACTGCAGCTTATGGACTACCTATTCTAAATACAATTGATGTTGAGATACCTTTGGTGCAAGCTTTAATTTTATCACCAACAAGAGAATTGGTACAACAAATACAAAAACAATTATTTAGGTTTACTAAATATGTTGATGATCGTATTTTTTCGGAAGCCATTTTCGGAGGTGAAAAAATAGACAAACAAATAGCAAGACTAACTAGACCAACACATATTATTGTGGCAACTCCAGGCAGGTTAATAGATTTAATTGAACGTAAATCGGTTGATTTAAGAAATATTAAAACGCTAGTGTTAGACGAAGCTGATGAAATGCTGAGTATGGGGTTTAAAAAAGAATTAGATCGTATTTTACAATTTACACAGGGCAATCGAAAAACTTGGCTATTTTCGGCTACTTTTCCAGAAGATATAAAACAAATAGTTAAAAACTATATGTCTGAATATCAACAAATAGAAATAGATAAGGATAGTTTGGTAAATGCAAATATTTCACATAAGTATATTTTTACATCCGTAAAAAATAAACTAGATACGCTAATTAATTTATTAGAATCAAAAGGCGAAGAGCGAGGTATTATTTTTTGTAGAACAAAGTTAGGAACACAAAAATTAGCAAAAGAATTACAAGAAGAGGGTTTTTCGGTTGGCGCCTTAGAGGGTGATATGCAGCAAAAAGAACGCGATAAAGTGATGCGTGCTTTTAAAAAAGAAAATTTACAATATTTGGTCTCTACAGATGTATCGGCAAGAGGAATTGATGTGCGAGGTTTAGGCTTTATTGTACACCACCAACTACCAGAAAAATTAGAATACTATACACATCGTAGTGGTAGAACGGCAAGAGCAGGTGAAAAAGGAAACTCGATTGCTTTAATTATACCAACCGAAATGCAACAAATTTATGATTTACAAAATAGGTTAGGCATCTTGTTTGAAGAGGTTTAATGCATTAATATAAAAAAAAACATGGCATTGTCAAATAACGATATATTTAAAAAATTAAGAGTAGCTTTAAAATTACGTGATGACGAGATTGTAAAAATTTTAGATTTGGTAGATTTTAGAATTTCAAAAAGTGAATTAGGTGCTTTTTTTAGAAAAGAAAATCACCCTAAGTATATGGAGTGTGGCGACCAAATATTACGAAATTTTTTAAATGGCCTGGTAATACATCTAAGAGGTCCTAAAACCTGATCTTTTATTTAATGAACTGAATTAGTGCATTTTTAATTTTATTTTTCATATCAATTTTAAGGCTTAACTCATTATCTTTTGAAATTAAAATAGTACATTTCTGAATACTGTTAATAGTTTCAAAATGATAAAAAGGAGTGTTCAGCGTATTTTTTCGATAAGTGTCAAAATCAAAGTTAATAGTTAATTTATTATTGATTTCTTTATTTAATTTACCTATTGGTTCTGAGGTATAAAAAGCCGTTGCATTAGTAGTTGTTTTTACAAAAGTTGTAATAATTGGTAGTGGTATAAAAATAGATTTATTAGCTGTAATTTTTAAAGTATTTGCATTTTCTAAATAATAATATAAATTAGAAGAATTACCAATACTTAAAACAAAATCAGGATTAGTTGTTTTTTGAATTGCAATTTTTTCAATTTTATGAAAATCAGCATCATATTCGTAGGTTTTAATAGTATCTATTCTTGTTTTAAAAGATTTTAAGTTAAAATTAATGGAACCGTTCCATTTATTATAAACGGAGTCAAATACTAGTTTAGTAAAATTTTTAAACTTTTGTTTATGTATTGTGGCAATGAGTTTTTTAGAAAAATTGTGCTCTTTATTTAGTGTAACAACTATTGAACCTATACTTGAATTACTAATATAATGTGTTTTATTCTCGAGGAAGTTAAAATTCGCGTTTCCGTTAAGTTGAATATTACCGTTATTAAAATTACCTTTTAATTCTTCATTCATAGTTGAAACGTAATATACATCACAGTCACTTTTAGTAAGTTTTTGAAGTAGGAGTGAAGTATGGTCTAAAAATGAGTTTTGATTAAAATATGAATTTACATTTTTGTTACCATTGTAGGTAATTATTAAATATCCTTCTTTGATTATTGCTGTAATTAACTTTTTAGAATAGCTATAAACTTCTTTTAATTGTAAAAATTTAAACCCTTTTGAAATTAAAAACTCACCTACTATTTTAGCATCTTTTATTTTTATTTTTGTACTAACCCATTTATTGGTGTCTTTAGAATAAAAAAGAATGTTTTTAGGAACTTCAATTCCTTTTAAGAAAGACGGCGTTTCTTTGGTGTCTTTTTTTTTAGTTTTAGCTGTTTTTAGATATGACAATGGGTTAGATAAAAAGTCAATTAAAAAATGATGCTCTAACTGTCTTAAATTAATTTTTAGTACCGCTGTTGTGTCTTTAGGTATTTTATTTTCAAAGTTATCACCAAGTTTGTATCTCGTTAGATATGCTATGCTTAAAATTAATAAAAATCCGATAAGGATATAAATTAGTTTTTTTTTCATTATCGGTTTTTTATTTTAGAGGTATTAAAAATAATATTTATTAAAATTTTTAATAAAGAAAAGTAATGGTTTAAATGAATCCTCTTTATTAGTAGTTTTGATAACATATTCTGATTTAAGTTTGTTACCTTTTAATCTAGAAGCGGTTAAATAAGTTTCTTTAAAGTTGTTTTGAATAAGAGTTAAAAATTCTAGTTCCTCTTTAGTAAGTAAATTATTTGGAACTTCACGTATTATTTTTTCCATATTTATATAGAAAGAGGACATATTATTTTTCAATATTTTTTTATGTTTCCCTATATTGGCAGGAAAGTGGTTCACAATATTATTTATTTGTTTTTGAGAGTTTGTTAAAAATACAATACCATCTTTTATGGTGAAAAATAAATCGAAAGGAACTGATTTGTAGGAATAATAAAGTGTATTTTTTGCTATTTTTGGATTATGTTTAACTGCTAACTCCATTATTTTAGAAATTAGTTTTTTATTTTCTGAACCAATCATAATCGTAAAGTCAGGAATGACTTCCATTTTAGTTTTGATTACTTTTGTGCTTCTGTAGTTTTCATCATAGGTATAACTTGTGTATTTTACTTCTCTTTCAGCAATACCATTTAAAATAAACAACATATCACCTGTAATGACTTCCCCTATTGCTTTTTCATCTAATATAACAGTTAGTAATTCAGTTGCTACTGAAATTTCATCACTCATTTTTGGTAGTAGCGCACCATAAAAATCACTCATCAATGTTGGGTATTTTTCTAATACTGCTTGCGTATCTGTTGTAAAACTAAAATAAGCTAATGTTTCGTTTTGATTAATATACTTGTAAAAATTTTTATTTAATTTAGATTTATATATTTTTCTATAAGTCTTTTTCCAATCATTAGAAATTTTTAAATCTGAAACCAATCTAATCTCATCATTTTTAAAAAATAAATTGGATTTAAATTCCGTAAATCCAAAAAAGTTTTTATTTAAATCTATCTCTTTATAAGAAGTCCCTAGAGTAAATTTTATTAAACTATTTGTAATGTCACTATAGTTTTTCACCCACAAATATGCTGCAGCATCTTTCTTTTTACCAGCATTGTAATTTTTATTAACTGCTATTGAGGTGTTCATTTTTCTGTTAAGAATAGTAAAAACATTATTTTTTAATAAAGTTTTAATACTTTCGTCTATTTCTATCACCTTAGTAACTTTGGCATATTTGAGATTCGTATCTTTTGATGTTTTAATTTTTTCTTCACTTTCTTCTAAAGCCTCTATTGGAGACTCCTCTTCTTCTATTGGAGGTGAATTTAAGGAATAATAGTCATAAGGCTTGTAAGGTAAGATTACAGTACTTGAAATTAATATTTTATCATTCCAAACAGTCACTGTTTTATTATTAAATAAAAATTTATAACCTAAATATTCTTCGATATTATCTTGTTTTTCTATACTTAAAAAATTTTCAAATTTATTTTTATCAATTAAATTTACCATAAAATTATGATATTGAACAGTGTCATTAACTTGATAGAAATAGTATGCTTTTGAATTTAAATCAAAGCCTAAATCAGTATTTTTAATGTTTGATGAGTTTTTAAAATTTTTTAAAATTGATGGGTTAGTCCTTACAATTAAATTAAAGATATAATCTCCTTTCATTGTTGCCACTGCAAGCGCATTATTTGATATTTTACTTTCTAAATTTTGCGCTATTCCGTTAAGTGAAATAATTAAACTAAGTATTACTATTATTTTTTTCATGGTTTATTGTAATTGTATGGTGTTTTTAATGGTATTCTTATCATCTATTATATCTTGTACAGTAACTTTAAGCATAATGGCTTTTTTTGATTTAGAGACTCTAGCTATACTATTTTTTGAAGAAAGTATAGGTGATACAAACCTATAAATAGTTGTAAAAGAAGCATCTTGTATTATTTTGCGATCTTGAATTTTTGTTTTTTCAAATTCTCTTTTTAAATCATAGTGATAACTCCTTGTGAATATTTTATTTATGCTATTATAATTAAAATGATTGTTCTTGGCTACTTTTTTGGACTCTTCTAAAGAGCTAAAGGTTGAAATTATATTATTTAAAACAGTCACATTGGTGAAATCACAAGTTATAGTAAAAATAAAATCATCAAAATTAGCCGTGTTTTTTACATTTGAAACACCTTTTGTTTGTTTAATTTTTGATACAATTTCAGTAAAATGCTTTTTAATTTTGTTTTTTGTAGGCACTTTATAAGTATTTATGCTGTCCAATAACATAATTGAGTTTAATTTAGTTCTGCTTTTACTCATATTTAGCGTAAACAATATATTACCCGAACCATCATTATTCAAAGTTACTTCTTCAATAATTTCAAAACAACTGGCTAGAAATAATAAAGAAATAAGCAATGTAATTTTAAATATATTTTTCATGTGAAGACTTATAATTAAAAACAATAAATATAAAGTGCTAATTACCTTTTTTGAAATCGGCCAAAAACTTTGCTAACCCAATGTCTGTCAACGGGTGACTTAATAAACCTTCAATTGCTTTTAAAGGTCCTGTTATTACATCGGCTCCTAATTTTGCACAATCAATTATATGCATTGTATGTCTTACAGATGCTGCTAAAATTTCTGTTTGAAAATTATAATTATCATAAATTTGTCTTATTTCAGCAATTAGATGTAGTCCGTCAGTAGAAATATCGTCTAAGCGACCAATAAATGGTGAGACATAAGTCGCCCCTGCTTTTGCTGCTAATAAAGCTTGCCCTGCAGAGAAAACCAAGGTCATATTTGTTTTTATTCCTTTATCTGAAAAATATTTACATGCTTTAATGCCTTCTTTTAGCATAGGTAATTTTACAACAATCTGCGGATTTAAGGCGGCCAATTCTTCACCTTGCTTTACCATTCCTTCAAAGTCAGTCGCAATAACTTCTGCAGAAACATCACCAATTACTAAATCACAAATTGTTTTATAATGTTTTATAATATTATGCACTCCTGTTATGCCTTCTTTAGCCATTAATGAAGGATTGGTTGTTACGCCGTCTAAAATGCCTAAAGCTTGTGCTTCTTTTATTTGTTCTAAATTTGCTGTATCGATAAAAAATTTCATTACTTTTAATTTGAGTTATGCTATCCAAAGATAGTATTATTAACAAGTTATAGAAGTATAATTTCACTAAAGTTTTCAACAAATGAAAGTAATCAACTTTCAACAATAAAAAATGTTAAAGTATCGGTAAAAGCAACATTTTTACAATTATTTTGATATTAAACTTATACTTAATATCAAAGGTATCATTTTTGATATTTTTAAGTTTGAGCACAATTAACTTTCTACAACAAAACATATGTTAAAATGTCAGTAAAAACAATATTTTTACAGTCATTTTGGCATTAAACGTATACTTAATAGCAAAAGGTGTAATTTTTGATATTTTTAAGTTTGAACTTCAGTTTTCCCAATAGTTGGAATTCTGTTTTAAAATAAAAACTATGAATTTTAATAACTATACAATCAAAGCACAAGAATCTATACAAAAAGCACAACAAATAGTGCAAGATAATAAACAACAACAAATTGAAAATGCACATATTTTAAAAGCTATTTTTGAAGTAGATGAAAACGTAATGCCGTTTATTTTAAATAAATTAGGTGTAAATATAAAAGTATTTAAAGACACTTTAGAAAACATTCTTAAAAGTTTTTCTAAAGTAGAAGGTGCAGAAATTATTTTTTCGAGAGAAACAAGTAAAATGTTGTTAGATGCTAGCAACCTAGCTAAAAAAATGAAAGATGAATATGTTTCTATAGAACATCTAATTTTAGCCATTTTAAACTCTAAAGGTAAAGCAACACAGTTACTAAAAGATAACGGAGTTAGTCAAAAAGATTTAAAAGAAGCTATTTTAGAAATGCGTAATGGAGAACGTGTTACTTCACAAAGCGCAGAAGACACCTACAATTCATTAAATAAATATGCTAAAAATTTAAATAAGTTGGCAAATGACGGTAAATTAGACCCTGTTATAGGTCGCGATGATGAAATACGTAGAATATTACAAATTTTATCTCGTAGAACTAAAAATAACCCAATATTAATTGGCGAACCAGGGACAGGAAAAACGGCTATTGCCGAAGGTTTAGCACATAGAATTGTAAAAGGAGATGTGCCTGAAAACCTACAAAATAAAACCTTATACTCTTTAGATATGGGGTCGTTAATTGCAGGTGCAAAATATAAAGGTGAATTTGAAGAACGTCTAAAAGCAGTAATTAAAGAGGTTACCAATGCAAATGGTGAAATTATTTTATTTATTGATGAAATTCACACATTAGTTGGTGCAGGCGGAGGGCAAGGAGCAATGGATGCAGCAAATATTTTAAAACCCGCTTTAGCTCGTGGAGAATTACGAGCAATAGGCGCAACAACTTTAGATGAATATCAAAAATATTTTGAAAAAGATAAAGCCTTAGAAAGACGTTTTCAAAAAGTATATGTAGATGAACCTGATACAGAATCAGCAATTTCTATCCTTAGAGGAATTAAAGAAAAATACGAAACACACCATAAAGTACAAATAAAAGATAGTGCAATTATTGCCTGTGTAGAATTATCGCAACGCTATATTACCAATCGTTTTTTACCAGACAAAGCCATTGACTTAATGGATGAAGCAGCATCTAAAATACGAATGGAAATAAACTCTAAACCAGAAGAGTTAGATGTTCTAGACCGTAAAATTATGCAGTTAGAGATTGAAATAGAAGCAATTAAACGAGAGAAAGATGAAAAAAAAATTGCTCATATTCGTAAAGAATTAGCCAATTTAAAGGAAGAAAGAGAAAGTATTTATGCTAAGTGGAAAAGCGAAAAAAATGCAGTAGAAGAAGTGCAGAAAGCAAAAGAAAATATAGAGAAATTTAAGTTAGATGCCGAAAAAGCAGAAAGAGAAGGTAACTACGGTTTAGTTGCTGAAATACGTTACGGAAAAATTCAAAAAGAGGAAAAAATTTTAAAAGCATTACAAGAAAAATTAGCAAAAAATCAAGAAAATGCATTAATAAAAGAGGAGGTTACCAGTGAAGATATTGCAGAAGTTGTGGCAAAATGGACAGGTATCCCTGTTCAAAAAATGCTGAAATCTGATAGCGAAAAATTACTATACTTAGAAGAGGAATTACACAAAAGAGTAATTGGTCAAGACGAAGCAATTATTGCAGTTTCTGACGCTGTAAGGCGCTCAAGAGCAGGTTTACAAGACAGTAAAAAACCCTTGGGCTCATTCTTGTTTTTAGGAACAACTGGTGTTGGAAAAACGGAGCTTGCAAAAGCACTTGCGGCGTATCTATTTGATGATGAATCTGCAATAACTAGAATAGATATGAGTGAGTACCAAGAACGTCATTCGGTTAGTAGATTAATTGGTGCACCTCCAGGGTATGTTGGTTATGATGAAGGAGGGCAATTAACCGAAGCCGTTCGTAGAAAACCATATTCAGTTGTATTATTAGACGAAATAGAAAAAGCACATCCAGATACGTTTAATATTCTTTTACAAGTTTTAGATGAAGGTCGATTAACAGATAATAAAGGAAGAACTGCCGATTTTAGAAACACCATTATAATTATGACTTCAAATATTGGTGCACATATCATTCAAGAAAAATTAGCAGGTTTAGATATGAATAAACGAATTTTAGTAGTAGCAGAAACTAAAGCCAAAGTTGTGACGATATTAAAACAAACAGTTCGACCAGAATTTATAAATAGAATTGATGAAATTATCATGTTTACACCTTTAAATAGAGAAGAGGTAGGTCAAATTGTAAAAATTCAATTACATAATTTAGTGAAAATGTTGGCAGAAAAAAACATTCAATTTTCATTTACAAATGAAGCCATAGAGACTCTAGCGACACAAGGGTTTGATCCGCAATATGGCGCAAGACCAATAAAAAGAGTAATCCAAAAGCAAGTATTAAATAAATTATCTAAAGAAATAATTTCTAGTAAAATTACGGCAGAAAGTAATATTTTATTAGATGCTTTTAATGGTAAATTTGTTTTTCGGAATAATAAGTAATATAAATGACTGACTTTTATTTATTTATTGTCTGATAGATAAAGCGATTGTATATTTTTTATGAGCCTTCTGCCTTTTAAATAAGTACCCTCAATTTGCTTAGGTTTCAAAGATAATATTTTGTTTTTAAGATCTATCGATTTTAGTTTAAAATAATTTAGTTTTGGCGTATTCAAAAAACTTATTTAATTTGGGTATATTCTTTAAAAGTACCGTCCAAATAAAAAATCACAATACAATCAATTTTCTTTTTAGCACTATTAGATTGTAATTTTTCAGAAAATTTTGATATAATTTCTTTTTGCACTATATTTTGAGAGAAAAGAGTAGGAGTAGCCTCCTGTTTTTTAGTAATTGTTTCTGTATTAGGAAAAACCCCTTTACCGTATAACAACCAATACATTTCTACTTCTTTAAATTCTTTTAAAACTTTTAACACAAAGTCAAGACTAGGTTTATTTCTTCCAGACAATAAATGTGAAATACTTGAGCGCTGTACATTTATTTTTTTTGCAAAAGCAGTAGCTGATAATGGATAGAAATCTAAAACTATTTTTAACCTTTTTGCAAACTCTTTATTGTTTATCATTGTAAACTACATTAAGGTTACAAATGTAATTAAATACAATTACATATACAAGTCTAAATAAAAAAAGGTACTTAAATGCAAGTAAATCATTAGATTAATACTTGAGTTAAACTAGATTAAACAACTGATTTTTAGTTAAAAATAACTGTAAAATTAAATCTATTAATTTTTTAGAGCAATAAACGAATTTTAGCCAATAGAAAATAATTAAACTATTTACAAATGTCAACATTTTATAACAATCAAAAATTTACAAATGTAAACTTTTGATTGTTTACATTTGTAATGTGAAAAGTAGTACAATTAAATATCTAGTTAAAAATTATACGGATTATAAACAAGAAATAATTACTGGCAGGTATATTACCTTGGCTAATATTGAACCAATAATTAAAAAATTATCTGATTTATTTACGATTAAAAAAATAGGATTTTCATTAAAAAAACAATCCATTTATAAAATTACGATTGGAAACGGAAAAAACAAAATACTTTTTTGGTCTCAAATGCATGGTAATGAATCTACAGGTACAAAAGCAATATTTGATTTGTTTAAATTTTTACATAACCCAAAAAAGTTAAAAAAATTAAGAGATGAAATTTTAGAAAATTGCACATTGGTTTTTATACCAATGTTAAATCCAGACGGAGCAAAAAAATTCACTAGACTAAATGCTCAAAAAATAGATTTAAATCGTGATGCAGTCGCTTTAGAAGCAGTAGAATCTGTGTTATTAAATCGAGTTTTGTATGATTTTAAGCCACAATATTGTTTTAATTTACATGATCAAAGAACTATTTTTTCTATAGGAGAAGATAATAAGCCTGCAACACTTTCATTTTTAGCACCTTCGATTGATAAGGCAAGGACTGTAACTAAAGGAAGGAAAGAAACAATGCGAATAATTGCAGGAATAAATGATGATTTAAAATATTTAATTCCAAATCAAATAGGACGTTATACAGATGAATTTTACCCAACAGCAACAGGCGATAATTTTCAAAAATCAGGTTTTAATACCGTTTTAATAGAAGCAGGACATTATAAAGATGATTATCAACGTGAAATTACAAGAAAATATAATTTCATAGCCTTAATATCTGGTATTCATCAAGTATATGTAATAAAAAAGAGTACTTATAAAGCATATTTTAAAATTCCCGAGAATAAGAAAAATTATTTAGACCTAATTTATACTAATATTTTTATTAATGATGAAAAAAAGGCATTTGGAATATATTTAAAAGAACAATTAGTAAAAAATAAAATAATAGCGACTCCAATAATTAAAGAACTCAAAAATTATTCATACTTAAATGCAAATAAGATAGTTAGAGTGAAGCATATATTTAATTCAATAACTGAATTTGAATCCTTTTTACTAGAAAAAAAATACTTTTTTGATGATTTTACCCTGTCATAAAAACAGGTAATATCAATCTTCAAACGAGTTTAAGACCTAACTACTTCATTTTTTTCTATTGCCTTTAATATGGTTGAAAACCTATTTATTTAGTATTGTTGTTGGCTTAACAACTGTTCTGCTTTTTGCTTAAAAGTTTGTAAGGCAAATTTATTAAAAGCATTATCTTTTGGGAACTGTGCTTTTTTATTTTGTAGTGCTTCCTTATATTTTTGATCAATAGCTTTTGGATTACCTTTATATGTGCCGTACATATTTTCTAATTTGGCTTCACCTTTTAATGGAGTAGTGTTTAGAACTGTGCCAGTTTTAAGATTTTTTAATATAATTTTACCATCTAAAACAGTAGATTTTATTTGTTGATATAGTGTAATAGTTGCTTTAATTTTATCAGTTTTTGGTGTTTTAATCTCATTACCATTAGCATCTTTTATTTTATTACCATTGCTATCTAATTCATAATTCCAGCCAGTTTGTATGTCTTTTTCTTGTGCTATAACTTGTGAATTTACCTTTTCTGGTATTGCAGTGATTTTTTCTAAAAAAACAGTTGCTTGATAGTTATAAATTATATTAGTTACTTTTTTATCGTGTATTTCTATCCATTTATTATTAAAATCACTAGTTCTAATATTTGTAAAATTTTTTAAAATGTTTAGAGAAATAGAGTCTTGTAATTGTGCTGTAATATTGTTGTGTAGTTTTATGAATACATAATCCAATCCTCTTTTTTTAGTTTCGAGTATTTGTGTATTTAAATCAGTTCTATAATTTGGATTAATAATTTGAATTTCTTCTAATATCTTAAATGCTCTACGAGAATTTTCTTTAGAGTTATTCATCAACGGTAATGCCTTATTGTATAAATTACTTGAATATTTTTTTTTTGCGAGTGCAATTTTACCTGTATAATCTATTATTTTGAAACTATATATTTTGTTATTATAGTTTAAAGGTTCTAATAAAATAATTTCATCTTGCCTAACGTCTAACTGCATGTATTTTTTATATATATGTTGTAAACTTTGCGAATCATTTTTATTTTTTATTTTATTTATTTCTGCTAAATCTCTTTCATTAGCTTTATTATAGGCTTCTTTTAATAGAGGAATCTGTTTTGCATTTTTGTTTTTATCTTTATTTAATTTTTTTATAGCATTATCAAATGCTTGATCATAATTACCTGAAGAAATTGCATTTTCTGTTTTTTTTACTCCGCCACAAGAAGTTAGCAATAGGCTTATACAGACGATAGATAGTTTGATTTTATACATTGTGGTTAAATCTTATATTAGTTTACAAAGATACTATTTATACTAAAGTTAAAAATGAAAAATTCAGCAATATAAAATTTTTAATGAAAAATTTGAAATTTACACTTTTTCTTTATATCTTTAAAAAATAATTATAAAAAAAATAACAGTTTAAAATCAATGGAAAGATATTTTAAACTGTTAAAAAATAATTGATCCCTACTCAATTATTCTGATAAATATGATAAAATTATAGTACAATAGTAGAACTAGAATCTAAAGAAATTCTAAAGTTTTGTTTTAATTTAAAAAAAAATAAATAAATCTACTGTTATCTGATAAAAAAAGCATTAATTATTGATGTTTTTTCATATAATTATTTTTATATTTTTTACTTAAATCTCTAAGCAAAAGTACAATTTTTTTTGAACACCGAAATAGAACCGTAATTTTTATGATAAGTTTAAATTTGAATTACATATTATGTTTTAAGTATATTTGCAAAACTAATGTTTAAAATAAGAAAAATACTAAAACCGATATCAATGCTTTACGGCGAGGTAATGAGCATACGTAATAAAATGTATGATAAAGGGAGATTAAAAAGCACTAAATTTGAGACTCCTACTATTGTAGTTGGTAACTTAAGTGTTGGCGGAACTGGTAAATCACCAATGATTGAGTATTTAGTGCGATTATTAAAAAAGGATTATAAAATTGCTGTTTTAAGTAGAGGGTACAAACGAACTACCAAAGGATTTCAAATAGCAACAAATATTTCGACTGCAGCACAAATAGGAGATGAGCCTTTGCAATTTTATAAAAAATTTAAGGATATTATTGTTGCTGTTGACGCTAAAAGAGTTAACGGAATAGAACAATTAAAAAATTTAGAAAACCCACCAGAAATTATTTTGTTAGACGATGCTTTTCAACACAGAAAAGTTAGTGCAGGGTACTATATTTTATTAACACCTTATGATAATTTATATGTAGATGATAGCATGTTGCCAAGTGGGTATTTACGTGAAAATATAGAGGGCGCCAAGAGGGCACAAATTATTATTGTAAGTAAATGCCCTGATAATTTATCAAATAAAGAACAATTTGAAATCACTAAAAGATTAGCTGTTGATTTAAAACAAACCGTTTATTTTACTAAAATAGATTACGCTACCGAGGTAATAAGTAAACAACAAAATATAAAAGTAGATCATTTAAAAGATTATAAAATTTTAGTAGTAACAGGTATTGCAAAAACAAAACCTTTAACTACTTTTTTAACCTCTAAAAAAATAAGTTTTATACATTTAAAATTTAAAGACCATTATCAATTTAAACAAAATGATTTAGATAAAATAGAACAGCGTTATTCTAAAATAAATACCGCTAAAAAAATAATTCTAACGACCGAGAAAGATTATGTTCGTACCTTTGAAAACTCAAAGATAGTTATTTATTATTTACCTATAAAAACACAATTTTTAGACTTTAAAGATAGTTTTAATACCAAAATACAGCGATATGTGGAACAAAGTACAAGAAACGGTTAAATTTTTACAAGATAAAGGGTTTTCAATTCCAGATTACGGAATTGTTTTAGGCTCAGGCTTAGGTAGTTTAGTTGATGTTATTGATGTAGCGTGTAAAATACCGTATAAAGATATTCCTAATTTTAAAGTCTCTACCGTTGCAGGACATTCTGGTTATTTATATTTTGGTACTATTTCAGGCAAAAAAGTAGTTGTACAACAAGGTAGATTTCATTATTATGAAGGTTGGTCTATGCAAGAGGTAACTTTTCCGATACGAGTAATGAAATTTTTAGGAGCAAATAACCTTATAGTCTCTAATGCCTCTGGTGGCGTAAATAAAGATTTTAGTATTGGCGACATTATGCTAATTACGGATCATATTAATTTTATGCCAGAACACCCATTAAGAGGTCAAAATGAGGAGCGTTTTGGATTAAGGTTTGTAGATATGCATGATACTTATGATAAGACGATGCTTGTTAAAATGGAACAAGTTGCTAAGCATCAAAATGTACAATTACAAAAAGGAATTTATTTAGGCTTATCAGGCCCAACTTTTGAAACACCCGCAGAATATAAAATGGTAAAAATTTTAGGAGCAGATGCTGTTGGTATGTCAACGGTACCCGAAGTTATTGTTGCCAAACATATGAATATGAACTGTCTAGGACTTTCCGTAATTACAGATTTAGGTATTGAAGGAGAAGTAGTTGCGGTATCACATGAAGAAGTTCAAAAAGCAGCAAAAGCAAGCGAAAAAGTACTGACTAAATTGGTTGTTGCATTTCTTAAGGCTTAAAGATTTTATTAATTAAAATAATATGAAAAATAAAGTACTCATAATAACAGGAGGAAGTAAAGGTATTGGAAAAGCACTTGCTAATTATTATCGCAAAAATAATTTTAAAGTCTATTCTCTGTCTAGGTCAGTAGGCAAAAATTTGCCTTTTAAACAAATTAAAGTCAATTTAGTTAAAGATGATATCGATATTGTATTTACTTCAATTTTAAATGAAATTAATTTTAACAAAGTTGCTAAAATCACATTAATTAATAATGCAGGAAGGCTAGGGGAGATAGGTAATTTAGAAACGATTAAAAGAAATGATATTTTAAATACTATTCAGTTAAATATTACAGTTCCGCTACAAATTACATCACTTTTTATTGAAAAAATAAAATCTTTGAATTGTGCTAAAACAATTATTAATATATCATCTGGCGCAGCTATAAACCCGTATCAAGGCTGGTCTGTTTATTGCACTAGTAAGGCGGCGATTGATATGATGACCAAAAGCATTGCTACGGAGCAAGAGGGTAAAATAGCACCTGTAAAGTGTATTGGTATTAGACCTGGAGTTGTTGCTACAGCAATGCAAGAACAAATTAGAAATACTTCTAAAACCGATTTTGAACAAGTAGAACGTTTTATTGCAATGTATGCAAAAAACCAATTAGCAGATACTAAAGAGGTTGCAAAAAAAATATTTAAAATTGATGTTGAAAATCAAGTTAATTCTGGCGAAACAATTGCTTTGAGAGATTATTCTTAGTCGTTTATACATATTGTCTTTTAAAGACAAAATAATACCTGTGAAAATGATATTATATCAGAATCCATAAATACTTTCTTACAGTAAAAGACCCATTTTTAAATAATAAGTAATACTAAATATTTTTATGAGCACGCATATGCTTATGTGATTAAAAAATACGTTTCTTTGCATATTAAAAATTAGATAAACTTGAACTTTAACCAATATAGTAAAGAATTTAAAACCAATATTAACTTAGCATTACCCGTAATAACTGGTTTGGTAGGGCATTTACTAGTTGGTTTAATAGATGACATTATGGTTGGTCGTTTAGGACCAATTCACCTTGCCGCAACATCACTTGGTAATAGTTTAATATTTATTGCAATTTCTTTAGGTATCGGGTTTTCATTTGCAATTACACCATTAATTGCCGAATCTGATGGTGAAAAAGACACTCAAAAAGGACGATTAATTTTTCATCACAGTATGTTAATGATGCTAATTTTAGGTCTTGTTTTAGTGCTTTTCATGTTCTTACTAAAGCCCATTTTATATCATTTAAAACAACCGCCCGAAGTTGTAGAATTAGCAATTCCGTATTTTGAAATTGTTGCATTATCTATGTTTCCAATGCTTATTTTTCAGGGATTTAAACAGTTTGCAGATGGTTTGTCACAAACAAAATATGCCATGCAAGCAACGGTTATTACCAATGTTGTTAATATAATTTTAAATTTTATGCTAATTTATGGTATGTGGATTTTTCCTAAAATGGGAATTATTGGTGCTGCAATTGGAACTTTAGTTTCACGAATTGTAATGGTTGTTTTTATGTACTATAATTTAAAAAGAAGAACTATTTTTAAACCGTATTTGGTAAAAATTAAACGGGAAGAAATTCAAAGAAAACTATTTAAAAAAATAACAAGTATTGGTTTACCATCAGCCTTACAAATGCTTTTTGAAGTAGGTATTTTTACTGCTTCTATTTTATTGGCAGGAACTCTTGGTGCGTTTCCACAAGCAGCAAATCAGATAGCAATTAAATTAGCAGCAACTACATTTATGATTTCAATTGGTATTGGTGTTGTCACAACCATAAGAGTTGGTAATCAAAAAGGATTAAAACAATTTGTAGATTTAAGACGTATTGCAATTTCCAATTTTTTATTAATTACATTAATCATGTTTGTATTTTCTATAATGTTTATGTTACTAAGGTCTTATTTACCGCTATTATTTACAGCAGAGGTTGAAGTTATTGAAATAGCAACAAGTCTATTAATAATTGCAGGTATATTTCAAATTTCTGATGGAGTACAAGCAGTTGTACTTGCTGCATTAAGAGGTTTACAAGATGTAATAGTGCCAACATACATCACTTTTGTCGCTTATTGGGTTATTGGATTTCCGATTTGTTATTATCTAGGTTTATATACAGAATTACGTACCTTTGGTATTTGGATCGGACTTTTAGTTAGTTTAACATTGTCAGCAGTATTGTTATTAATACGATTTAACTATCTTACCAAAAAATTAATTTGTAAATAGTGTTTCGTTTTTCTGTAGATTTTGCAAATTTTTCAAAATAAATAAGAAAGAGAAAGTTATATTTGCTAGAAATTATAAATATGGGTATCGTTTACAAACAATCCTTAAAAAACACGATTTTCCTTCTCTTAGGTTTTTTTATTGGTGGTATTAATACATTATTTTTATATACTAATTTTTTAGAAGACGCCTATTATGGTTTAATAACTTTTTTACTTTCAACTGCTGCAATTTTATTGCCATTAGTTGTTTTTGGTATGCAGAATACGGTTGTTAAATTCTATTCAAACTATAAGACAAAAAAAGATAAAGATGAATTTTTAATTATTTCTTTATTATTTCCGTTAATTGTAATTGTTCCATTAGCGATTATAGCCATTTTATTTTATGAACATATTTCCAATTATATTTCTAGAGAAAATCCATTAATTAAAAATTATACCTATCTCATATTTTTGATTGCCCTTTTTATGGGGTATTTTGAATTATTTTACGCCTGGAGTAAAGTAAAAATGCAATCGGTTTTTGGTAATTTTATAAAAGAAGTTTTTCAACGCTTTTGTACTACATTTTTACTAATCGCAGTCTATTTTAATTGGCTAACAAATGAAACATTTATTTATGCAATTGTCATTGTTTATGGTTTAAGAATGCTAATTATGCTGGTTTATGCACTGTCTATTTATACACCAAAATTGAGGTTTAAACTACCTCAAAATTTTAAGGAAATATTTAAATACTCTTTCTACATCATATTATCGACCTCTGCAGGTGGCATATTATTAGAAATCGATAAATTTATGATACCACAGATAGAAGTTGGTTTAGAGAAAGTTGCCTTTTACGCTGTTGGAGTTTATATTGCTACTGTAGTTGGTATCCCTGCAAGAGCAATGCTACAAATTGCAACACCAATTACAGCAAAAGAATTGAATATCAATAATTTAAATAAAGTAGAGAAACTATATAAAAGCAGTTCCTTAAACTTATTAATTACTGGCGGATTATTATTTTTACTCATTAATTTAAATGTAGTAGATTTATATAAAATTATAGATAAGCCAGAATATGCTACTGCGATACATATAGTTTTAATGATTTCAATCGCTAAATTAGTTGAATTACTTTTAGGAACAAATGCAGCCATATTAACCAACTCTAAATATTATAAGGTTTATTTTTATTTTTCACTAACAATGGCATTAAGTGTTTATTTTTTAAACGATTGGCTAATTACTTTATATGGTGGTAACGGAGCCGCATTAGCAACTTTAATTGTAGTCGTAATTTATGGAGCCGTAAAATTAATTTATGTTAATTACAAACTTAAAATGCACCCTATAACTAAAAAAACTTTTATTATTTTAGGTATTATTGCTTTTATTTATGTTTTATTTTCTTTTTGGAAAGTTGATTTACACCCTATATTTAATATTATTTTTAAAACCCTTTTTATAAGTTTAATTTATATTAATCTAGTTTATAAATTTAAACTATCTGTAGTTATGAATAATAAATTAGATAAACTATTAAACCGTAAAAATTAAACTGCCTGTAAAATAATTTTAATGAATTTAATACTACATAAAAATTTTAAGATCAATAGTAAATCATTTAATACTGTTGCATCATTATTATTTTATATTAAAGAAAATGAGGTAGCATCTTATCCTTTTTTAGAACAATGGTTTACTACTAAAAATTATATAACTGTACAAACATCAGGATCCACAGGAAAACCAAAACAACTTAAAATTTTAAAAAAGCATATGGTTAATAGTGCTATTGCAACAGGTAACTATTTTGGTTTAGATAAAAAAACGACTGCATTATTATGTTTGTCGCCAAATTATATTGCTGGTAAAATGATGTTGGTTAGAGCATTAGTTTTAGGGTGGCAGTTAGATATCGTTGCACCAAAATCAAACCCGTTAGACAAAAAAAAAGAGCATTATGATTTTTGTGCTATGGTACCAATGCAAGTTTTGGCAAGTTTAAATGACTTATATAAAATAAAGCAATTAATTGTTGGAGGAGGAGCGGTGTCAAATAATGTATTAGAAAAATTACAAACCTTAAAAACAAAGGTTTTTGCTACTTATGGTATGACAGAAACAGTAACACATATTGCAATTAAAAAATTGAACCATTGTGATTTAAAAAAATCAAATTTTGAAATTCTTTTAGATATAAAAATTAGTAAAGACAAGCGAGGCTGTTTAGTAATTGATGCTCCAAAAATCACAAGTGAGCAAGTAATTACGAATGACTTAGTAGTGTTAGTAGGTCAAAAAAGTTTTAAATGGCTAGGTAGATTTGATCATATTATAAATTCTGGTGGTATTAAAATTTTACCCGAACAGGTTGAGGAGCAATTATCTAAAATAATGAATATTCAATTTTTTATTGCATCAGAGAAAGATGAAGTTTTGGGAGAAAAAGTTGTTTTGATTGTTGAAGGAATAGAAATTGAAAATTTAAAATCGAAAATCGAAAATTTAAAATCACTATCTAGATTTAAAAAGCCAAAAAACATCTATTATGTCAATAAATTTATTAGAACTTCAACAGCTAAGATAGATAGAAATAAAAATATAGAATTACTTTTTAAATAATTTTTAATTTACTTCATAAATGTCATTGCTGGTATTATTATCTGCCATTAATTTGGAAATATTAATTTTTACAGTTTTAATATTTTTTGAAGTTTTAAATGAATATTCGGGTATTGCCCAAGCCCAATCATCAATAATAGTTGCAGTAGTAGGTTTATTGCCAAGCATCATACGTAACGGAATATAAAAATTTTCTACGGTACCATCAAAATAGGTAACTTTTAGATCAATAGGCATTGGCATTCTGCCAATTCGCTCTAAAGTAATTTTTTTTTCACTAACAGATTTTATTCCATAGTCTATAGTGTGCATTGTTTGTACAAATTCATTTAAATACCAGCCTAATTGTACGCCCGAAATTTTTTCTGCCGTTCTAATAATGTCATTAGGTGTTGGATGTTTCATTTTAAAATCTACATAAAATTTTTGAAGTGTTTTCAAAACATTTTCTTTTCCGATAAGGTATTCTAATTGTGCTAAAAAAATTTGTCCTTTGTAATATGAGTTAATTCCGTAAGCTGTATTAGTATTGTAGTGGTCGCCATGGGTAGTTAAAACTTCATTTTTATCAGAAGCTGCTAAAAAATGATAGGTTTTATATACTTCACTAAACGGGAACTCAGTCTTTACATCTAATTCTTGATCTACAAGTGTATTAATATATGATGCAAAACCTTCATCCATCCAAGGATGTTTAGATTCATTAGTTGCTAAGGCAAACTGAAACCAAGAGTGTGCAATTTCATGCCGAACAACTCCTTTTAAACTTTTTAAACCGCGTTTAGCAGTAATTAATGTACACATACCGTATTCCATTCCGCCATCACCACCCTGTATAACTGAATATTGTTTATAAGGATAATCGCCAACAGTTTTATTAAAAAACGCTATTGTTTTTACTGCATCTTGTTGCATTAATTTCCAATTCTCTTTGGTTTCTTTTTTTAAACTGTTTTTATATAAAAAATGCATTTTTATATTATTTGGTCCTTCTAAAATATCGTGTATATAATCCTTATCTGCAGCCCAAGTAAAATCGTGTACGTTTGGAGCTTTAAAATGCCAAGCTAATTTTTTAGTATTTTTTCTTTTTACCGTTGTTCCTTTTTCTTCATAACCATAACCAATTTCATTTGGATTCTGTAGGTAACCTGTTCCGCCAAGAATATAATTTTTGTCAATATTAATTGTAACATCAAAATCACCCCAAACGCTATGAAATTCACGTGCTATGTATGCGTTAGCATGCCAGCCCTCAAAATCATACTCTGCCATTTTAGGATACCATTGTGTCATTGAGAGTGCAATACCTTCTTTATTATCTCTACCACTTCGTCTAATTTGGACAGGTACTTGTGCTTTAAATTGCATATCAAAAGTAGTACTGGTGCCTGCTTTTATGGGTTTATTTAAAGTAACTTTTAATATAGTACCAAACACTTCAAAATCAACATCTTGTCCGTCTTGTTTTAATGTATTTATTTTTTGATAACCAATTTCATTTGGTTTTAATGAAGAAATTCTGCTTTTCTTGTCTATTGTTACCATTCTACCATCGGGGTCTGTAATATTTTGTAACCTTAGATCCATTTCAGACCCTGGTTGAAAAGCATTAAAATATAAATGATAAAAAACAACTTTTAAATCGTCTGGTGAATTATTGGTATAGACTAATTTTTGCGTGCCCGTAAATTGATAATTATCAACATTTATATCAATGTTCATCGTGTAATCAACATGTTGTTGCCAATAATTTTGGTTTGTTTTTTTTGGTTGCACTGGTTCAGAAGTTGAGGTGCTTGTTGTTTTACAAGAAACAATCACTAAACTTAAAATTAATAGTATTTTTTTCATTTTTAAAATATTTACTTTGCAAGATACTATTTTTAAAGTTTGAAAGAATTAATTATAGTCATATTTTCTTTTTTCGAGAGAATTAATCTAGTAATTAGGTATAGCTTTTAAAAACCTGATATCACCTAATGATTATTGATAAAAGTTGTTAATTCTTTTTTTGAACTTGAAAAGGTTAATGATGAGGTCAAAGTATAATAATTATTTTTATCCGAAGTAAAAGAATAGGCATATTTTAAAAACACTAATTTTGTTTCTTCAAAAGAAAATAATAATAATATTCTTTTTATTGTTCTCGTTGTAAAACATTTATTTTTATTTGCTAGCCCCATTTTAGCTACTGCTAATTTATCATCTTCAAAAGACTCTTCTTTTATACTTTTAATTAGTAAATGCTCATCTGTAGAATTGGCTAATAAACATTTATTATTATTTTTCAATACAGCCTTGCCTGTTTTTTTATTTAAACCATCATCTGTAAAAACAGAAGACGCATCTATAACTTTATTCGCTTCTTGAGTTTTCAAAGAAACTCTTGTTCTTTTTAAACCTGAATTGATCTTAGAATTAGTGTAAATTTTATTTTTTGTTACATTATTCTTTGTTTTTTTTACGGGCTCACCTATATCATCTACATCTAGTATATACTTTAATTCTAAAAAAGATGTTTTATAACTTTTTAATAATTCTTTTACTAAATCATCAGATACTGTTTCATCTATCATTTCATCTATATCTACAGAAAGTGTAGTTCTTATACTAAACTTAAATGTATTTGCTCTTACTTTTGGCAAGGTTACTTTACCATTTGAATCAAACCTAAAATTACCTTTATATTTAAATACATTTGAGGTAACTTTTAATGGCACATTTCTTATTTTTTTTCCATTTCTAGTTAAAGAAATTTCTATTTCGGGTATAAGTTGAAAATTAATAAATTTTAACTCTGATTGGTTATGTTCTAAATTTATTGAAGATATTAAGTTTCTAAATTTATCGATTATAAACTGACCTAAAAATACGGTTACCCCTTTGTACTTTGCTTTTAACCGTTGTCCTAAATATGGTTTGATAACAGAAATAGCCATTGAATATGAAGATATGGCATTAGTGTATTCATTTTTATCATCATAAATAATAGCTTGTTCTAAACTAATTAACGCATCTTCTATTGCTGTCTGTTTATGTTTTTCAACTTCTGCTTTGCTCAACTTGTAATAAGCCCAATATTCATCTTTATTTTCCCAGTGAGAAACCTTTTTACAACCTTTTAATTCATTTCTTGTATATGTTTTAGAAAAAGCAGTAAACATCTCCTTGAATTTACCGTTATTATCTTGTTGCTTTAAAATTGAATTACTAGAAATAGAAACAGATATTTCAGATGATATTTCTTCATAAGCATTACTTTGAGCTTGCTTTCTATAATCTATTCCTCTTTGTTTTTTAGAGACTCCCACTCCTAAATAATGACTTTGAGAAATAGGGTGATTTCTCACCCATTCTGGAGCCTTAGAATAATCTATTGCTTTGGTCGATGAAGAGCAACTATAAATTAAAACAAAAATAAAGATGTAAATAATATTTTTCATATTTAGTAGTATACAAAGCAAATAAGAAATTTTAATACTTGACTTTTTTAAATTTAAATGAGTAAAAATTTATGGGTTAGTCAACTTTTCCATTTCTTCTTCAAAAGTTTCTTTAAACTTTTCATAGTTGTAATCTGCTTTTATTTGTTCGTTTTTAGATAATCTTTCGTTATATTTAGTTACGATTCCTTCTCCCGATAATTCTAAAGCCATATAGCATTTATATGTACCCTTTGGTGTTTTTGTAAATTTTTCACAAATTTTAATTGCTCCTGTTAGTTCTTGATTAACTATGGTTCTAGCCATTTCATTAAAAGTTTCCGTAACCTCTTCTTTATTGTTAAACTCCGAAGATTTTACAAAATTATCTCCAACAATTTTCATTGTAGAACTTATTGTTTTAGCTAACTCAGATTGAGCATTGGCTCTCGCTTTTTTTCTAGCGGTCATTTGATCTGTGCTTTCTCCTATTGCATTTGATCGGAAGAGTTTTTTAGTTGAATAAAACTCCTCTCCTGAGCAATAATTTTGAATTAAAATTTCCCCTCTATCTTTTGGTTTTTCACCTAATTTTTTTTTAGATTTACAAGAAAATAGCACTAATAATGATACTGCTACTAATAATATTGTTTTAATTGTTTTCATAAATACGTTGTTTTAATTATTTTTTGAATGTTTTTTTAATACTTAGCCAAAATCATACCAAATTAAAATTAGCGATTGTGATGTTTTTGAAATTCTGCCGCAAATTTAATAGAATTTTGTAGATTGACAGTTTTATATTCATAAATAATCTAAAAATAATTTTTTTGTTAAAAATTGTTAAAAATAGTTAAACAGCGTTAATTAGGTTATTTAAAACACAATATTTATTTAAATTTGAATGTTATTAAATGAACTAAAATTATAGATATGAAAAAATTGACAACTCAAGTAATAAAAAAATTAGCAACTCTGTTATTTGTTGCTATTTTAGGAGGAACTTTAACATTAGGCTCTTACTTGTTATTTATTTCCGAAAAAAAGACTAATGAATTACAAGAAATTAAAGAAGGTAAATTTAGTTTGGTAAAAGCAAATAATGGGTTGACAAATTTTACTCCAGAAGGCTCTATAGATTTTACAAAATCAGCTAAAGAAACCGTTGATGCAGTTGTCCATGTTAAAAATACATCTACGCAAACTGTTAGAGACCCTTTTGCTGAAATGATTTATGGTAGAGGTTATGGTTCAAAATTACAACATCAAGTAGGTACTGGTTCAGGAGTAATAATTTCTGAAGATGGTTATATCATAACAAACAACCATGTTATAAAAAATGCAACTGAACTAGAAATTACTTTAAATAATAAAAAAACGTATCGTGCAGAAATTATTGGTACAGATTCTAAAAGTGATATTGCTTTAGTTAAAATTGAAGCAAATAATCTGCCTTATTTAGTTTTTGGAAATTCAGACCACCTTCAAGTTGGCGAATGGGTTTTAGCAGTTGGTAACCCTTTTAATTTAACTTCAACAGTTACTGCTGGTATTGTAAGTGCTAAAGCAAGAGATATTGAGGGAAATAAGGCTCATGAATCTTTTATTCAGACCGATGCTGCCGTGAACCCTGGTAATAGTGGAGGAGCTTTAGTAAATACACAAGGTCAATTAATAGGTATAAATACTGCAATATCATCAATAACAGGATCCTATGTCGGTTATTCTTTTGCCGTACCTTCTAACATTGCTAAAAAAATAATTGAAGATTTATTAGAATTTGGTAATGTACAACGTGCCGTTTTAGGGGTGCGTGGTGGTGAATTAAACGGAACAAATTCAGAAAAATTAAATTTAAAAATAGCAGAAGGCTTTTTTGTTAGTGAAGTTATTGAAAATTCTGGAGCAATGATCGCAGGAATAAAAGCAAATGATATTATAACTAAATTGGACGAGGTAAAGGTTAAGAATTTTTCAGACTTAGATGGTTATTTAAGATCTAAACAACCAGGAAACGTTGTGCTAGTTGAAATAATGAGAAATAACTCTTTAAAAATAATTCATGTTACTTTAACAAAAGAAGAAGAATTTGCCAAAATAAATTTAGGATTTTCATTAGAAAATATGACTTCCAAGGAATTAAAATTAAATAACTTAAAAAATGGAGTCCGTATTGTCGAAATCGAAAATAGAGAACTATTGAGGTATGGTGTCCAAAAAGGATTTATTATTACAAAGGTTAATAACGCTATAGTAAAAACAAGCGATGATATTAAAAGAATTATTTCAACTAAATTAGTTAATGAAGCCATAAGAATAGAAATGATTAATTTACAAGGAGAAAAGGAACGTTATATTTTTAATTGATTTTTTTTTAGAAAAAACCTAATTCATTCACTAAAATTTTTGGCTATTGTTTGTGGTATATTTTAAAATAATTACCACAAACAATAGAACCTAATGACTATCGAAATTAGTCATTTTTTTGCAGTTCTTTATAATTATCTTTTAATTTATTTAGTAAAATACCGTAAAGAAATTTGTAAAAAAACCAAAAAATTGCTATTATAAATAGTGTCATAAAAATTATTAATAACCAAATTCCAAATTTGGAAGTTAACTCTAAACCTTTGGTTTCTTCTAAAGTAATAATAACTCTATATGAAATTATAGTTACTAAAACGGAAACTATAATTATTTGAATAATAATATAGTAATTTACTGTTTTTTTCGTTTTTAAAATATCAGCCATTAACTTTTTAGCAGAGTCACTTACACAAATACGCTTATAATTTTTATAAAATAAATACATAAAAATTAACCCAATAACAAGACTGACTGCTATTGAAATATTCATAAAACTCAATAAATGTAATTTTTCTATTTCTGGGTTATCTATTAAAAAATTAGGCAGCATAAATAATACAAACTCAATAATACTTATATAAAAGATCCACTTTACTAATGAGGTAGATTTTTTATGAATCATTTTATAAATGTCTATTTCTGAAAACTGAATTGCGCTTTCTTTCTGATTTTTCCAAACACCCTTTAAATTGTCTAACATAATGTTAAGGATTTAATATTTTTTTTAACTTTGTTTTTGCTCTATTCATTTTTACTCTTGCATTTACTTCGCTAATACCAAGAGTTAATGCAATTTCAGTATAAGGCTTGTCATCTAAATACATTAAGCACAGTGCTTTTTCAATATCATTCAATCTTCGTATAGCCTTATATAACAATGCTAATTGTTGGTCTTTTACGGCATTATATTCCTTATATTCTAACTCTTTTAAATTATCAAAAATAGGGCCTGTTTGTACTCTTCGTTTTGATTTTCTGTATAATGAAATAGCCGTATTTAAAGCAACACGATACATCCAAGTGCTAAACTTTGAATCGCCTCTAAACTTTGGATAAGCCTTAAATAACTGTATAGATATTTCTTGAAATAAATCTTTATGTGCATCTTCATCTGTAGTGTATGCTCTACATATTTTATGAATGATACCTTGGTTTTGTAACAAGTCTTTTATAAACTTTGTCTTTAATAGTTTATCCAATTTTTTTGGTTAGTTAGTGTATTAGTATAAATAGTTTAAAAATTGTTACAGTAGAAATATAAAAAACATAATATAAAGCCCTAAAGTCAAGTTTTAATTAGTTTCGGTTTTAATATTTTTTGATTCAACGCTTACTTAGACAACAGCGCATGAAATGGCATCTAAATAATTAAAAATTAATTCGATATTTTTACTAAGGTTCCTTAAAATCTGCAAGTTACTACAAACTCTTAAATTTATTTTTATATTTTTTCTGATTAAATAGATACTTTTACCATTACAGGTTATAAATCAACAAATAATAATATCTTTGCACCCAATAGGAGTCGCCTTATCGATCTCAATTTATTTGAGGTAGGAAAGTCCGGACACCATAGTGAATTGTAGCGGCTAACAGCCGTCATCCGTCAATTGTCGGAGAGGACAAGTGCAACAGAAAGCAAGTACAGATAATGCTGTAGTGAAACCAGGTAAACTCTACAAGGTGCAATGTTACGTATATTGGAGTTTTCACTTTGTGAATTAAAGAGTACACGCTCAAATCTTCAAGGGGTAAACAGCTTAAGTTAATTAGCAATAGTTAACTTAGATAAATGATAAGGGTTCTTTTGCCATAAGCAGAAGAATACAGAATCCGGCTTATAGACTTATTTTAATTTGGGCTTTACTTTTAAAAGTAAAGCCTATTTTTTTTAGATTTATTTCTTATCTTGCAATAAATTTTTACAAAAAATGAAAAGAGCAGTTTTCCCAGGATCATTTGACCCAATTACTTTAGGGCATGTTGATATTATCAATAGAGCATTGCCGTTATTTAACGAAATTATTATTGCCATCGGAACAAATTCTTCGAAAAAATACATGTTTAGTTTAGCACAAAGAATTTCTTTTATAAAAAAAACCTATGCTGGTACTAAAAAAATAAAGGTAACTTCTTACCAAGGCTTAACCATAGATTTTTGTAAAAAAAATAAAATAGATTTTATTTTAAGAGGCCTGCGAAATCCTGCAGATTTTGAATTTGAAAAAGCAATTGCACATACTAACCGTAAATTATCTAAAATAGAAACTGTTTTCTTATTAACTAGCGCAAATACATCATATATAAGTTCTAGTATTGTTAGAGATATTTTAAGACATCAAGGTGATGTTTCTATGCTTGTACCTAAAGCAGTAAAATAATTATTTTTTGTCATTTGTTTTTTGAAATTTGTTATTTTAAATAATATATTTGCATTTCAATTTTAAGAAAATAAAAATGATTACAAACAGAACATTTACCATGTTAAAGCCAGATGCTTTAGAAAAAGGAAATACAGGTGCTATTTTAGAAAAAATTAACGCTGCCGGTTTTAGAATTGTTGCTATGAAAATGACCCACATGACCAAAAGAGATGCAGAAACTTTTTATGCTGTACATAACCAAAAACCATTTTTTGGTGAATTAGTTACATACATGACTCGTGGACCAATTGTAGTTGCAATATTAGAAAAAAATAATGCAGTTGAAGATTTTAGAGTATTAATTGGTGCTACGAACCCTGAAGATGCTGCAGCAGGAACTATTCGTAAACTGTACGCTACATCAATTGGTGAAAACGCTGTGCATGGTTCTGATAGTGATGAAAATGTAGCTATCGAAAGTGCTTTTCATTTTTCTGGAAGAGAATTATTCTAAATAATTTAATATCGAAATATTGTTAAAAAGACGGTTATAAAAATCGTCTTTTTTTTATGCCTTTTTTTAAATTTACTTTAAATTTGTATTGTTAAAAAAAAATAATTTACGCCTAAAAAAAATAAAAATGGCCTTAGATACTAATTACCAAAAAGAACTTTCTTTTCAAGTTGACAGAAGACGTGCTACTGTTGAATTTATTAAAAACATTTCAGATTTATGGTACGATAAATCAATTGAATTAGTACTATTCAGAAATCAATTAATAGATAGAAATGTAAGCGAAATTTTAAATTTAATAGAATATGCTGTTGCGTTTGTGCAAAAACCAATTTCTATTTTTGATGTTTTAGAAATTTCAAGATCTCTCTTAAAAACAGATTTACCACCATCTAAAATTGATATTGGCAAACTGGCTTATGAGTACCATTTAGATGAAATAAATTTTGCAAACACATTAGATTTTGTAAAAAACAAATTAAAAAAGGCAAATAATTCACAAAAAATTGAACCAAAAGATGTTGTTTTGTATGGTTTTGGAAGAATAGGACGTCTATTAGCACGAGAATTAATGACAAAAGCAGGAACGGGTAAACAAATGCGTTTACGTGCAATTGTAACTCGTGGTGAGATAACACCTATAGTCTTAGAAAAACGCGCTGCTTTATTAAGAAACGATTCCGTTCACGGCAATTTTTTAGGAACTGTGCAAACTAATTTCGAAAAAAAAGCATTAATTATTAATGGTACTACCGTTTATATGATTTCTGCAAATCAGCCCGAAGAAATAGATTATACAAAATACGGTATTCAAAACGCATTAATTTTAGATAATACAGGTGCTTTTAGAGATAAAGAAGCATTGAGCAGACATCTAAACTCTAACGGTGTGACCAATGTTTTGTTAACTGCTCCAGGAAAAGGAATACCAAATATTGTGTATGGTGTAAATCATAAAGAATATAGCCCTGACCAAATAAAAATATTTTCTGCAGCATCATGCACAACCAATGCAATTGCTCCAGTTTTATCTGTTATTGAAGATAGTTTTGGTATCGAAAACGGACATCTAGAGACCATACACGCATATACAAACGATCAAAATTTAGTTGATAATATGCATAAAAAATACCGTAGAGGAAGAGCAGCAGCATTAAACATGGTAATTACAGAAACTGGTGCGGGTAATGCAGTATCAAAAGTACTACCTGCTTTAGAGGGTAAATTGACTTCTAATGCAATTCGGGTACCTGTGCCAAATGGTTCTTTGGCAATTTTAAATTTACGTTTAGTAAACCCGGCAAGTGCAGATGCCATAAATTCAATCTTAAAAAAATATGCTTTAGAAGGTGATTTGGTAGCACAAATTAAATATTCTATGAATCACGAATTAGTCTCTAGTGATATTGTTGGTACAACGGCACCATCTATCTTTGACAGTAAAGCAACTATTGCAACTAAAGATGGTAAAAATATCGTAATTTATGTTTGGTACGATAATGAATATGGCTATTCGCATCAAGTTATTAGATTGGCAAAATATATTTCTAAAGTAAGACGTTTTACCTATTATTCTTGACCTAAAATCAAATGATAAACACTATAGTAGCCGACATAAAACAGGGTAATATAAAACCTATTTATTTTTTAATGGGTGAAGAACCGTATTATATTGATAAAATTTCAGAATTTATTGAAAAAAATATTCTCTCTGAAGAGGAGCGTGGTTTTAATCAGATGATTCTTTATGGTCGAGACATTTCTATAAATGATATTATTTCTAAGGCTAAACGCTTCCCAATGATGGCAGAACGCCAAGTAATTATTATTAAGGAAGCACAAGATTTGTCAAGAACTATTGAGAATTTAGTCAGTTATGTCGAAAATGTACAACCAACAACTGTTTTGGTTATTTGCTATAAGTACAAAAAATTAGATGCACGAAGAAAATTATCTAAAGCAATAAAAAAAAATGGAGTGTTATTTGAATCTAAAAAATTATACGAAAATCAAGTAGTAGATTGGATTAAAAAAGTACTCATTGGTAAAAAATATAAAATTGAACCAAAAGCAGCGGTAATGCTCGTTGATTTTTTAGGAAATGGTTTAAGTAAAATTGCCAATGAGTTAGATAAATTAACTATTATTTTACCAAAAGAACATTTAATTACACCTAAAGATATCGAAGAGAATATTGGTATTAGTAAAGATTTTAACAATTTTGAATTGCGAAAGGCAATTAGTAATAGACAACTCGTAAAAGCAAACCAAATTATTACTTATTTTGGCGAAAACCCTAAGGCAAATCCTATAGTTTTAACAATAACATTACTTAATATTTTGTTTACCAATCTTTTATTGCTACACGGGTTAAAAGACAAATCTCAAAATAATGTTGCTAGAAAATTAGGTGTAAGCCCTTATTTTGTGAAAGAATATTTTGATGCTGCTCGAAATTATCCAATGCGAAAAGTATCACAAATTATATCTTTACTACACCAAGCAGATATGAAAAGTAAAGGTGTTGGTGCTAGTGGATTTTCTCAAAAAGATATTTTAAAAGAGCTGTTATTTAAAATTATGCATTGATTTTTGTAGAAGTTGAAATTCATAAAGTAAAATATTTTAAAAAAGATATTTCATTGTATAAAACCTTTATCTTTAAGGCGATCTCTAGCACTTTTTTTAGTAGTTTCTTCTTCTTTTGGTTTCTCCATTTCTTGTATTATCTTTTTAGACTCATCTTCATCAGTTAATTCTTTAAGTAATTTTTTGCTTTTTTTTAGAGCCTCTTCAATGATATCTTGACCGTCTTCTACTTTATCGGTTGCAAATATTATTAATGAAGCAAAATAAGTACCCAATACTGTGCCTATTATCATAGTTATTAAGTATTGAATAGTTACAAAATTAAATGGAATGATTAGTAATGAAATTAAATATCCCATTAAAATTAAAATTACTAAATAGACAAATCGTATTAAAAAGGGTTGCCTAAAAAAGAATCCTTTTTTATTTTCTTTTTTTAATTGTTGTTCTTTAGAATGTGTAATTCTATTAATTAGTCTAAATAGATAATTATTTTTTGATTCTCGCCAGTACAAGAGAATTCCAAGTAATATTGCTACTATAAATAATATTATTTCAAATGTTATCATAACTTTTAGTTTAGTTTTATTCTAATTTTAGCTCGCAGGCTCATAAATTTAAATTAATTTTAACTATTTAAATCTAAAATTATTAAAAGCACTTAATTAGAGTTTTCTATTATATGCGCCACAACCCAATCTTTATAAGAATCACTCCAAGTTACAAAATTTTCATAAAATGTATTTTTGTCATATTTATACATATTAAGTGGGTCTTTAGGAGCTATTTTGGTCAATAATTTCCAAACTAAATAATAATTTTCATCTAATAAGGAGGAGTGAGGTTGATACATCGCTTCTAAAAAGTCTCTTGTAATATAATTATTTAGATTCGTATTTTTATTTATTGTTACACTTTCAAGGTATCGTTCTACACTCATTAAGCGTTTTCTCCCCTGAATATCTAATTTGTTTAAATAATTTTTAAATAGTAATTTATTATTTAAAATATCTGCCATTAGATGGTCTGTTTTACTAAACATTTGTGCAAAGACATGATTTTTAATTCTTTGATAACGTTCTGTAGTAACAATTTTATCTAAATCAAGATGTATAGCAACATAATCTTCTAAAGTTTTAAGTAATTGACTTTCTTCTATATGAAATATAATAACTTCACGGGTGGTGTTTTTTATGGCTTTATCTCGCCATTCATTAGATTCAAAAACCATAATTGGGTTTGCGAAATCTTTAAAAATAAAAATGCCTCCAAAGGCTTTAGTATAAAATGAACTGGTTTGATATTTTAAAGGTTTTAAGTCTAAATTTCGATGCCTTAAATCACCATATTTTTTTACGGAAGTTAATATTTTTTGATGTAGTTTTTCATTTACAAAATTATTGGCACTGTTAAACTCTTTAACCCATTGTAATTGTTCATTTTTAATTTTTTCTAAATGATCTATTAAATGAAAATGAATCGTAATCTTGTCATATTTTAATAAGTCAAAAGTTTCGTAAAAAACATCTATTTGTTGATTAAAATCTACACATAAAGCAGATTCTTTGGTAATATCTTTAATTTCGGCCTCATAACGATCAAAGATAAGTTGCATAATATTAGTATCAAAACTATGAAAAGGTTCGTAAACTACTTTTCCTTTTTGTAGAGGTGAAATGATTATTGCATGTGGGTTTGCATCACCATTATTTAAATAGTGTGTTTTTTTTTTCTCTTTTGCAATTTCAGGACTCCAACCTTTAGCATCAATAGTAAATTTTTTGAGTTTAGTTGGCATTAAACCTAATAATTCAAGACATTTATTATAACGTTCAACAAGAAACCCTGATATCTCTATTGGGTTTGGTTGGTATAAATTTGCTTGTATTAGTTTTTGCATTAAATGTTGAATTTTTTACTTTTAACTTCCCTTATTTTTCTTAAATTTATTTTCAGCGGCAACTCTAATATTTAATTCTTTTAATCTGTTTTCTACTTTTCGTTTAAAGTCAACATCAGCAATAATAGCCATATTGTCTAGGTAGCGTACAACTTCTTGTCTTCTAATGTCTGAAAAATTGAGCCCTTTCATATTCTGTTTCATAACATCTTGTAACATTATATATTTGGTTTTATAATCTTTTTTTAGAAAAATTCCTGGCCTATCTAGCCAATCTGTTGGTAAGTCAAAATCGGTTAAACGCATAGAAACTGCTTTTTGAATGTTACGAATGTCTCTTGATGAAAAGAATGGAAACGTTTTTTGAATACTTTTATACAACTCGGCATAAAAATTATGTTCCGTATTTTTAAATTTCTTTTCGATATTTTCATAAATTTCTAAAACCCGTTGTTCTGTTGGTTTTTCGGTATGTTTTAAAATTTCACCTAGATTTTTCACTAAAGTTTGTTCGCTCAGCCATTTATAATCAGGGTTTTTCATATTTACAAAATCAGGCAATATTTTATCTAGTTTGTTCCACCAAATATAATCTTGATCTAAAAAATCGGGGATTGTTCTTGCACCATCAATTTTAAAACGACCTTGTATTCTTGAAATAACGGCTTTGTCTAGCATTTCTGGTAAATTAGTAAATAACCCTACTGAAGAGTTACCATAGTTTACGGCATATGCACCTTCGGTATAGCGTAAAAACACACCGATAACTTCTTTAACTCCCGCAGAAACACCTTGTGTAGTTCGTTCTTGTAAATTATTTTCGGCATCGTCAATAGGAGCAAAGATAAGTTTTGTTGGGTCTTGTAATGGTTTCATCCATTGTACCATTTTTTCGGCAGAGCCTCCTTGAAAAGTAGAAATTAAAGTGTCAGGCATTGGGTGAAATAGAAAGGGAATATCTAAAGCATCACTATATTCTTTTAGTTTGGTTGCAATAGCTGCAATAAGCATACTTTTACCAGTTCCAGGAATTCCATAACCCATAAAAACAGGCATAAACCCACCTAATTCTTGAAACGGATTTTTCTTTGTTTCAAAGTCATAAGCCAACATTCTTTCAATAAGTCTTTTTGCAAAATGCTTTGCATCACGATTACCTACGATTTGTTCAAATTGTATTTTATTAAATTCTATACTTTTTATAGGGTCGCTAAAAACAGTATCCCAGCCAGAAATTACAAAGTCTGATTTTTCTTTTTTGTAAGTTCTATCTTCTAAAGTTTCAGTATAATCTAATGCACCTTTTCGTTGCTTAATTTCATCAATAATTGCTTCAAAATAAACCGTTGTAAAATCAATAATATCTTTTTCAGTTTTAATGACATCTGGGTGATTTAGATATTTATCATAATAAAATAATAAGCATGAAATTCCTTTTAAAGGAGAGATTAATGATAATTCTGGTATGCCAGCAAATTTATTTTTCATTACAGATAAATCGTCTGACGATTCCTCTTTTATTTCGTATAAAACGGAATATGCAATACCAAAAATAAGAAAAGCAGTTGCTGTTTGCATTTTAGATTCATACTCTCTTTTTTGAGAAGTATCTAAAGCAGATTTACGTTCGTTTAAAGTAGACAACCCAGAAGAGTCATAGTAAGAGTCTTTTAACCATATACCAATAGCAATTGCTTCTTGAAAGGCTAATAAAGTTCGATTTAATTTTAATGGTATTGCCAAAGAGTTTGGCAGTAATTGCTTTTTTAGTTTTAAAATTGTTTTAGAAACCGAAGTTTGCGAAACTGTTACTCCAGAGTTTGCTTTTGATAAGTATAAAAGTATATTATCTTGAGCGTTCTTTGTTGAACCTGCCGAATCTTTATTTTTTGCTCTTAACCCTTGTTCCCAAAGTACAGATTTTAAATAAGATGAGGCCTCGTCTCTTAAATCGTCTAGTTCACCTTGCTTTATTGGGAATGTTGAGTTATGTTCCATAAGTCTTTAGTCTATATAGTTGCAAAACAATTTATAAAAACTATAAAAATAGAAAAGATTTTATAATTATCTGTAAATAAATGGTATTTTTTTATTACCATTTTCTAGCGTTATGTTGTTTATGGTATCTGAACCATTATAATTGGAAAAGTTCCTAACCATTACAGTTAAGAACTTTTCAACTAACCAAACTCTCTATTTTTATGAGGCATTATAATTTAAGATCTTTTTCTGTTTGAAGAAACTTGTCTTTTTTGAGAACTCTTATTTTGAGAAATTCTTTTTGAAGATTTCATTTTATTTCTAACTTTAGAACTTTTAGCCACTCTTCTTGTAGGTGTTTTTTTTCTGTTCTTTGCAATACGTTTGCTTTGTACTGCCTTTTTAGTCGCCTTTTTATTTGTGCGAGTTACATTGTTGTTTCTAGTCTTTACTTTTCTGTTTTGAGTATTTACCCTTGTAGTTCTAGTAGGTGTTTGCACTTTTCTACTTTGTCTATTAACTCTTTCCTTAGTTTGACTTCTGTTAGTTATAGCAGTCCTGTTATCTTTTGAAATTTTTCGTGCAGTGTTTCTAGACTGTACCCTTTGTGGCACACTTTTTCTTGAAACAGATCTTGCTATATTATTTCTTCTTGAATTAACACCTCTTCTAAAGTTGTTGCTATTATATCTATATCTAATAGGAGCATAGTGTCTTCTGTATGGATTATAGCTTATAATACGACTATTAAATAAAGGTCTTGCAAAAATGCTAAAGTATCGGTGATGATAATGATGTCTATTATAATGGTTGATATAACCTGTGTAATAATCAAAATGTCCGTAATGATTGTAATGAACATGCATTCTTCCAAATTGAATTAATCGTCTGTTATTATAACGCATATGTGTGTCGCCAATACTACTTATTCTACCATAATGATCGTAAAAAACAGGTGTGTTTTCTATTTGAATGATTGCTCCATAATCATCATATTGAATATGAGCATCATAATTATAACCAGAATTATAGGTAATACTAACTCCAGATAAATGAAAATCAGCCGCTATAAAGTTATCTGGTTCGATAAAAAAATCAAATTCTCCATTTTGATAAACTTGAAAGTGAACATTACCTTGAATAAAGTTAAAAGATTCACCTTTTACATATGAAGTATATAAATAATTAGTAGTTTTTGTTTCGGTTGCTTCTATTTGACCAACGGTAAATAAAATTGTTGCTAAGAGGAATATTAATTTTTTCATGGTAAAGTGTTTTAGTTAAACTTAATAACTGCTAACTGAAATACAAACAACGTGCCAAAAAAAATAATTTTAAAGTTAAACAATTTAACATATTGATAATAAGCGAAATAAAAATAAATTTAAACTATGAAATTTATTTCGGGATATAAATTTTTTGAAGTAATTCTTTATATTCATCTTCTACATTACTTAAATAGGTGATGCCTCCACCAGAGTGATAAATTAATTTGGTTTTATTTTTTTCAATATATCGAATAAGTACTGCGGAATCAACAGTTAAACCGTCAAAAACACCAAAAACGACAGTATAATATCCTCGTTTATAAGATAAACCCCAATCAGTTTAGTATAAGAAGCCTCCATTTTAGATATTTCAAAAGTTAAGGAAGTATCTTGTCTATTTACTTGTTGGTATGTTTTAATTTGAGTCATTTTTAATTATTGCCAGCGTTTTATGTAAACCTTTAGATTTATATCTGTTAATTTAATTAATTTTTTAAAAATATAGAATACATAGTTTAAAGCGCTTATCTTTTAATACAAAAATTATTACCACTTTGATTTGAAAAATAAATGTATACTAACCGTTAAAAACGAATAAAAGAAAAAAATAATGACCATAAGCAAATCATAAATAAAAAATACAAGATATGTTCCAAATCAAGGCATCTACTTTTTGGTTTAGTATCTAAACTTTGTTTAAAGATATTGACTTTGAATTTAGCACAAAATTGTATATTTGTGTTCTGCCGTTTTCTATTTCTCTCTATTATAAAATAACTAAAAACTATTTTTATAGTTTAATAAACTCAACACGTCTATTATTTGATTTTTCTTCGGGAGAGCTGTTTGTATTTAATGGTTCTGTTTCTCCTTTTCCTAAAGTGCTTAATCGTTCTGCTTTAACACCTAAAGTAATTAATGTATTTTGAACAGATTTTGAACGTTCTTGAGATAGTAAGAGGTTTTTTTCACTACTTCCTTCATTATCTGTATGTCCAATAATTTGAAATTTCCATTCAGGGTTTTCATCCATTAAAGATGCTATTTTATTAATAACTCCCATAGATTGAGGTTTTATTGTTGCTTTTCCTGAGTCAAATAAAATTCCATTTGTTACATATTTACCATCTGCCATAATGCGTTTGTACATTTGTCCGCCACCATGTGCAATACGAATGTTTTTTATGGCCATTCTAAGTTTATCTCCTAATGAAGAATAACTTGACATTTCAATTATAAAAATATCAGGGCGAATAGAAAAATTTGGTAGGTTTGCAATTCGTTTTTCGTTTATATAGAGTTTAAATTTTCCTTTATAGTAAGACATTGCAACATGATACCATAAGTTTGATTCAAATTTAAAAGTTTCAATTGAAAAATCTCGACTAGATGCAAATCCTGTGATTTCTCCATATCTAAGGTTAAAATCTATATCATTATGACGACTAGTATTCGTTATTTTTAGATTTTTAGAATTTAAATAAACATCATAATGCCCCCAATTATTAAATTTTTCTTTAGTAAATTCATCAATATATATGTCATATTCAATAGTAAACTCATCAGATAGATAGTCAACGTTTTTAAAAAGCGGCATAATTCTACTAGGAGTAGATCTTGTAGATATACCAAGAATAACCTTTTCTCCGTTAAAAGTTGCTATTTCTGCACCTCCTTTAATAAGACCCCAGCGAGAAGGAAATTCTCCTACTTCCTCTGACTTTAAATCATCATAAAAAATAACTTTTTCTCCAGGAATAAATTTGTAATTTCTCCAAACTTCAAGTGATTTTTCTTCGGAATTTATCTCATTTTTAGCATCTGAGTCCTTTTTTTTTGTATCGCCGTTTGTGTTTTCTTCTTTTTTTCGTACTTCTTTAGAATCTTTCTTTTTTTTATTTAAAACATCGTCTATTTCTTTGTCTGCTTTTCTTTCAATTCTGTCTTCAATTTTGTTTTCAATTTTTCTCTTTAATTTCCTCAAAATTTGAGCTTCAACAGTATGACTTGAGAAAAAGAAATTAAAGATTAATAGGCTTACAAGTAACTTAAATGTGTGTTTCAAGGTTTTAGTTTTTAAGGGTTAATTTTTATGCATTTTATTGAATTGTGGTAGAGAAAGAACAACCCATCCTAGCATTATATACATGCATTATATAGTTAGCGAAATTCACAGAAACTCCTAGTAATTTTAAAGGGTCTTCCGTTGTGGGCTTCTGTATATTATAAGTTGAGAAAATTTCAATAACAGTATCTAGTTTAGTATCTATACTTTTTAATTTTTTAATTCCCTCAAAACAATCTTTCGGTGTTTTTTTTAAATTAGCACTGTAATTTTCAATATACTTTGTTATTTGCGTTGCTATACCTCTAGTTTTAATTGAGCCTTTAATAATTTTTTGTTTTTGTTCTTCAGTCATTTGACCATCTTCTATACCTTCTATCCCTATAGCGTCTAATGCATCAGTGTAGTCTTTTAATAATTTATTAAGATTGTCATCTGAAAGTAGATTATCTTCCTCCATAGAAAATTTGGTTGTCTTTCCGTTTTCGTCTTTTATTTTAAAGTCACATGATGAAAACTGCATTGTAAATACAGTAATAATTAAAATAATATATTTTCTTTTTTTCATAGTATTTTCTTCTTTAATGGTGTAGACGTCAGTTCGTCTAAAAACCCATTTATTTTGTACCTTTTTCAAAGATAGTGATAATTTCTGTAAAATTTTGAAATATGAGGAATTTTTAACAATTCCTATTTTGGTTGCTTTAGTTCATAAATTAGTATTCAATAAAATTATTATTCCTTTTTCTGTCATTTACAAATAAAGTTTGAGTTTCTCCATTTTGCTCAATTTCAATATTATATGTTTCGCTATCAAGTCCAGCATAAATCTTTTTGAACAATACTTGTTCGTGAATTAACAATAATTTATTTAGAACTCTTAATTAGAGTTCTATCAATTTCTATTTGTTTATTTCTTTTATCCATGCTTAGTTGTGTTTAAGTCTTATAAGTACAAAACCAAATTGGGAAAATTGGATATTTTTCCAAAATAGGTTTTTATTTTTCTCCAATCCAAACTTTTCCTACAGGAACAAAGAAAACTATATCTTTCGTTCCGTCTGAATAAGTGGTTTTCTCTTTTTTAATATTCGATTTTTCCAATTTTTTTTAAAGATCTCCTGTTGGACGCATTTTCAATTTTGTCGTATTGGTTAATTGGCCATAATAAATCATTCCGCCAATAATGAAATTCATCAAGTTTTGGTTCCCATTTAAAATCAGCACTCAATCATCATATTGAATATAAGCATCATAATTATAACCAGAATTATAGGTAATACTAACTCCATTTAAATGAAAATCACCTGCTATAAAGTTATCTGGTTCGATAAAAAAATCAAATTCTCCATTTTGATAAACTTGAAAGTGAACATTACCTTGAATAAAGTTAAAAGATTCACCTTTTACATATGAAGTATATAAATAATTAGTAGTTTTTGTTTCGGTTGCTTCTATTTGACCAACGGTAAATAAAATTGTTGCTAAGAGGAATATTAATTTTTTCATGGTAAAGTGTTTTAGTTAAACTTAATAACTGCTAACTGAAATACAAACAACGTGCCAAAAAAAATAATTTTAAAGTTAAACAATTTAACATATGTTGATAATAAGCGAAATAAAAATAAATTTAAACTATGAAATTTATTTCGGGATATAAATTTTTTGAAGTAATTCTTTATATTCATCTTCTACATTACTTAAATAGGTGATGCCTCCACCAGAGCGATAAATTAATTTGGTTTTATTTTTTTCAATATATCGAATAAGTACTGCAGAATCAACAGTTAAACCGTCAAAAACACCAAAAACGCCAGTATAATATCCTCGTTTAGAGTTTTCTGTATTTTTAATAATTTCTATAGTTTTAGTTTTTGGAGCACCACTAATTGAGCCCGCAGGTAATAATTTTAGCAAAATATTACCAAAATTTTCTTTCCAATCCTTAGAAAGATAGCCTTCAATTTCAGAACTTACTTGTAAAATTTCTCCTTTTTGAGTTTTAATTTTATCAATATATCTAAATTTGTTCACTTTTATTTTAGTTGCAACTAAAGCTAAATCATTTCTTAATAAATCTACGATAGTATTGTGTTCTTGTGTTTCTTTTACATCGTTTAAAATAATAGTTTCTGCATTTTTAATACTTGCATCAATTGTGCCTTTCATAGGGTAGGTGTAAATTTTGCCCTCTTTTATTTTTATAAAACTTTCAGGAGAAAAAGAAATAAATGTATCTTTAAAATACAACTTGTAATTTGCTTTTGCTATTTGTAAAATTTCCTTTAAGGTATATTTTGATTCAGATTTAATTTCTATATCATTTTTAAAAGTTAAATTTAATAAATAAGTATCGCCTTGATGGATACTTTTTTTAATTTTTAAAAATGATTTATTATATTTTTCTTTTGAAATCTGACTAATATTTAATGCTAAAGGATTAATATTTTGTTTGTCAACGAGGTTTCCTTTACCATTAATTTGATAAAAAATATTTTCAGCATTTAATTCATCTAATTTACAAACAAAAGGCTTTTGCATTTCAAAATCAATTAAAAACAAAAACGGAATTCCTCTTTTAGTATAATCATTCACTTTAGTTTTAAAAGATTTAGTATTCATTATAATTCAAGAAAATTTTTTAAGATTGTCTTTCCATCTATAGTAAGAAAAGATTCTGGATGAAATTGAATACCAAAAACAGGATATTTTTTATGTTTTAAACTCATAATAATACCATCATCACTCAAAGATGTTATCTCTAATTTCTTTGGAAAATTTATTTTACTTACTATCCAAGAATGATATAAACCAACAGTAATAGTACGATTAATATTTTTAAATAAAGTATGGTGGTTACTGATAATTATTTCTTGCTTCATACCGTGTCTTACTTGAGATAGATTCTCTAAACTAGCATTAAAAACTTGTGAAATGGCTTGATGACCTAAACAAATTCCTAATATAGGTTTTGTTTTATAAAAAGTACGAATAATTTTTTTGGTAGCAATATAATTTTTTGGAAGTGAAGGTCCTGGTGAGATAATGAGTTTATCAAAATTTTCTATTTTTTTACTGTTTAATTCTGAATAATTAATAACTTTAAAGTCAAATTTCTTAAAACTACGAAGTAATTCAATAATATTATAAGTAAAAGAGTCGTTATGATCAATTAGTAAAACTTTCATTGATTACCTTTTACTGTTTTTTACTTGTAGCATATTTTTTTTTGATTTTAAACTAAAGGCTTTTCATAACACGTCCTTTAATTTTTAAAACTTTAATTTTTTCTTTAATATTAGAAGTAACAGTAACGGTTCTAGAAATTCTGCCTTTTTTTAAAACATTATATACAATATTAATTTCTCCAGTTTCATTAGGTAAGATTGGTTTTTTAGGAAAATCCAAAACCACACAGCCACAACTGCCTTTAACTTTATATATTATTAGCGGGGCGTTACCTATATTTTTAAATTTAAACGTTTTTTTACCGCTTGAGTTAGAGTCTATTTTACCGTAATTAATAGTTTCTTGCTCAAATTTTAAAATAGGAAATTTCTCATTTTGCGCAAACAAATCTGTTCTAATGCTAAATAAAGTAAAAAATAAAAATATATAAAAAATGTTTTTCATGCTTTTAATTTTAAACTAATTAAGATTTCTATTGTAAAATATTGTGTCTTGTAAATTGGGTTCTAATCTTTGCTATACTGCAAATTTAATGGAAAATTTTTAAATTTGCTCTAAAAAGGTGACAAAAATAGGATTAGTAAGTTAGTGCAACTGTTTTTGGTATTGTCAAGAAAATAAACTTTCTTATTATAGTTTTACTATCTTTGTAAAAAGATTACTTAAAAGATATTGAAACAGAGAAAATTTGTTTACTGACAAGGCTCTGATTTTGTTGTCTATAAAAGAAAACCCAATTCATAGTTTATCAAAAAAAATATGTATAAAATTTTATTATATACCTCCATTATTTCACTTATTTTTGCAACTTCATGTAAAAAAGAAAAAATGAAAATAACAACTATCAAAATTCCAACTGTAGCAAAAAAACCAAAAAAAATGTCTATTCATGGAGATGAACGTATTGACAATTATTATTGGTTAAACGAAAAAGAAAACCCAGAAGTTATTAAATATTTAGAGCAAGAAAATGAATATTACAATAAAGTAACTGCACATACCAAGCAATTTCAAGAAGATTTATTTCAAGAAATGAAAGCAAGAATTAAAGAAGATGATTCTTCAGTTCCTTATAAATTAAATAATTATTTTTATATAACCAGTTACATAAAAGGTGGGCAATACCCTATTTATTCGCGTACATTAGTAAGTTCTGTTCCTAAAAAACCAACATTACCCCAATTAAAAAGCAAACAAGAGATTATTTTTGACGTTAATGAAATGGCAAAAAATTACGATTACTATGCTTTGAGTAGTTTTAGAGTTAGCCCAAATAATAAACTAGTAACTTTTGGTGTAGATACTGTTAGTAGAAGACAATATGATATCCAAATTAAAAATTTGGAAACAGGAAAAATCTATCCAGAAATTATAAAAAATACAACAGGTAGCGCAACTTGGGCTTCAGATAACAAGACTATTTTTTACACTTACAAAGACCCAGTAACTTTAAGAAGTACTAAAATATTAAAGCATACCGTTGGTACAGATGTCTCTGAAGACAAAGTAGTTTATGAAGAGAAAGACGATACATTTTATACTTTTATTTATAAATCAAAATCTAAAAAATATTTAATAATTGGTTCTACTAGTACTTTAACTAGCGAATATCAAATTTTAGAAGCCAATAATCCTAACGGAAAATTTAGAATTTTTCAAAAACGAGTTCGTGGATTAGAATATAATATTGCACACTATAAAAATAATTTTTATGTGCATACTAATAAAGATAAGGCAACGAATTTCAAGTTAATGAAAACTCCTGAAAATAAAACGACACAAGAAAATTGGACAGATGAAATTCCACATAGAGAAGATACTTTTTTAGAAGATATTTCAATATTTAAAGATTATTTAGTATTAGAAGAGAGAACAAATGGCTTAAGTAAAATACGAATTAAAAGATGGGACAAAAAAACAGCTTATTATATACCATTTTCAGAAGAAACCTATGCCGTTGGAGTCCAGGCAAACCCTGAGTTTGATACAGAAACATTACGTTATAGTTATCAATCATTTACGACACCTAATTCGGTAATGGACTTTAATATGAATGATAAATCTCAAGAAATAAAAAAAGAGCAAGAAGTCTTAGGTGGTAAATTTGATAAAGCCAATTATAAAAGTGAGCGAATTTGGGCAACCGCAAGAGATGGTAAAAAAGTAGCCATTTCGATAGTACACCATAAAGACACCAAACTGTCAGAAGATACGCCTTTGTTACTCTATGCTTACGGATCTTATGGCTATACTTTAGACGACCGTTTTAGCACAACGCGCTTAAGTTTATTAGATAGAGGTTTTGTTTATGCTGTGGCTCATATTAGAGGTTCTCAATATTTAGGAAGAGCGTGGTATGAAGATGGCAAATTATTTCATAAAAAAAATACCTTTACCGACTTTATAGATTGCGCTAAATTTTTAATTCAAAAAAAATATACAGCAGCAGCACATTTATATGCAGAAGGAGGGTCGGCTGGAGGTTTGTTAATGGGAGCAATTATTAATATGAATGGCGAATTATTTAATGGCATAATTGCTGCAGTACCATTTGTTGATATAATGACTACAATGTTAGATGATACCATTCCGTTAACAACATCTGAATATGATGAGTGGGGAAACCCAAATGATAAAAAAGCCTATGAGTATATGCTTTCTTATTCACCTTATGATAATGTAGTAAAAAAAGATTATCCAAACATGTTAGTTACCACAGGCTTACACGACTCACAAGTACAGTATTTTGAACCAGCCAAATGGGTAGCAAAATTAAGAGATTTAAAAACTAACAAAACATTATTACTATTGCATACTGATATGAAAGTTGGGCACGGTGGAGCATCAGGTAGATTTGATGCCTTAAAAGATATTGCGGTTGACTATTCTTTTTTATTAAACTTAGAGAGTGTTAATAAATAAATTGGCACTAATTAAAAAAAATAGTATAAATTTGTATATGATATAACTATATTTATGAAACAAAAATTAGGAATTACCCAAAATGTGTTAGAACTTATTGGTAATACGCCTATGATTAGGCTTAATAAGATAACAGAAAATATTGAAGGTGAATTTTTTTCAAAGTTTGAAGGGTACAATCCAGGACATTCAACTAAAGATAGAATAGCACTTCATATTATAGAACAAGCAGAGAAACAAGAAATTTTAAAAAAAGGAACAACTATTATAGAAACTACTTCTGGGAATACAGGTTTTAGTTTAGCTATGGTTAGTATTATTAAAGGCTATGAATGTGTTCTGGCAGTAAGTTCAAAATCATCTTTAGATAAGATTGATATGCTTAAAGCCATGGGTGCAAAAGTCTATGTTTGTCCTGCACATGTAAAAGCAGATGACCCAAGATCTTATTATCAAGTTGCTAAAAAACTACATGCAGAAACTGCGAACTCAATATATATTAATCAATATTTTAATAAATTAAATATTGATGCACATTACGAAACTACAGGCCCAGAAATTTGGGAACAAACTAATGGTGAAATTACACATTTAATTGCAGCAAGTGGTACAGGAGGAACAATTTCTGGAACTGCAAAATATTTAAAAGAACAATCTCAAAAAATCGGAAAAAACATAAAAATAATAGGAGTCGATGCTTATGGTTCAGTTTTACAAAAATTTCATGAAACTAAAGAGTTAGATTTAAATGAAATTTACCCATATAGAATAGAAGGTTTAGGTAAAAATTTAATACCTACAGCTACAGATTTTGATATTATTGATAAATTTGAAAAAGTGAATGATGAAAACGCTGCGCATAGAGCAAGAGAAATTGCCTTAACGGAGGGTATTTTTGCGGGTTATACAAGTGGTGCTGCAATGCAAGCTGTATTTCAATTAGCAAAAAAAGGGGAGTTTAATAAGGACTCAAAAGTAGTTGTTATTTTTCCAGACCATGGTTCAAGATATATGAGTAAAGTATATAATGATAATTGGATGCAAGAACAAGGGTTTTTTGATACCCAAAAAATAGCTCAAGCAGAAGTGGAGTTTATTAAATAGGTTACTAACTATTTTACTGACTAGGTTTATAATAAAAAAGCGTCTAAAATTAAATTCTAGACGCTTTTAAAATTTTATAATTAAGTTCTAGACTTTACCACCTTTATGCTCATCTTGCCATTTTTCTAGTTTTTCCCACTCAGCTCTACTAGCCATGCCTGCTTGTTTTGACCATGTTTCAGGGTCGTGTACTCTATATTTTGGACCTGCAGCATCTAAAACTCTTTGTATGTTACTTGCGGTAGTTTCAGATAATTGTTTCCAACTCCAAATGCCATCATTATTAAGTAATTCTGCTATTTTTGGTCCAATTCCTTCTATCTTTGTTAAATCATCTTTAACGGAGTCATCTACTTTTGCAACTACAACAGTCTTTTTAGTGCTTTTCAGTTTTGCATTAGCTCTACATGCATCTAATTCTGCTTGTAAACTAACACAATTTTCACAAGAATTATTGCTAAATAATTTACTTAATAACCAACCTAATAAAGCACCTAATAAAAAGGTAAGTAATAAAGGCCAGGGCCATGCCCAAAATCCATCGCAATTGTTTTCTATTAATAATAACATAGTTTTAATTTTTTAAAGTTTATAATTTTATTTAATTTCTAATTCTACTCGTCTATTCTTTTGCATTCCAGTAGCAGTGTTGTTATCTGCAATTGGCTTTTCTTTACCAAATGAAACAGTAGTAATTCTATTTGCAACAACTCCTAAACGAATTAATTCATTCTTAATAGATATTGCTCTGTCTAAAGCTAATTTTTTATTAATTACAGCATTACCTTGACTGTCAGTATGCCCTGATAATACAACTTTTTTAGTATTATCTTTTAAAGAATTTGCTACACCTTCTAAGTAATTAATAATATTTGCATTACTTAATTTTTTAGTTGAATTTGTCGGAAAATAAATCAATGCTTTATCTTCAATTTCTGTAATATTTTCATTTCTTGTTAACCAATTAAATTCTGTACCTTCAAAACGACTCGTAATTGCACCATCATAATATTTTATAAGTTTAGACCCAAACTCTACATTTTCAATTTTTAGGATATTTCCTAATTTTGCAAAAGCAGATTTTGCCCTAGTAATACCAATTTCTTTACCTTCGTCTTTAAAATAGGGACCTAAAATTTGCAATGTTTTACCTGTTGATCTACTCGAAAGTATAGCCACTTTTTTGGCATCCCATAAATCATTAGTAATTGCTTCTCCGGAGTTCCACTTATAAACTAACGGACCGTGTTTTTTGACTTTTAGGTCAGGTTTTTCTTGTTTCATTACTACATTACTATCATTACAACACGTATTGTAACGCTCCTTAGTATACCAAAGTAAAATAAGAAATAATAATAATGTAATAATTGCTAAAATTTTTTTCATCTAGTAATTATTTAAGTTTAGTATTGATTTAATTTTCCAAATATACAAAATATTTTAAAATAGCAAAAAAAAGGATAAGAAGCCTTAAGAAGCCTTAATAAAAGATAAGTCTTTTTTATTAAGGCTAACAGTTTTAGCAGGATTTACGGTAAATAGATAATACTTGTAGATTTTAAGGCTACAAGCCTATGGTAATTGTTGCTGTAACTTGGTCATTTGTAATCCTATTTTCTGCGGGGTTTACAAAATTTAAAAAACGATAATTATCTTCTGAAGTTGTTTTGTTATAAGAAAAATCTAATTTAGTTGTGTTAGAAAGTTTAAAGCCAAGACCTAAAGAATAGCCATTATTGTTTGTAGTAATAGTCTTTATAGGGTTTTCCTCAGTATGGTAACCCGCTCTTAAACTTATACTTTTATAACGATATTCACCGCCAATTTTGATTTCAGACGTACCGTTAAGGTTATTAAGATTTTCATTTTCAGCATTAAATTCAGCATTTGGTTTTAATTTAATATTGTTAAAATCACGATATGTATAATCAACACTGAGCAATCCTTGTTTTCCAAAAATATATGCAATGCTACCTGTCATTTTACTTGGTGTTTTCATTCTGTATTCAAAAAAGCCCTCTTGCCTTTCTGAATAACTTCTAGTAGTATTGCTAGGGTTAATGTTTAAGTTGTCCCTAAACTCTTCATTTAAATAGTACCAAGTTGGTGTTTGGTAAGCTAAACCTAATCTTACATTTTTTATTGACTTAGAAATAACACCAAAATTAAGACTAATACCGTCTCCAAAAATTAAAAGTTGTTGATTTAATTTTGCCTCTAAAGTATTAGTGCCGTCATTACTATTTTCAATAAAAATAATTTCTTGAAAATAATCTAAAGAATGTGAATTTAGGGAGACGCCAAAATAAGTATTATCATTATATTGACCAGCAATTGAAAAAGTTAATCTGTCATTAGAGCCTCTTGTATGGTTGCTGAATTTTTGAGAATCTACGTTTTCATAAAAAACATCATTGGTGTTGTTATTGTCAAAGTTTAAAAAAGGGTCTTCGTTAAAATTTGTCAGAGGGCTTTTTCCTGTTGTTAAATAACTATTGTCAAAATCGTTTATTACCGTAAAATTTATACCAACTGCAAACTTATTCCATCTACCATAATCATTTTGAAAAACTAATGCAGCGCCTGCTTGTCCTAAATTAAAAGAAGTATTAGATGAATTGTTAGTTGTACCATAAAAATTTGAATTTGTAACTGTATTATTTTTATCAAAAGTTAATGAGGCTTCTGAATTTGTAAAAATTGCTAGACCTGCAGGATTAACACCTGTTGCAGATAAATCACCACCTAACGCGCCAAAGGCTCCGCCCATTGCAATATATCGTGCTGTGCCTTTTATGTTTTCTTTTGAAAATAACAAGGAACTAGCATCGTAATTAATAATAGTATTTTCATAAAAATAATTTTGAGAAGTTACTGTAATTGTTACTAATAAGAATAATTGTAGGGTTGCTTTTTTCATTTTTTAAACGTGTTTTTCTAATATAACACTCAAAATTATTTTTTTGAGTGTTATTCTATGTGAATATAAAATCAAAGTTAAATTTTAACGTCTTCTGGATCCGCCACCTCTAGAACTACCACCGCCACCTCTAGATGATGAGCCTCTACTTGAAGAAAAACCTCTAGAAGATCTTGAAGGAGAATAATTTCTGCTTGAAGAGTTTCTTGATGAAGATTTTGCTCTTTTATTTCGCGAAGAAGGTTTTGCTCTATTTGTTGCGTTTCTCGTAGATCTTCTTACTGAATTATTACTCCTAGCGTTAGGTGACTTTCTTGAGTTACTACTTCTAGCGTTAGTATTAGATCTTCTTACTGAATTATTACTCCTAGCGTTAGGTGACCTTCTTGAGTTGCTACTTCTAGCATTAGTATTAGATCTTCTTGAATTATTGCCTCTTGCATTAACTTTATTTCTCGAAACATATCTACCTTCAAAATTTGAAGAGTTACGAGCGGTTCTTCTTCCGTAGGCATAATCATTATTGCCGTAGTAGCCATTATTAAACCCGTTTCCGTAAAATCCACCACCCCATGGGTTATGAAAGCCATGTCCTAAACCCCATCCCCATGGGTTATGAAAGCCGCCAAAGCCCCATCCCCATGGATTATGAAAACCTAACCCGAAGCCTCCGCCGAAGCCTCCGAAGCCAAACCCTCCTCCAAATCCGAAGCCTCCTCCAAATCCTAAACCTCCAAAACCCCACGGATTAAAAAAACCATTATTAAAACCATTATTAAAACCATCGTAATTATGTACATTTACAATAGTTTCACCACTATTTTCCCATGCGTTTTTTTCGTAAATAAAATCGTCAACTTCTCTATCTAATTCTTCTTCTTCAATTTCTATTTCTTCTTCTGTTTTATAAGTGTCAATATCTGTAAATACTTCACCTTTAGAAAGGTTATATGTACTTGCTTTCTTTTTAAAATATTTTTCATATTTATTGGCTTTGGTATCAGAACTACCTTCTATGACTTCTTTTGTTACTTCTTTTGTTTTAGCAGTAGTAGTATCATAAATACCATCTGTATTTGTGTTTTGGTAAGAACTACAAGAAGAAAAGGTAATAATAATCAAACTTAAAAAATAATAAAGTTTGAAATTTTTAATGTGAAGTTTAGATTTTTTCATAATCATATGGTTTTAATAGGTGAAATTTACAAAAATAATTTAAATTTGCTTCAATAAATTTAATTATAATTTTAATTACAAATATAGTGCCAAACAACTAAAAAATGAGTAAAAAATTAACAAAAAGAAGTGAAGATTATTCAAAATGGTATAATGAGTTAGTTGTTAAAGCTGATTTAGCCGAAAATTCAGGCGTTAGAGGTATGATGGTTATTAAACCTTACGGGTATGCAATTTGGGAAAAAGTACAAGCCGAATTAGATAAAAGATTTAAAGAAACTGGTCATGAAAATGCTTATTTTCCATTATTAATTCCAAAATCATATTTTACAAAAGAGGCAAGTCATGTAGAGGGTTTTGCAAAAGAATGTGCAGTAGTTACGCATTATAGGTTAAAAACTGCCGATGACGGAAGTATTATTGTTGACGAGAAAGCAAAGTTAGAAGAGGAGTTGATTATTAGACCAACCTCAGAAACTATTATTTGGGATTCATATAGAAAATGGATACAATCGTATAGAGATTTACCAATTAAAATTAATCAGTGGGCAAATGTAATGCGCTGGGAAATGCGTACAAGGTTATTTTTAAGAACTGCAGAATTTTTATGGCAAGAAGGACATACTGCGCATGCTACAAAAGAAGAAGCGCTAGAAGAAGCACAATTAATGCATAATCTTTATGCAGATTTCTTACAAGATTTTATGGCAATACCAGTTATTAAAGGGGAAAAAACAGAAAATGAACGTTTTGGCGGCGCTTTAAATACTTTTACTATTGAAGCTTTAATGCAAGATGGCAAAGCTTTGCAAGCAGGAACTTCTCATTTTTTAGGTCAAAATTTCGCTAAGGCTTTTGATGTGAAGTTTACGACTAATGAAGGAAAACAAAATTATGTTTGGGCAACCTCTTGGGGAGTTACAACAAGATTGATAGGCGCTTTAGTAATGACGCATTCAGATGATCAAGGTTTGGTATTACCTCCTAATTTAGCGCCAATACAAGTAGTAATTGTACCTATTTACCGTAATGATGAACAATTAGATGCAATAACAAAAGTTGTTAATAAAATGATAATTGCCTTTAAAGAAAAGAATATTTCTGTTAAGTTCGATAATAGAACTACGTATAAACCAGGATTTAAATTTGCTGAATATGAATTAAAAGGAGTGCCATTAAGAATAGCAATTGGTCCTAAAGATTTAGAAAACGGTACCGTTGAGTTAGCAAGAAGAGATACCTTGACTAAAGAATTTGTTGAGCAAGATAACCTTTTAACTAAAGTTTCTAATTTATTAGTTGAGATACAAAATAATCTTTATAAAAAAGCTTTAAATTTTAGAAATGAACATATTACCAAGGTAAATTCGTTTGAAGAATTTAAGCGTGTATTAGAGAACAAAGGTGGTTTTATTGCTGCACATTGGGATGGTACTATTGCAACAGAAAAAGAAATAAAAAAATTAACAAAAGCCACTATACGTTGTATTTTGTTAGATACTGAAAATGAAGAAGGTAAGTGTGTATTAACAGGTGCAGTATCTAAGTCTAGAGTTCTTTTTGCAAAAGCGTATTAATTTTTTAAAAAAAGTTTTGCTTGTTTAAAAAAATGAATTACTTTTGCAACCGATTTTATAATCAAAATTAGTTAAGGCCCGTTCGTCTATCGGTTAGGACCTCAGGTTTTCATCCTGGAAAGAGGGGTTCGACTCCCCTACGGGCTACATAATAATAAGCATGCTAAAATAAATTAAGCGTGTTACATAAATTTAAGTTAAGATGGCAAATCATAAATCTGCAATTAAAAGAATAAGAAGTAATGATACTAAAAGATTACGAAACAAATTACAGCATAAAACTGCTCGTAATGCAATTCGTGATTTACGTGTAGAAACTAATAAAAAGAAAGCAGAAAAGTCGCTTACTAATGTCTTATCTTTAATCGACAAACTAGCAAAGAAGAACATTATTCATCAAAATAAAGCAGGAAACTTAAAGTCTAAATTAACAAAAATGGTTGGCGCATTATAATTTGATAAAAAATTTAATTTATTTAAAAACCATCTTGGAGAAGATGGTTTTTTTTGTATCTATTACTTTAAATCCCACAAGTAAATAGTATGTTAGAACAATTTAAAGAAATTGCTATGCTTACCAGGAACCGCCAAGAGTTACCAACATACCAAAATTAACAGAGCAATAGTGTAGACTAATTTTCAATTTATTGAAAAACAAAATGATTGGAAAAATTTAAAAAGTATACTACGAATAGAAGTATTCGAGAATTTAAAAATAGTGATAAAAAAATAAACATCTACAATATGTTGGAGAACTAAATTAAAGCCGTTTTTAAGACCTGTATAAACTTTTAAAAAAACTAATTTAAAAACCCTGGTTACGAGGCAAGACATCTAGTAGTGCTTTCAAAAAACAATCAAATTATTTTTAATGAAGTTTTCTTTTCTGGAGAATCAAGATCTTTAACCTCAATAAACATTGGAGAGTTTGAGAAACTTAAAACAGAGCAATGGACAGGAAAGATATTTAAAGATAAACCTGTTATGTTTGGTTTTTTCTATAAATCTTTTGGCTGTTCATGGATAAATGTTTTAAGTAAATTAGAAGAGACTATCCCCGTATTATGCGATAATCGTCATTGAGAACTGACCGTAAAAAAAGCTACGGCAAAAAAACACACAAATGGTAGAACTAGCTACCGAAACATTTACAACCCTAACTAAATCAGAAAATTTTTCAAAAAAGAGAGAAGTTTCCAATTATACGTTATAAAAAATTATCATATCAAAGGTAGACACTCCAATGTTCATAACATCACAAAAATAAAATTAAAAAAATAGTTTTAAAACTCGTTTATTTATTTAGTTTTGCTTTAACTAAACTTGAGACCAAAGTAAATAGAGCGTTTCAGGTGTTAAGTTAGAAATAGGAAAATTAAGAAGTAAAAAGGGAAATAATAGCCAAAATAAAAAAAAAATTAAAAAAAACGGTAACTTTTATCTATAAATTAGACAAATGAGTACACATTTTAAACTTAAATTAAATAAATGGATAACTTATTAATAATCAAAAATGTAGTTAAAAAATTCGGTGACTTTATAGCTCTTAATAACGTTTCTATCAACGTGCCAAAAAACTCAATTTTTGGTTTACTTGGACCAAATGGAGCAGGTAAAACTACTTTAATTAGAATTATTAACCAAATAACATTACCAGATAAAGGTTCCGTTTTGTTAGATGGCAAACCATTAAAGCAAGAAGACATACAATACATTGGTTATATGCCAGAAGAACGCGGCTTATATAAAAATATGAAAGTTGGTGAGCAAGCAATCTATTTAGCTATGCTAAAAGGCATGACTAAAAATGGAGCAAAAACACAACTTAAATACTGGTTTGATAAATTTGAAATAGGTTCTTGGTGGAATAAAAAAATGCAAGAACTCTCTAAAGGTCAAGCACAAAAAATCCAATTTATAATTACAGTATTACACAAACCAAAATTACTAATTTTTGATGAAGTTTTTAGTGGGTTTGACCCAATAAACGCAAACATAATTAGAGATGAAATATTGCAATTACGTAATGAAGGAGCAACAGTGATTTTTTCTACACACAGAATGGAATCTGTAGAAGAATTATGTGACCATATTGCTTTAATAGATAAATCAAATTTAATTTTAGAAGGCAATTTAATAGATATTAAAAAACAATTTAAAACAAATACGTTTCAAGTAGGCTTAGTAACCGCTGATAATGAAAAGTTGAAAGCTGAAATAGGAGAGAAGTTTACTATAGAAGATGCGAATTTTAAATCCTTAAATAAAGAATTAAAATTGAATATTAAAATTAACAGTGAAAACTCTACAGAATTAATAAAGTACTTAAATACAAAAGCATTAATAAATCACTTTGTAGAGGTAATACCAAATGCAAACGATATTTTTATTCAAGCAGTAAAGAGTAATAATTAACACCTATTTAGAAAAATCTATAAGGTGGAAAATTCTAACTAAGCTTCAATAAGCTTCAAGTAAGTCACAAATTCAAAAAATAAATTTCAAAGTAACAATAAAAAGTTTTTTAAAACCTATTTGAAATTTGGAATTTAAAAAAATATAAATTATGAACAATAAATTAGTACTAATAATAAAAAGAGAATTTAATGCTAAAGTAAGAAATAAATCATTTATTATAATGACTATTTTAGCCCCTTTTATAATGGTTGGTATGGGCTTTTTAATTATGTATTTAACCAAAGCAAACGATAGTAAAATAAAAACTATTGCTTTTGTAGATGCAGCAAGCCTATTAAAAGAAAACCCGTTAAAAAATTCTAAAACAGTTGAATATATCAACTTGACCAAATTAGGAGCAGATAAGGCTAAAGTACAAGCAGAAAAAAAGGAATATTACGGATTATTAATCATCCCAAAACACAATTCTATTGAAAAAACAGCAAATACTATAGCATTTTTTACTAAAAAAACACCAAACCTAATATTAGTAGAATCCTTAGAAAAAAAAATAGAAGCTAGTTTACAACATCTAAAATTAAAACAACTAGGCATTGATATTGAAAAAATAAAATCGACAAAAATAAAATCAATATTTAATTTAGCTACTTATTCTGGTGAAAAATCTTCAAAATTTGAAAATGGAATTAAAATAGGATTTGGTTCAATAGCAGGTTATCTTTTAATGATGTTTATTATGATTTATGGCAATTCAGTAATGCGAAGTGTTATAGAAGAAAAGACAAGTAGAATTGTTGAAATTATTATTTCATCAGTTAAGCCATTCCAATTAATGATGGGAAAAATTATTGGTAATGCACTAGCAGGTCTTACACAATTTGCTATTTGGGGAATTATGATTGCTATACTTAGTTTTGTAGCACTTTCTTTTTTAGATATAGATACAGGTAAAATAGCACAAGCCAACGTAAGTATTGAACAATTAGAAGTAGCAAAAGAGATCATGACTAAGCAAGAGCAATTAGTAAGTGTAATTAGTAAAATGCCAATAACTTTAATGCTAATATTATTTATTATTTACTTTTTAGGAGGGTTTTTATTATACAGTTCACTATATGCTGCAATAGGTTCAGCAGTAGATAATGAAACAGATACACAGCAATTTATGATGCCCATAATAATGCCTTTAATGTTAGGTGTTTATGTAGGTGCCTTTTCAGTAATTAATGACCCACATGGACCAGTAGCAACCATTTTCTCTATGATACCACTAACATCGCCAATAGTAATGTTAATGCGTGTGCCATTTGGAGTCCCAGTTTGGCAAATTATAGTTTCTATTGTTTTATTAGTAGGAACTTTTATTTTTACTGTATGGTTAGCGGCCAAAATTTATAGAATAGGTATTTTGATGTACGGTAAAAAGCCAACATATAAAGAACTGTTTAAATGGCTTAGGTATTAAATTCTTTATTGCAGAATCGTTTAATCATTGTATATTTGTAACCATTGTGATATAAATTAACAAATCAACACAAATATGAGTAAGATACTAATAATAGAAGACGAAGCAGCTATACTAAGAGTATTAAAGAAAATTATTAGCGAAGAAAATGATGCTTACCAAGTAGAAGAAGCAAAAGATGGTTTAATTGGAATCGAAATGATAAAAAATAAAGATTACGATTTAGTTTTATGTGATATAAAAATGCCAAAAATGGATGGTGTAGAAGTATTACAAAAAGCACAAGAAATAAAACCTGAAATACCATTTATTATGATTTCTGGTCATGGCGATTTAGATACAGCTGTAGAGACTATGCGTTTGGGCGCTTTTGATTATATTTCAAAACCACCAGATTTAAACCGCTTATTAAATGCCGTAAGAAATGCATTAGATAGAAAAGTACTAGTAGTTGAAAATAAAAGACTTAAGAAAAAAGTAAATAAAAAATACGAAATGATTGGTGAGAGCATAGCAATTGCCCAAATCAAAGAAATAATAGAAAAAGTAGCACCAACAGATGCACGTGTTTTAATTACAGGAGCTAATGGTACAGGTAAAGAACTAGTAGCGCATTGGTTACATGAAAAAAGCCCAAGATTTAAAGCACCAATGATCGAGGTAAACTGCGCAGCAATACCTTCAGAATTAATAGAAAGCGAATTATTTGGTCACGTAAAAGGAAGTTTTACAGGAGCAAATAAAGATAGAGCAGGTAAATTTGAGGCAGCAAATGGTGGTACCATATTTTTAGACGAAATAGGCGATATGAGTTTACCAGCACAAGCCAAAGTTTTACGAGTCTTACAAGAAAGTAAAATAAGTAGAGTAGGTAGTGATAAAGATATAAAAGTAGATGTTAGGATTGTTGCAGCAACAAACAAAAATTTAAAAAAAGAAATTGCTGCTGGTAAATTTAGAGAAGATTTATATCACAGATTAGCCGTAATCTTAATTAAAGTACCTGCTTTAAATGAAAGACGTGAAGATATACCATTACTAATTACTTATTTTTCAAAAAAAATAGCCAAAGAGCAAGGTACTATTGTAAAATCATTCTCAAAAAAAGCAATTGATTTATTAAAAATATATGATTGGACAGGTAATATTAGAGAATTACGTAATGTAATAGAACGCTTGATTATTTTAGGCGAAAATGAAGTTTCTGAACAAGATATAAAACTATTTGCAACAAAATAGAATCATTTTCTTAGAGAGCCTTTTTATTTTTGATTGAGTTAAGTAAGTCAAATTTTGATAGTTTTAATGTATTTAAAAACGCTAAAAAATAATAATTATGTCTAACTATAAAATAACTTCTAAAATAAAATTAACAGACTTCAATACAAAAGAAGTTCAAGAAAATGCAAAAAAAGAACTCAAAAAAACGCGAAGAGAAATAAGTAAACTACAAGATATAATGTATGCACAGGGCAAATATAGTGTACTTATTTGTTTACAAGGTATGGATACTTCAGGTAAAGATAGTTTAATTAGAGAAGTGTTTAAAGATATAAACGCTAGAGGAGTAGTTGTTCATAGTTTTAAGACACCAACAGAAACTGAATTAAAACACGATTATTTATGGCGACATTACATAGCCTTACCAGAACGTGGTAAAATAGGCGTTTTTAACAGAACACATTATGAAAATGTTTTAGTTACAAGAGTACATAAAAGTTATATTTTAGGTGAAAATATTCCAAACCTAAACATAGAAGATTTAAATGATGCTTTTTACCATAAAAGAATGAAAGCAATAAATAATTTTGAAGAACAAATTACTTTAAATGGTACAATAGTTCTAAAATTTTTTTTAAACCTTTCAAAAGAAGAACAAAAAAATAGATTATTAAGAAGACTTAATCTGCTAGAAAAAAACTGGAAATTCTCATCAGGCGATTTAAAAGAGCGAAAATTATGGAGCAAATATATGGTTTGTTATGAAGATCTGTTAAATAGAACTTCAACAAAAAATGCACCTTGGCACATTATTCCTGCAGATGATAAGCCAACAGCAAGATTATTAGTCGCAAAAGAAATTTTAAATGCCTTAGGAAATTTGACTATGAATTATCCAGTTTTAAATAAAGAAGAAAAAATAAAAATACAAACTTATAAAGACGAATTAGAAAATGAAGAATGAAAATAAATAAACATATGTAAGTACCTGTATTCAAGTTAATTAAAATGAATTGAGCGAACCTATTCTTTATAAAAAGGCAATTTTATAATAGTTGCAGGAATTTGTTTTTTACGAACCTGTATAAAAATTTGATTTCCTTTTTTTGACTGCTCTTTTATTACATAACCCATACCAATACCTTTTTTTAGACTAGGACTCATAGTACCGCTTGTTACAATACCAATATTCTTTCCCTTTTTATCCACAATACTATAATCATATCTTGGAACACCTCTTTCAGTTAACTCAAAAGCAATTAATCGTTTTGTAACACCCTCTTCTTTTTGTTTTTTTAGATTTTTGCTGTTTACAAAATCTTTAGTAAACTTAGTAATCCACCCTAAACCTGCTTCAATTGGTGATGTGTTGTCGTTAATATCATTTCCATAAAGACAATAACCCATCTCTAAACGTAAGGTGTCTCTAGCTGCAAGACCAATAGGTTTGATATCGAATTTTTTTCCAACTTCAAAAATTTTATTCCAAATTTGTTCAACTTCATTATTTTTACAATAAATTTCAAAACCGCCAGAACCAGTATAGCCCGTTGCAGAAATAATTACATCTTTAATCCCAGCAAAAGTTGCAATTTTAAAAGTATAAAATTTAATAGTTGCTAAATCTACAGAAGTCAAATTTTGTATAGCTTCTACTGTTTTTGGACCTTGAATTGCTAAAAGTGAATAATTTTTAGACAAATCTTTCATTTTTGCACCAATAACTTCATTATATTTTGAAATCCAATTCCAATCTTTCTCTATATTACTAGCATTTACTACTAATAAATACGTATTTTCTTTAATTCGATAACAAATTAAATCATCTACAACTCCTCCTTTATCATTAGGGAAATAGGAATATTGTGCATCTCCAACCTCTAATTTTGACGCATCGTTACTCGTTACTTTTTGAATTAATGCAAGTGCATTTTCACCCTCAATCAAAAATTCACCCATATGCGAAACATCAAAAACACCGACACCTTTTCTTACAGTTTCATGCTCTATATTAACACCTTCGTACTGAACAGGCATATTATAACCTGCAAAAGCTACTATTTTTGCCCCTAATTTTTCGTGAATATGTGTAAGTGCTGTATTTTTCATTATAATTATAATTTTGTTTTGCAAATATGCTAAAAATCCAAAAAAAAAACACATAATCATCTAAAATATTTTAGGGTAAATACTGTTTTAAATGTTTTGTAGATTTACAAGTTATAAATCATACATAATGAAAAAAAATAATATTCTTATCCTAATTTTAGTACTCTCTATACAATCTTTTGCTCAAGAGCACGCTTGGGTGTACTTTAATGACAAACAAGATGTTGCTGCTTTTTATGCAAACCCTTTATCGGTAATGACACAACGCTCTTTAGACAGACGAACAAGGCAAGGTATTACTCTAGATGATACAGATGCACCAATTACACAGATCTATGTTGATCAAGTAGAAAATGCAACAGGAATAACCGTAAAAGCAACTTCAAAATGGTTAAATGCAGTACATATTTTAGGGTCAGAATCAAATATCAATGCATTATCTACACTATCTTTTATTGACCATATTGAGTTCGCAGCAACTAATTTAAATACACGCAACCAAAATTTAAAACCAATAGATAAATTTAATTTTCAAGATGAAACTCATAAAATAATCTATAATTATGGTGATTCATACAATCAAACACAACAAATAAGCGTAGATTATTTACATGAAAACGATTATACTGGTGCAGGTATGATGATTGCTGTAATGGATAACGGCTTTCCTGGTGTAGATTTTTTGGATACCTTTAACTATATTAGAGATAATGAACAAATATTAGGAGGTTATAATTTTATAGAAAGAAATACTAATATTTACGCTAGAGGTTCACACGGTTTAAGTGTCTTATCAACAATTGCAGGTAAAAAGGACGGGCAATTAGTTGGTACAGCTATAGATGCTACATTTTATTTGTTTATTACTGAAGACAACCAAAGCGAAACCCCTTTAGAAGAAAGTTATTGGGTAGAAGCTGCCGAAAGAGCAGACGAATATGGTGTAGATATAATTAATACTTCATTAGGTTATAGTACCTTTGATGATAGTAGGTATAACTATACTTATGCAGATATGGATGGAGATACTACTTTTATAACTAGAGGCGCAAATATTGCAGCATCAAAAGGTATACTTGTTTGTAACTCCGCAGGAAACTCCGGAAATAATTCTTGGCACTATATTACGGCACCTGCAGATGGCGATAATGTCTTTACAGTTGGTGCCGTTGATGGTAACGGAAATATTGCAGGTTTCAGTTCTTATGGACCGACTTCTGACGGGCAAATAAAACCAGATGTTTTGGCTAAAGGTCTTAATACAACAATCGTTAATAGTAGTGGCTCTATTACTACAGCTAATGGCACTTCATTTTCTTCGCCAATTATGGCAGGAGCAATTGCAAGTTTTTGGCAAGCTTACCCTAATAAAACTAATTTTGAAATTATGCAAGCTATCAGAGAGTCAGCTCATTTATACAATAACCCAACAGATCAAGAAGGTTTCGGGATACCAAATTTAGAAAATGCATTTAATGCAGTTGCTAATGTAAATGATAATGAATTAGCAAGTTTAACTTTATACCCAAACCCTTCTAAAGATAAAATTCATCTTAACGGAATAAATGACGAAAACACGCGTAATATTCAAATATTCAACACTTTAGGAGAGTTAATTTTAAGTAAAAAAATGAATACTACATCGTTTAGTGTCAAAGATTTAAATGATGGAGTTTATTTAGTCGTATTAAATTTTGATAATTTAAATACTAAAACCTTTAAAATAATTAAAAATTAAAATTCCCTTATAAAAAACAGCTGTAATTTAAGTAATTACAACTGTTTTTTGTATATTTATCCAAATTTTTTAAAATTGAGAAACAAAATAACATCACTTTTTAATATAAAATATCCATTAATACAAGCAGGCATGGTTTGGGTAAGTGGTTATAAGTTAGCAGCAGCGGTTAGTAATGCAGGAGGATTAGGCATTATTGGTGCTGGTTCTATGTATCCAGATATTTTATTAGAGCATATACAAAAATGTAAAAAGGCAACAAATAAACCATTTGCAATAAATGTACCGTTGTTTTATCCAGATTTAGATGATATAATGCAAATAATTGTAAATCAAAAAGTTAAAATAGTATTTACTTCCGCAGGAAACCCAAGATTATGGACAAAATTTTTACAAGAAAACGGAATTACAGTTGTACATGTAGTGAGTAGTGTAAAATTTGCCTTAAAATCTCAAGATGCAGGAGTCGATGCTATAGTTGCAGAAGGTTTTGAAGCAGGTGGTCATAATGGGAGGGAAGAAACTACTACTTTTACACTAATACCAATGGTGGCAGATCAAATTAAAATACCGCTAATTGCAGCAGGAGGGATTGCAACAGGCAAAGGTATGCTTGCAGCAATGATTTTAGGTGCAGATGCTGTACAGATAGGTAGTCGTTTTGTGGCAAGTAAAGAGTCTTCTGCTCATATTAATTTTAAGAATGAAGTTGTAAAAGCAAAAGACGGAGATACAGTATTAACTTTAAAAGAATTGATTCCAGCAAGATTATTAAAAAATAAATTTTTTAATGAAATAGAAGCATTATATAGTCAAAATGCAACGGCTGCACAACTTAAAAAACATTTGGGTAGAGCAAGAGCAAAAAAAGGGATGTTCTTAGGAGATTTAGATAATGGCGAATTGGAAATAGGACAAATTGCAGGATTGATCAATCAAATAAAACCTGCTACAGAAATTGTAACCGAAATCATTACAGATTATAATAATGCCCTAAAACAATTCTCAGTATTAAAATTGTAAAAATTTTAACGAAGACTTAACTTTTATTGATACTAAAAATATTTGCTTTTAATTTAAATTATTATAATTTTTGGTATAGTATTTACTTATTTCTTTTTGTAAGAGTATATGCTGATTACTATCTGTATTCACTCTTGATAAGTTATTTAAACATTTTTCTGCTAAATCAGGTCTTTTTTTATACAACCAAACTTTACCAGCAATAAAATAGAAACTTAAATATTCTACAGCAGAGTATTCTTTTTGTATTGACACATCTAATATTAAGTCTTTATTAAACAGTTCAAATATTTTTTTAATTCCATATTCTAAATCTTCTGTTCTTAATAATAGTTCTGAAAGAAAGATTTTAGTTAGTAAAAAATTAGGGTGTAAATTATAAAGCTCTTGAACGGCAGCTACAACATTTAAATGATCTCTGTTTGCTATATAATACTGTACAATGAAAGTTTTAAAATGAGGCACTTTAGGATATTTCTCAGCAGCAATTTGAGATTGAACTAATAAATTTGAGTTATCTTTGAGATTATCATTATTAAATTTATTATTTAGATTAATAATCTTTCTTTTTATTTTAGGTAAAAAGTCAAATTTATTTAATGACTTTTCAAAGTTAGTAGTTACAATTATCGATTCTTTTTTTTCTTCTGCCAAACTACTACAATAGGATTTAATCATTTTTTGAGCGTTTTTATATATTCCTGCAGAAGACCCAGTAATAGTAGACATTTGATAAAGTCTTTCTTTCGCTGCTTTTATTCTACCTTTTGTAATAAAGTATGATACTGAAAAATAAAGAAATTGCTTCATTTCATGAATAAAAAACACTTTTCTGTTAGGAAAAGCAGTACTTAATTTTAAAGTATCACCGTATAGGTTTGATATTTCATTATATTGTTCATAATATAAATATACTCTTGCCATATGGAGTTTAGCATAGAAAAAATTGGGGAATTTGAGAAAAAATTTTCTTACAACTACTTCATATTCTTCTTCAGTTCCTGAAGCTAATACATTAACAACAAGTAACTCTTCAAAATGAGGTACTTTTGGAAATTTTTTTATATACTTTCTAATTTTGATACGTGTTTTTAATTTTTTTATACTATCTCTACATTTTTTTATTAAGTCAATTTGATATGCAGAGATATTATAAGGACTAAAAAGAATACGCTCATCTGTAGATACATTTACAATTTCTCCACCTCCTAAATCAAAATCTCTATCAAGTATTGCGTTTTTCATATTTTAAATATCAGAATTAGAAAATTGTATTTGTTTAGTTTTGAAACTAAATTTTATATTAACCCGTTTTATTAAGTATAACAAATATACAATAAAAAGGACTAAAAGTATCATGAGAAATCTTAATAGTTAGTTAATTTTTATTCGTATAAAATAATACCTATTGATAAAATACAACAAAAAATATCCTGAAAAGAGGAAATTAAAGAAAATCTAAAAACTGCAAGTAATTATTTGTAATAAAAAATATGAATGATAATATAGAAAAGAGAATTATTCTTCTTTTCCTTTATAGCGCTTAACATCTTGTCTTACTTTACCTTTATTTAGTGTTTTTTGATTTTCATAACAATTAATTACAGCATCTACAATTTGTAAATCACTTGCTTTTTTAATAAAACGACTAGAATACCTGCAATCTTTAAGCATGTCATTTAATTCATCTCTTGTAAGGTCAAGAAACTCTAACATTACCTCACGATTAAATTTTTGCTCCATAATGTTTCGCAGATTATCATCTTTACGTAATTTTTTTAATTTTTTCATATCTTTAGACTTCTTGCCTAACTTTTGATACCAAAAATCTATTGGACTAAAAACAGCGGCTAAAGGTGAATTATAATTACGAGATTCAGGTAAACCAACTTCATAGGCTTGAGGTAAACCACTTATATGTACTCTTGTAGGTGTAGTGTTAGGAACATTTTTTGCATCTACAGTTAAAACGCCTACTAACTCATGTGCTTTAACAGTAACTTCTTTAATGCTTACTGTTTTTTCATTTATTGCAATTTCTAAATTTTCATTTTTCAATAAATCATTGGTTATTATTAGTTTAACAGATTCGTAACCAATATATGAAAAGTAAATTTCATCTCCTTTTTTAGCAGAGATAGAAAACTCTCCAAAACGATTGGTAACAATACCTTTTACCGAAGTCAAATTAAGTACGTGAGCACTTTTTAACGGAAATCGAGTTGCTACATCTATTACTTTTCCTTTAATTTTTTGAGATCGATCTTCGTTTTCTTCTTGAGAATAAACAATGCTAGAAATAATTAACATTGCTAAAAACATTCTTTTTATCATAAACACAAAGTTACTACTAATTCCGCTACATTTTGTTAAAAAAAAGGTAATAAATTAGGTTCGATAGAGTGACTTTAGGAACGATGAAAAATCTCATATAATAATTGAGATTTCTCATCTTAATTTTAAGTGTACATAACAGGAGTCGAACCTGCACGTCCGATAAGGACACGAGCCCCTCAAGCTCGCACGTCTACCAATTCCGCCATATGTACGTTATAATTTTTTATATTATGCCACAAATATAGTAATGTAATTTACTATTTAATAGTATCGTAGTAAAAGTTATTAATAAATGAACTAAAATGTTGTAATATTACCAGAACCAGTTACTTTAGTGTCTTGTAATTCTGGATTTCCTTTATATTTAATATCTCCAGAGCCTGTAATTTTTGCGTTTATTTCTTTTAAAGCAATTACATTAATATCACCAGATCCTGTTACTTTTGCAACAACATAGTCTGCATTTAAATTGTAACCATGGTAGTCACCAGAGCCTGTAACTCCTGTTTCTAATTGCTTGGTATTTCCTTTTAAAGTAATATCTCCTGAGCCAGTAACTCTAGATGTAATTTTAGTTGCTTCAACAGTTAAAGTAATATTTCCTGAACCCGAAACACCAGTATAAAATACGGCTGTTTCTAGGGTGTTTTTACTGATAATATCTCCTGACCCAGAAAGCGTTACAGCATCTAGGTCTGTAAAAGGTATCGTAATAAAAACTCCTTCTCTAGTGTTTACATTAATCCCTTTTTCCCATTTAATATTTAATTTACCATCAATAACGTCTGTAATTAAATATTCTAGAAGGTTATCTGCTATCTTAATTTCTAATTTACCCTCATTACCTGCAACTAAGGTTACGTGAAAAGAACCTGCAACCGAAATTTGATTGTATTCTCCTACATTTCTGGTTTTGTTTACAATATTGCCGTTTCCTTTTATTTTAGAAAGCGATTGTGCACAAGATGTTGATAATACTAATACTGTTAATAAAATTATTATTTTTTTCATGATATAATGGTTATTTATTTATAATTTTTAATCTAAAATGTTAATTTAAAATCTATTAGTATTCAAATAATTTTACACTACCATAATCTGTAGTGATATTAATTATAGAGTTGCTATTTTTATTTTTATGATAACCTTCATAATACTTACTTGATGATTTTACTATTTTTTTATTAAAGTTAAAATCTCCTTCTGTACTAAATTTACCATAACTTAATTTTGCTGTAATATTAAAATTTGCACTTGAATTTACTCCAATTTTAATACCTGTATAATCTGAATTAATTTTAACGGATTTAAAATTATTTTGTAAAGCAGCAATTCTAATGGAGCCGTAATCTGCATCTATATTAATCTTTTTATAAATTTTACCAAACGTCATAGATAAGTAATTTCCATCTCCACTTACAAAATTTGCTTTATCAACATATAAACTTCCATAATCGCAGTTAAAATTTAGGTTTTCAATATTTTCAATTTTACTTGTCGTGTAATCAGCATTTAAATCAATATTTTTTGCTGCTTCAATAGTAAAACTAGAGTAATCTGCATTTATTTTTCCACTATTAATAAATTCAATGGTTGAGTTTCTTGAGTAATCTGTATTTATGCTGTTTTCTGTATTATTTAATGAGCCTATAACTATTTTTCCATAATCACAATTAATAGTTGCTTTACCATCTAATTCATTTAAATATATACTACCATAATCATTATAAACGGTTAAATCATTATTTATCGGCATCTTAATTTTGTAATTAATTTTATAGTTTATATTTAATTTGTAACTTCCAAACCAAGAAAACCATCCTTTAGGTTTATTTTTATTAATTATTGTTTTTGCCGAAACCTCGTATGGAGAACTGTCAAAATCAACAGTAATAGCATCTAATTTATCTTCCACCATTTCTTTATCATTACCTTTAACTGTAATTATAATTTCAAAAACAATACGATTTTCGTTCCATGAAGTAATATCTACATTACCATAACGGTTATTTATTTTTAATAATGCATTTTCATTAACATCGTACTCTTTATTGATGGTCTTTGTTTTTTTATAATTTATTTTTTCGCCATTAGCAAAAATTACTAAGGGTATAAAAAGTAAAATGATAATTATTTTAACTAATATTGTTTTCATTTTTTCTATTTTTTAATTGTTTAAAATTAACTAAATTATTTAATAGGTTTTGCAAAACTGTTATTCTCTGCTGATAGTTGTTAATCATTGCAAAAATAATTTCTTTACTATTATTATTACTTTCTTTTAATTCAAAAGTTAATTTTTTGTAATTTTTTTCTAATTGCTTTAATTGCAAAAATGCATCATTAATTATTTGTTCATTTCCTATATTTTTTACTTTATTAATTTTTTCTAATTCTTCTTGAATCACTGCTGTAAAATAGTCTTGTGTTTCTCCCATTTTTGGTGAGATTTCTGCTAATTCGACACCTTTATTTGGTTGTATAAGTGCAAATGAAATTCCAAATAACATACTAATTGTTGCTGCTACAGCAATATATTTATAGCTAAATTTTTTAGATTTATTTTTACTTTTTAATCTTGCCTCAAATCTATTAAAGTGACCAATATTTGGTTCTTCAATATCAAATTTATTTTTTAATTTATGAAAGGTTTGTTCTATATTCATATAAAATTATTTAAACGCTTATATTTCCTAATATTTTTCTTAAACTATTCTTTGCTCTAGATATTGTTGTTCTTACTTGTTGATTGTTTGTGTTTAGTATTTGAGCAATTTCGTCATTATCATAGCCTTCTACTAAACTTAAACTCAATACTAAACTATAGTTGGTTTTTAATTTTTTTATTGCTTCTAAAATTTCTTCTACTTTAAGTGTATTGTAATCTGTTTCTACATGATCATTTATAATTTGTAAATTTTTAATAGTTTTATAATTATTATTGTAATGCGCTATCTTTTTATTTTTTTTTAATTGTGTCAAACTTTTAGTAACTATAATTCTTTTTAGCCAAGCCCCAAAAGGTATATTTTCGTTACCAAACTTACTTTCTGATTTAAAAGTGTCCAATTTTGAGAATGCTGTAAGAAATGATTCTTGCATAATGTCTTCGGCTTCAAATTTGTCATTAAGTATCCGTAGTGCTGTGTTGTACATTGCTTTGTAATAGCACTTGTAGATTTCAAATTGAGCACTTGGCTCTCCTTTTAAACATTTATTTAAAAGGGCTTTGATATTTTGGTTTTGATTTTGCAAAAGTATGTTTCTATTTAAAAGACAACGTTATTTTTAAATTGTTACAGTTTTACAACTATTTTTTTGTTGCCTAAGATTGTAACTCATTTATAACTACATCATTTTATATTTGCAGTATCTTTAAAAAAGCAAAAGTAAATTAATCATTTTATAGTTGTAACTCATTTGTAACTCACAGTTATTACATTTGTCCCAAAGTTATAAATTTAAAAATAAAAAAACATTATATATCATGAAAAAAACAAAGAAAACAAAAAAAATTAGCAACATTGAAAAAGCAAAATTTGTAGTTAAAAAAATTAACAATAATTTAATTGATGCATCTTTTGAAATAATTGAAAATTCAGTTAAAGCAGGAGAAAAATGGCAAAAATTGACTACTAAGTTAATTAAAAAATCAGAGCCATTAACAAAAAAACAAATAAGTATGTTTGTTGAAACTGCAGAAAACCTTAAGCAACAAGCTGATTTTGGTCTAACTAGATTAAAAAAATTAGTAGGTTACAATGAAAAAGTACTTGACAAAGCAAAAAAAATAGTAACAGAAAACCCTTTGATAAAAAAAGCAGAAAAAATGGTTACTAAATTAAAGAAAGAAGTATCTGAAAGTCCATTAGTTCAAAAATCAGAAAAAATAACAGCAAAAATTAAAAAAGAGGTCGTAGAAACTTTTGAAGAATTAAAAGAGAAGGCAGAAGATATCGTTGATGATGTAAAAGAAAAAATAGAAAACTATACAGAAGTAGAAAAACCAGAAAAAACGAAAACTAAAAAAAAGGAAAACGAAATTAAAAAGCCTACTATTATAACATCAAAAGTAAAAAATGATTTAAAAATTATCAAGGGTATTGGACCAAAAATGGAATCCATTCTTAATGAAAACGGAATTACTTCACTTGAGCAGCTAGCAAAAATAACGACTAAAAATTTTAATAAGGTGCTTTTGAACGCAGGAGTGAATACAAAAATATATAACACTTCTGACTGGAAAATTCAGGCAAAAGAAATCATAAAATAAATAACAAAAACTATAAACTAGAATATTATGAAAACAAACAAAACAAATAATAAAGGAATTACTCTAAAATTTAATAGTGTAATTAAAACAACAAAAAAAACAATTACAAATGCAAATAATTTTGCATTAACAAATGCAGAAGATGTTATTGTTGGTACAATAAATGCGACTAAACAATGGCAAGAAATAACGTCTAAAGCATTAAATGGTGGTTTTAAATTAATAGAAAACCAACAAAATATTGTTTTTGATACTTTAGAGTCCTTTAAAAATCAATTTATATATGGAAAAAAGAAGTTTTCTAAAATTTTTGCATAAAAAATTTGATTAATCTCTTAAAAGCCAAACTAATTTAGTTTGGCTTTTTTTGTACTTATTGGTTGTCCCAATCTACAATTTTTCGTTTTCCTCTGATGCTTTTCTTTTTGGTACTAATTTTTTCATTATTAAGTATAGTATTTTTAAAGAGAGTTATCTTTTCCTACTTTTATCTTCACCAAAGAATACATCTAAATGCCAATGTAAATTGTTTTCAATTTTCCAATGATCTAAATTCATATTTACCTGTTTGATTATCAAATAATTATATGAATTTTTAATCGAAAAAACAAACTTAATTTACTTAATTTATTGTTTTTTTAGGTGTTTAAACCAATTATTTATAAATATTTTAATGCGTTTAAGTATAACACATAAGATAATATTTAGTATGTTTGTAAACATACTAGTCTTTTAAAATAAAAATCATGAAAATAAAACTATTTTTACTTATCCTTTTAATTAGTGTAATGAGTTATGCACAATACACAGCCATACCAGACGCTAACTTTGAAGATGCACTATCTGCTTATGATGATATACCTAATGACGGACAAGTACCTACAGCCAATATTAACACACTAACCTCTTTAGATGTAGAAACTAAAAATATTTCTGATTTAACAGGTATTGAAGATTTTACAATTTTAATGCTTTTAAATTGTGCAGACAATCAATTAACTAGTTTAGATGTGACACAAAATGTTAATTTAGAAGAGTTAAATTGTAGTTTCAATCAATTAACCAGTTTAGATGTTACACAAAACATAGCTTTACAGGTATTGAGTTCACGAAACAATAATAAATTAACTAGTTTAGATGTGACACAAAATGTTAATTTAGAAGAGTTAAATTGTAGTTTCAATCAATTAACCAGTTTAGATGTTACACAAAATATTAATTTAGAAAAGTTGAATTGTTTTTTCAATCAATTAACCAGTTTAGATGTTACACAAAATATTAATTTAGAAGAGTTAAATTGTAGTTTCAATCAATTAACCAGTTTAGATGTTACACAAAATACGGTTTTATCTATATTGATTCTTGTTCTCAATCAATTAACTAGTTTAGATATTGCACAAAATGTGAATTTAGAAGGGTTAAATTCTAGTTTAAATCAATTGACCAGTTTAGATGTTACTCAAAACATAAATTTAGAATGGTTGATTTGTTACAACAATCAATTAACTAGTTTAGATGTTACACAAAATATTAATTTAAAAGATTTGAGTTGTGGTTTTAATGAATTAACCAGTTTATATTTCGCACAAAATATGAATTTAGAAAGCCTAAATTTTGATAATAATTTATTAACCAGTTTAGATATAAGGAATGGAAATAACACTGCAATTATTGATTTTTCTGCATTCAATAACCCAAACTTAAGTTGTATTTTTGTAGATGATGCTATATATAGCACTACAAACTGGACAGATATAGATGCTTCAAGTACTTTTGTAGAAACAGAAGAGGTATGTGATAATGTATTGTCCATTTCAGATACTGCTTTTGATACCTCTTTATCCATTTATCCAAACCCAACAAATAACCAAGTAAATATAAAGACCGATAGAAACGCTAACTATATGATATCTAGTATTAGTGGTCAAATTTTACAAAAAGGTATATTAACACAAGGCACAAATATTTTAGAAATTTCAACCTTATCACAGGGTGTCTACTTTATAAAAATTAAGGATAACCAAACAGAGGTAACCCAAAAATTAATAATTAAGTAAATTTAAAGAATTTAAACACGAAAGTTTATAATGACAGAACCTAAATTTCTTTTACCTTTGTAATTAAGGAAATCATTAAAATGGATTTATCTCAATTAAGTGCAATCTCACCAATAGACGGTCGTTACAGGAGTAAAGTTAAAATTTTAGCAAATTACTTTTCTGAGGAAGCATTAATAAAGTACCGTGTAAAAGTAGAGATTGAATATTTTATTGCCCTTTGTGAGTTGCCAGTATCACAATTGCAAAACTTTGATAAGTCTCACTTTGATAAATTAAGAAAAATATATACTAACTTTACTACAAAAGATGCTTTAAAAATTAAAGAAATTGAAAGTGTAACTAATCATGATGTTAAAGCAGTAGAATATTTTATTAAAGAACAATTTGATATTTTAAATTTAAGTAAATACAAAGAATTTATCCATTTCGGATTAACTTCACAAGATATTAATAATACTGCAATTCCGTTATCTATAAACGATGCATTTGATCATGTGTATTATAAAGAACTCACCCAATTAATTACTAAATTAAAGGAATTAGCAAACGATTGGTCAGATGTCTCTATGTTAGCAAGAACACATGGGCAACCTGCTTCTCCTACTAAACTGGGTAAAGAAATTCAAGTTTTTATTGAACGTATTGAGCAACAAGTAAACTTATTGCAACAGATACCTTATGCAGCAAAATTTGGTGGCGCAACAGGTAATTTTAATGCACATGTTGTTGCTTATCCAAATTTAAATTGGAAAAAATTTGGACAACACTTTATAGAAAAAATATTGGGCTTACACCATTCTTTTCCTACAACACAGATAGAGCATTACGACCATCTAGCAGCACAATTTGATGCTCTAAAAAGAATAAATACTATTATAATTGACCTAAATAGAGATTTTTGGACCTATATTTCTATGCGTTATTTTGGGCAAAAAATTAAAAAAGGAGAAATTGGGTCGTCAGCAATGCCGCATAAGGTAAACCCAATAGATTTTGAAAATTCAGAAGGTAATTTAGGTATGGCAAATGCTGTTTTTGAACATTTATCTGCAAAATTACCAATATCAAGAATGCAACGTGATTTAACCGATTCTACAGTTTTAAGAAATATTGGGGTGCCATTAGCACATACTATAATTGGTTTTACCTCTACTCTAAAAGGGTTAAATAAATTACTAATAAACAAAGATAAATTTAAAGAGGATTTAGAAGAAAATTGGGCAGTTGTAGCAGAGGCAATTCAGACTATTTTACGAAGAGAGGCATACCCAAACCCGTATGAGACATTAAAAGAATTAACTAGAACCAATACGAAAATTACTAAAAAAATTATGGCTAGTTTTATAGAAACTTTAAATATCTCTAATACTGTTAAAAATGAATTAAAAGCAATTTCACCTTCTAATTATACTGGAATTTAATTAATGCCATCTTAATATATTATTTTATTGTAAAAAATTAGTAACTTAAATATTAAAGTAGATAGTGTAAACTTGTTATTAAAAATTAAAATTATGGAACCTATTTTATATATAATCATTATTATTATTTTAATTACAAATAATAGGGGCATAAAGTCTTTAAAAAATCAAATTGAAAATTTAAAGAAGGATTTAAAAAATACTCTACATAATAAGTCTAAACAAAAAATTACTTTAAAAAAAGAACTTATTGATGAGAAAATAATTACAAAACCTGATTTACTTATTTCAAAAATTGAAAAAGAAGAAGAAGAAGAAGAAGGTGTTTTTAAAACCCATCAAGATAAGGTGAAAAAAATTATTGAAGAAAAGCCTAAAAAAGTAGATCCTATTATTATAATAAAACCTATGGCTTTAAAACCAAAAAAAGCCCCTGTGTTTCAAAAGACTTTAAGCAATAGGTTTACTGCATTTAAAAAAAGAAATCCAGATTTAGAAACTTTTATTGGCGAAAATTTAATTAGTAAAATTGGTATTTTAATCTTGGTATTAGGTATTAGTTTTTTTGTGAAATATGCTATTGACCAAGAGTGGATTAATGAAATCGGACGTGTCGGAATTGGTTTTTTATCTGGTACCATCTTACTCGGTTTTGCACATAAACTTCATAAAAACTACAAAGCATTTAGTGCTATTCTAGTTAGTGGTGCTATTGTTGTTTTCTATTTTATTATTGCCTATGCCTTTAAAGAATATAAACTCTACAGCCAAACTACTGCATTTATTTTAATGGTTATAACTACCATATTTAGCACCGCAATTTCAATTCTATATAACCGTAAGGAGTTAGGTGTTTTATCATTAATTGGTGGGTTTTTAGTGCCAGTTTTGGTAAGTACTGGCAGTGGTAATTTTATAGTACTATTTATTTATTTACTCATTTTAAATATTGGATTTTTAGTTGTTTCCATAAAGAAAAAATGGTTTATCATAAATATATTAGCCTTTATTTTTACACATCTATTCTTTATAAATTGGATTACTTCAGATAGCGATATTCTAGTTAATGCAAATACCTTATTTTTATTTGCGACCTTATTTTATATCGTATTTTTTATTATGAATATTTTTAAAGTAGTTAAAGAATCTAAGCAAGAATTAAAACCTCAGATTATATTACTTTTTTTAATAAGTACCTTTGTGTATTTTGGAGAAGGTTTGTATTTGTTAGGCTATTTTTTAAATTCATTTAAAGGTTTATTTACACTTTTATTAGCTCTTGTAAATCTAGGGGCTGGATGGATTTTACTCCAAAAAAACAGTATTGATAAAAAGACGGTTTACCTTTTTATTGGCATGACTTTAACCCTTTTAACCCTAACTGGACCAATGCAATTAGAAGGTAATTATATTACCTTATTTTGGGCAACAGAAAGTGTGTTGCTAATTTGGTTATCGCAAAAAATTAAAAATAATGACCTTAAAATTGTAGCATTTATTACCCTATTTTTAACTATTAGTAGTCTAACTATAGACTTTATACAAATTTATGAAAGTCCAAAAAAGTTAAAAACTCTATTTAATAAAGGCTTTTTAACAGGTATTTTTACCGTTATATCTTTAGTAACAAGTGCTTTTTTATTAAAGAGAGAAAAGGAAACTTATACTCTAAGAAATATTAAAATTAACCCAACTAAAATAGCAGTTCTTTTAACTGTAATTGCAAGTATTGTTCTTTACCTTACTGGCTTGTTAGAACTAACACACCAAACTAACAATTATTTAGATGTCTTTTTAGCAACTACTATTATAACGATTTATCATTATATAGCTATAATTGTTGTAATGAGTTATTTATTTAAATATAAAATCACTCATACAGTCGCTTTAATTGTTTCTGTCATATCAATTTTAGTAGGGGCAAATTTTCTCTCTCAAGTACCGTTTAATTCATTTAAAAATAGTATTTTAGACCATACTGCAAACCCAACTTTTTATGTCCAAATAATACTTTTAGGCTTGTTGTTTTATAATATGAAATTATCATACGATCATATAAACAAACAGGAGTATAGTACTAAAAACAAAAATTATTTCAGTTATTTTCTAGCAAGTTTTATAGTTATTTTAATTAGTTTAGAACTTTTAATTATTTCACAACCCATAGTTGTTAGTCCAAAAATTAATACTTTAACAGCTGTAAATTCAGAAATTTATAATTTAATTAGTAATTCTAAAACGACTGTTATTAAAACTAGTTTTCCTATTCTTTGGGGAGTCTTGTCTTTTATATTTTTATACTTTGGGATAAAAAATGCTAAAAAAACATGGCGAATATTTTCACTTATTTTAATTGCTTTAACCATTATAAAATTATTTACTTATGATATTGAAAATGTTAGTCAAGGCGGAAAAATAATTGCATTTATTTTATTGGGAATTGTTTTACTAATAATTTCATTTATGTATCAAAAAATAAAAAAAACATTTTTTAAAGATGAAGAAAATAAAAAATAGATTAACCCTCATTTTCGGAATTATAAGTTTTGTGCTAGTTGCACAAGAGAGTACTACTTATACTTATAGTGCTAATCTTAAAAATGATTCTATTATCGGGTTTAAAAAAATAGTGTTATCACCTAAGTTACGTGTCATTGCAAACAATGATTTTAGTGATTTAAGAATTTTAGATACTAAAAATCAGCAGACGCCATATTTCATACAAAATTTTAGTTACCAATTTGTAGATGCAAAGTTTATTCCAATTAAATATAAACAAAAGTTTGAAAAAAAACAAAGTATAATTTATATAAACAATGCTACTAAAAAAATACACAATACATTTACTTTTAAACTATCTAATACAAATGTTAGAAAAAATTGTAAAATTGAAGGGAGTAATAACCACAAAAATTGGTTTGTCGTTTCTGAAAAAATCTACTTAAATTTATCTAAAAATACAAATAACGGATCTCATTATTACAATATAAATTTTCCGTCAATAGATTATAGTACTATTAGGTTAGTGATAAATGATTCTATTTCTGCTCCTATTCACATTAAGGAAGTTGGTTATTTTAATAAGAAAAAAGTTACTAATAAGATTAAATATCAAACCTTAGACTATACTTATAAAGTAGAACAAAAAGAAAACCTGACTTTAATTTATGTTTCTGCAAGTAAAAATTATGAAATTAATACATTAAATTTTGAAATTAACAAGCCAAAATTATTTAATAGAAAAGCTACAATTTATTACAATAAGGAAAATAAACATTTTATAAAAAGCATTAATTTAAACTCAAAATCAGTTAATAATTTTGACAGTTTAAACATTAAACAAAAAGAATTTATTATTGAAATTGACAATAAAGACAACCAGCCATTACAAATTACAAATATTATTTTTCAGCAAAAAGAAAAATATTTAGTAAGCGATTTAAAAATAAATCAAAAATATACAGTTGTTTCAGGTAATAAAAAACTTAAAAAACCTTCTTATGACTTAGTAGATTTTAAAAATGAAATTGCATATAATTTACCTATATTAAAGTTAATAAACGAAAAAATTAAAATAGAAAACAAGCCAATTATAGTTAAAAAAATACCATTTTATGAAAAATCTTGGTTTATGTGGTTAAGCCTTGGTTTAGGTGGCTTAATTATACTTTTATTCACTATTTCTCTGTTAAAAAAAACGAATGATATATAAGCTATCAAAAATAGAGGTTCTGTTTAAAAGATAGTCAAACTTCCTTTACCCTCTCTAATAATTTCTATTTCTCCTTTAGATAAATCAACTATTGTAGATGCAAGGTTATCTCCATAACCTCCATTAATTACTAAATCAACCTTATCTTTCCATTTTTCAAAAATTAATTCTGGATCGGTCGTATATTCTATAACAACATCTTCGTCATAAATAGAAGTAGAAACTATCGGGTTTCCTAATATTTTTACTATTTCTCTAGCTATATTATTAGCTGGCACACGTATGCCAACTGTTTTCCTCTTTTTAAATACTTTTGGTAAACTATTATTACCTTTTAAAATAAAAGTGTAGGGTCCAGGTAAAGCTCTTTTTAATAATTTAAAGGTTGATTGATCAATTTGTCTAACATAATCAGACAAATGACTTAAATCATTACAAATAATAGAAAAATTAGATTTTTTAAGTTTTACACCCTTAATTCTTGCGATTTTTTCTACTGCTTTAGTATTTGTAATATCACAACCTAAGCCATAAACTGTATCAGTTGGGTAAATTATTAAACCGCCTTTTTTTAAAACAGATACAACCTTATCAATTGCTTTTGAATTTGGATTTTCTTCGTAAATTTTTATTAACTCAACCATATTAAAATTCAATCAAAATTATTATTTTTCTACTAACCTAAATCCTTCACCGTGAATATTAATAATTTCAACATTTGGATCTAATTTTAAATATTTTCTTAACTTAGCAATATACACATCCATACTACGCGAAGTAAAATAATTATCATCTCTCCATATTTTTGTAAGTGCTAATTCTCTTGGCATTAAATCATTTTTATGTAGTGCTAACAAACGTAATAATTTACTTTCTTTAGGTGATAATTTTCTGGCATCACTCTCATCATTACCATCAAATGAAAGATGCCTTAAGTTTGTATTTAAATGAAATTTGCCAATATTAAATTCAATAATATCGGCATTATCATTAGAGTCCCCTTTTTTGCGTTGTAGAATTGCATTTATTTTATACAATAGCACTTCACTATCAAATGGTTTATTTAGATAATCATCAGCTCCTACTTGGTAGCCTTTTAAAACATCTTCTTTCATTGTTTTAGCTGTTAAAAATACAATAGGTATTTCTTGATTTGTAGACCTAATGTCTTTTGCTAAAGAGAAACCATCTTTTCTAGGCATCATGACATCTAAAATACAAATATCATAATCGTTATTTTTAAACATGATTAAACCTTCTAGACCATCTTTAGCTAGAGTTACATCATAATCATTTAAACTTAAATAATCTTTTAGAACAGTACCGAAATTTGGGTCATCTTCAACCAATAATACTTTTTTATTTGCCATAATATGTTTATTTAATTTTAATTCAATTTATGTTTTTTTTTAATTAATAACAGGTAATTTTATGTTAAATATACTCCCTTTGTTTTTTTCACTTTCTACAGCAACATTGCCCTGATGATCTTCTACAATGCTTTTTACATAAGATAACCCTAAGCCATGCCCTTTTACATTATGTATATTCCCTTTTTGTTCTCTATAAAATTTTTCAAAAACATGTTTTTGTACATTTTTACTCATTCCTATACCTTGATCTTTAATTTTTATTAAAATGCTTTTACCAACGTTCTCTGTAGATATTTCAATTTTTGGAGCATCATTTGTATATTTTAAGGCATTATCTAAAATGTTTACTAATACATTAGTTAAATGTAATTCGCTTCCTAAAACTTCTGATTGTGTTGCTTTAAAATTATTTTTAATGTACCCTTCTTTATTATTTACCAATAGTTCAACATGGGTTATTGCCTCATCTATTATGTCGTGAATATCAATAACTTCCTTACTAATTTCTAATTGATTTTTTTCAAGCCTAGAGATTCTAAGTACATTCTCTACTTGTGCGTGCATTCTTTTATTTTCTTCTCTTATTATTTTAGCGTAACGCAATATACTTTCTTTATGATTTATGATTTTTGGGTTTTTTATGGCATCTAAAGCTAAGTTAATAGTTGCAATTGGTGTTTTAAATTCATGAGTCATATTATTTATAAAATCTGTTTTAATCTCAGAAATTTTCTTTTGTTTTAGTAATTGATAAAGTGCCGTTGCAAATGCTAAAATAATAAATAAAATAAATGTAGAAGCAAAAATTAAGGTCTTCTTAATAGCAGACAATATATAATCTTTTTTGTTTGGAAAATTTACAAATAATTTAAATTCACTTGTTTTTAAGTCGTTTTCAAAAATTCTAACTTGGTAACTATTACCAACTTCTTTTTTAAAATTATCAGATTTAATTTTAGTTGGGTAATCATCATCAAACATTGCAAATTCAAAAGATGTTTTAATTCCTCTTAATTGTAATTCATTACTCACATTAAGCATGATTTCTTTAACACTAACTCTTTTATATATTGGCGTACTTGGTGCTGTTTCTTTATAGACCGATTCTAATTCGTACTTATTCATTAAAGACAGTTCTCCTATTTTAGAAACATTAACGGTTTGCTTTTCTTTACTAACGTCTTTAATATGATGTAAATTTAATGAGGAAATTTCTTTTTCTTTTTTTGAAAAATAAGATTTAAAATTAATTTGCCCTCTATTATTAGAATCGTTTGTTATTATGGTTAATGGCGATTTAAAATTATTAATTAATATACTTTGTTTGTAAATAAACCTTTCATTATTAATGGTATCTAATTTTTCAAAATAAAATTCTCTTAAACCTCTTTTTTTTGCTAGATTTGATTGGTCAAAAATACTTCTATTTTCTTCAAAAAAATCTCTAAACTCTCTTTGTTGAATATTTTTTGAAACATCAAATAATGCTGACTTTACATTTTGAGAAAATTGTTTTTCTCTTATTTCAATGGAGTTGTTTATCCAAAATATTTGAACCGTAATAATACCAATTAGAGCAATGCTCATTAGGATAATTAAAGGTATAAATATTCTTTTATTCATTCTATAATAAAATACAGTTCTTAATTGATTAATTAACAAATTTAAATTAAAGTAAGGGTTCTAGTGTTTATTTAGCTCAAATTAACTAAAATTACATAATTTTAACATAAGATTAAGAAGTTTTTTGCTCCTTTTATGTAAGTCAATATCTTTTTATGAATTTTAAGAACCTCTTTCTTAGTAATTTCTAGATCTACATTTTTTATTATAAAATTAGATTTTTTAATTTTTACTTCGTCTGTCCATTGATTATTCATTCTTGCAATAACCTCTTTTTTAGAAATAGCATCTCTTTTAATTACTCTATCTATTTTAAGTTCTAAAGGAGCAGTTACAGTTATAATAAAATCGCAAAATGCACTATTACCGTTTTCAAATAAAATGGCATTTTCTTGTAAAACATATGGTGTATTTTGCTTTTTAACCCACCTTTTAAAATGCTGTTTCACTTTAGGGTGTACGATAGATTCTAAATGCTTTAATTTTTCGGTATCACTAAAAACGATGTTAGCCAAAAAAGACCTGTTTAATTTATTATTTAAATATACTTCTTGACCAAATTTAACTATTAATTTACGCTTAATTATTTTTGAATTTTGCATTAATTTTTTCGCCTCTAAATCCATAAAGTATATTGGTACAGCTAATTTCTTAAATAATTTAGCAACGGTCGTTTTGCCGCTACCAATACCTCCTGTTAAACCAATTATTAATGTCATTTTTTGATTAAGTATTCTATTCGTTTTGGGCTAATTTTTACATCAGAAACTAATGGAGATTTTGCAATAAACTCGGGCTGTAAGTAACTCAATTTTTCTTTTTGAGTTTTTGAAAAATCACAAATAACTTTAAAATCTTTTTTTAAAACGTTATCAAAATTCTTTAAACTGACTTTATAAGTAATGGTAACATTTTTAATAAATGTACTTACTTTAATACTATCGTTTACATTAATGAGGTTAAAATCTAGTTTTAACTTACCTTCTGTAAATTTTTCAACTTTACCTATAATTTTTAGTTTATCAGTAGAATATTTAACATGATTAGCCTTTTTTAATTTTATTGTTTTTTTAAAATTTTTAAAAATAGCATCTAGAGTAACTTCTTTAGACTCAACTTTTGTAATAGAATCAATCTGCTTTTCAGAACCTATTATTGTTATAAATTTTGGCTCAGTAACAATCTCATCTGTTAAATAGAACCCTTTTTTAAAGGTTAATTTTAGAATAGGTTCTACCTTTACTTTTTTACTTTTTAAAATTCCTAATTCAAAAAACAGGGTATCTGGATTTATAGCAACAATAGAGGTCTCTCTACTAATTTGAGATTGTAAATTAGAGAATTGTTTGTTTAATAGACAATAATACCTACTATTTTTTAACTTTTGAATATTTTTTAAATCAATATTTAGTTTAGGTCTATGGAGTTTGTAAGATAAAAAACTGAATCCATAAGACTTTAGCGTTAAGTCTATTTTATTCTGTGGTGTGTTTTGTAATATTTTATCATTTGCAATGTTTATATAATTGGTTTTAAAACTAATTGTATGTGTATATTCTTTTGAAAGTTTTGATAAAAACCAAAATAAAATAGACAATACCAAAAATGCAATAAATACTTTTAACTTTTTATTTTTAAAAATATTTATATTAGTATTAGATTTCTTCAAGTTTGTTTTTTTGCGAAGTTAAGGAAGTTTTTTGATTCTATTTATGGAATAGTTTTTTTTACCCTTTTTAAATTTAAAGAATTGATAGCATTAATTGTAAAGTTAGTAACATTTTTTTGTATAAAGACAGTAACTTCATCATAATATAAAGGTATCATTGGTGCGTTAACAACAAGTATTGAATCCATTTTTTGATATAATTTATGGCGTTTTTTTGCTGTTACTGTTGCAATAGATTGTTCATATAAACTATCAAATACCTCATTTTTAAAATGTGTGTAATTTGCACCGTTTGGTGTAAAATTTTTACTATAAAATAGCATTAAATAATTTTCTGCATCAGGATAATCAGCAATCCAACTTGCTCTAAAAATAGGCGCTTCTCCTTTTTTCTTTAATTCTTTTAAAACAGTTCCAGGTACTACATCTATTTTAATAGTTATACCTAAATTACTCATTTCTTGTTGAATAAATTCACACAAATCTAAATATTGCGCATTGGTAGTAATGGTAACTAACGGGCTTTCATTACCTGTTTCTTTACTATATTTATCAAGATACTCTTTTGCTAGTTTTGGTTGATAATCAAACCCTTTTAAATGGTTAAAACTTGGTAGCCCTTTTGGTATAAAACCATGAATTGCTGGCGTACCAATACCGTTACGCAAAAATCGGATCATTTTTTTACGATCAAACCCATAATTTATTGCTTTTCGTAAATTTATATTTGCTGTTGGATATTTAGAATTTTCCATAAAAAAACCTAAATACTCCGTATTTAAATAGGGCTTTGAGAGCATTTTTATTTGTTGTCCATATTTTGGGTTTAATTGCCCATCTCTTTTTAAAATATCATCTTTAAATGAAGCATCTATACCTGAAAGCATATCTAAATTACCTTGAATTAATTGTAGAAATTCACTTTGCTTGTCTGGTAAAAATGTGATAGAAATTGCCTCTAAATATGGTAATTTCTCACCCTTTTCTTTTTCATAATAGTATTCATTTTTTCGAAGAACCAATTTCGTGTTTTCTACCCATAGTTTAAAATAAAAAGGGCCTGTTCCTATTGGGTTTGATCGAAATTCACTACCGTAATACTCCACAATTTCCTGAGGAACAACAGCGCAATATTTCATAGTTAATAACCCTAAAAATGGTGGAAATGCTTCTTTTAGTTTTAACTGAAAAACACTATCATTCAATGCTCTAAAACTCGAAACATTATTTAAAACCCATTTTCCAGGCGCTACAACTTCTGTTGATATTAATCGATTAAACGAGTACTCAAAATCTTGTGCCCTTACAGTTCTTGTGCTATCTAAACCAAACAGTTTATGTTTATGAAAATACACATCATTTCGTAAAGTAAAATTAATTGTTTTTCCATCTTCAGAGAAATTCCATTTTTTTGCAATATCTGGTTGAATTTTTAGCGCATCATCTAATTGTACCAAACCATTAAATAATTGATTACAAGGCCAAATATTAGCCTGATTTTTTGCAAATGCGGGATCTAAAGAGGTTATATTTGAATGTTCATTATACCTAAAAACTTGATCATCAGTAAAATTTTTGGATTGTTTTTTACAGGAAATCAGAAGTAATAATAATATACATTTTAGCAAAAGATTCTTACTTACCAAAATACCGTTATAATCTAAAAACTTCTTTTTCAATTTCTGTTATTTTTTAAATACTCTTCTTTATACGACAAATATATAGTTTATTCTCCGCATAAAAAAAACTCAATATTTATGGCATTTTATAAAGTAATAATAGAGCCAAGAACGGTCTTATTTGCCAAAGAAAAAAGATAAATAATATTATGAATTATTTGCATTTAGATAAGTACAAAAATACTTGGTTATGGCAATGTAAATATATATTTAAAAAGGGTTCGTCTATAAAATTAGCGAACCTCAAGAAAAATGTATACACTTTTTAGAATAACTTTTATAAAAGTTTAATTAATTCGCTTTTTTTGTCTTTATATTCTGCCTCATCGATTAAATCGTTTTCGAATAGACTTTTTAGACTTTTTAACTTTTTCATTACTTCTTCTTCAGATAATGTTTCTAAAGTTTTATTTTCTGTTGTACTTCTATCAGCACCACTTTGTGGCTTAGTAACACTATCAGATTTTTCAACAACGGTATCACTCGGCATATGCTTTAAGATAAGTTCGGTTATTTCGTTAAAACCTTTAACGTTGGAATAGTCGATTGCTTTTTGATCTTTTACATTAGTAATGTTAGTTTCTGCCTTGTTTTCTAATAGATATTTTACGATATCTATTTTACCATTAGACGCTGCATAGTGTAAAGGTGTATTTTCCGATTCATCTTGAATATTTATACTTGCGCCCTTAGCTAAAAGTAATTTAACCATGTATAAATGCCCGTTTTTTACAGCTAAGTGCAATAAGCTTTCACCTCCATAAGTGTAACTATTGTTTAATGTATACGCATTATCCATAGATAAATCATTGGTAGTTTCAACCCAATCTAAATATGAATTCATAGAGTCTTGATCACCATTTAAAGGTAAGGTGTAATTTACATCTAAACCTTGCTCTAAGAACAACTCTACCAGTTCTTTTTGGTTGTTTCCACAAGCAAAATAAATAGGTGACATTCCGTTAGAGTTGGTTATAAAGACATCAGCTCCGTTGTCAACTAATAGTTTAGCTAACATTCGGTTTCTATCTATACAGGCTTTAAGTAATGGTGTATCTCCATCTGTTGTTGGCTGATCTACAAAAGCTCCTGCTTCTAAAAGTATTTTTGTTATTGGTAAATTTTTGGCATCAATAGCAATATGTAATGGTGCATAACCTATTTTGTTTACAGTACTTACATCGGCACTAGCTTCTACTAAAATTTTGACTACGGGCATTTTTCTACATAAGATAGAAAACATCAAAGGTGTTTCTGCATTGTTGTTGGTAAGATCAACATTCATTCCTTTTTCTATTAGTTTGGAACATAATTCCATTTGACCTTTTTTAGCTGCAATGTGTAGTAAACTGCTACCGTTATTATCTTTAATATCAATATTAGCATCGTTATCTAATAAAATGAGTGCTGTACTTTTTTGGTTTTGTAAAAAGGCAAAAAATAAAGGGGTCTCCCCATTATGTTCTTCATAATCTACTTTAGCACCTTTATCAATTAATTTTTGTGCAATATCTGCATAGCCATGATGGGATGCATAATGTAAAGCTGTTCTACCTTTTTCATCGGTATAATTTACATCAACTGTTTCTTTATCTAGCAATAATTCGGCTATTTTTCTTTTTCCTGCTTCGCAGGCTTGTACAAATGATAGGGACATAATTTTTATTTTTTTAAGTTCATTAAGTATCGTTTATTGAAAGTCAACTTCATCTTTCAACCATTAATTTATTTTTAGTAGTTTTTTTACATTTTTAAGAGATCAATCTCTCTAATATTTAATTTTTTAAATAGTTTTCTAAACTTTAATTTTTTAATAATATTGTTAGTGCTTTGGCTTTTAAATTATCATTTTGTGCATAATCGATAGGCGATTTGTCTTCATCATTTTTAAGGTTTGGATCTGCACCTGCTTTTAATAAAATTTTCACTTTTTTATATAATTCTGTTGCTTTAATTTGCTCATAATTTAATTCTTCCATACATACTTTATGTAACCAAGAATTTCCTTTATTATCTACTTTTTCAACATCTAATAGATTGTATTTTAGCAATAATTCAATAATTGATGCTGGCTTTTTTGCTAATATATCAGCTGCTGTTACAGTAACTCCATAAGGGTTTTTTTCTCCTTGATAAACATCTGGTCTTAATTTAAGCATTTGTTCTAACATAGCAACATTCAAAACTGGTATAGATATAAATTCGAAAAATAAGGATCGCCCTTTATTATTCTTTAAATCAAGTCTTGGCGGATCGTAATTAGATAATTGCTCAAATATATCAGAATTTACTATTTCAAAGCACACAATCTCATAAACGGTATTGCCTTTTTTGTCTTGCGAATTGACATCAATGCCATTGTCTAAATACAACTGAATTAACTTCGTTCTATTATCTTCTGGATTTTCATTTCTAGTTCTTCTAATATTTTCCTTTTTAACACCATTATAAAGAACAGTTTGCCCAGCAAGATTTTTTTTATTAATATCTAATCCTTGGTGGATTAAAAATTCGGTTAATTCAATATTTTTTGTATAGAATAGATAGGTTTGCTCAATGGAGTCTATGGTATTGATATTACAACCATTATGGATTAATATCTCTAAGAATTCAATATTTGCATTGCTTTCAATAGCAAACCCCAACCAAGTTTTTTGACTAATTTCAGCATCAATATTTTCAATATCCTTAATTATTTTTAAAAGGTATTCTCTGTTTTTTTCGGTAAATGGAGTTTCTATAAACAGTTCAAAAATGGTGTTTGTAAAATTATGATATTCAAAAATATCTAACGAAATTGTTTCGTTTTCAATAAGAATATCTATAATTTCAAACATTTCGTTTTCTATAATTTTTCGTAGTGCTTGATTTGTTGAAAAAGCATCTAACTCCCATGTTTCTCCATCTTTTAAAAGTTGTAAAACTTGATTTAAATCAGATTCAGGTTGAAGTTGTAAGGCTTCTTTTATTTTATTCATTTTGTTTAGTTTTATAGTGATTTTTTTATTACTCTATTAAGAATATTCAAAAACATCTTCTAATAACTTAATTTTTATTTTCAATTAACGTACAAAGATAGGGTTTTTCTTTAAAATTGAAAATATCTTTTAAAAAAAAGAATTAGGAATTTAAAAAAATAGGAGGGTGATTAGAAATGACAATGAAATAAATTTTATTTCAATTTAAAAACCACCTGCTTTGCAGGTGGTCACACGAACTTAATAAATAAATAAGAATTTGTCGTTTATCATTTCTACAGAATAAGAAATGAATGACATTCATTTTTAGTTGTTACAGAAACTTTTTAAATATAACGATAAAATTGAATTATCTTACTTGATTATTAGTTTCTTAGTACTAGAACTACCGTTTTGAGTGATTTTCATCATGTAAATGCCACTTATTAATTCAGAAACATTTAATCTGTCCGAAGAAATGGTTGTATTTATGATACGTTTTCCTAAAAGATTATAAATTTCTATGTTTTTATTACCGCTTATTTGAGATGTAATATTTACAAAATCTTTTGAAGGGTTTGGGTAAACAGAGAATTGGTTTTGTTTAATATTAATATCGTCTAAACTTAAAGTAGCTTTGCCATCAAAAACAAAATCATCAAAATATATAGCTTCCTCAGGCTCACTAGTTCTAACATGAACAATTAATTGTGCTGTGGTAATATCAGAAGGCAGACTTACTTCGCCACCTTGCCAAAAATTTAAATATAGTGAGGTTATATTCATTCCTAGTGGGCTAAATACATCATATTCAGCACCATTTGCAAGATCTTTTACATAAATACGAAAAGTGTCTGATTCTGAATGATTTTCAGTTCCGTTACCCTCATACATACTGCTTTTAATTAAAAGATTAAAAGAAAGAGTTACATCTGTAAATCCTGTTAAATCTACAGGATCAAATTCAAGAATATAATTTCCGTCAACATCACTAATTTTGTAACCTTGTGAGCCATCTGTGGTACTTATTGCACCTACTTCAAATTCTGTAACATCAACAACACCAACCCAATCTCCATCTGTTAAACCAGTTGAGGGTACATCATACGGTTCGTAACGAGCATTAAACCCCATTTCTCCACCTGTTGAGGTGAAATTTACAATAGATTCATTCTCATTACTTACTAAGTCGTGAGCAACTGCGGGGTCGCCTAAATCTGTATATTGTACGGTAACAATATTTGGCTCTTCAAAACTTGTAAATGCAATTTGAGCAAAAGATGTAGCACTAATTAATAAACTTGTTAAAAAAGTAATTGTTTTCATTTTTGTTTTCATTTTTATTAAATTTAAGTTATAATTTACATTAACTAAACAACTAAGGTTTAAAAATTCCTTTTTTATTTTTATATCTTATCAAGAGACCTCAAGACCAGGATTGGAAACTCCTTTCATTTCTACCTCAATTTTCTAAAGTTGTATGTAAAAGGATAAAGTCATTGATTTGTGTTATTGTAACAATTTGATAGATGTAGATGTTTGTACAAGAAATACTACTTTTTTATATAAACTCAAAAAAGTCGTAATCAAAATATAAAGAAATATTCTTTACATTTAATTACGACTTTAATTTGGTCAAAAAAAAATTACTTTTTTAAGATGGTAAAAGAACTAGAACTATTATTTTCAAAAAATATTTTTGCATAATATGTACTTTGTTCTAAACTTGAAATATCAAGATTAACAGCATTTTCTTCAAAATTAACGTCTAATACTTTTTGTCCTATAATTGAATATACTTCAACTTTTAGAATAGTACTTTCTGCGTTAATAGTTAAAAAATCTTTTGCTGGGTTAGGAGCATAACTAAAACTAACTTCTTTTAAGTCTTCAACAGATGCGGTATTATCTACCACAGTTATTGTTCCTCCCATAGTTGTTGGGTGTACATTACAAATATAGTCTGTTGCACCAAGAATATCAAAAGTATAAGAGAACGTTTCGCCTACACCAGTTTGAATTGCGCCACTACTAAATGAATCATCACCGCCTGTAGATGCAACATCATGAGGTAGTGAATCAGCCCATGTCCATCGAACAGTATCGCCAAGTTCAATAGTTAAATCTAAATTAGGACCAGAACTAGTAGACCAATCTAAATCATGAGTTGTTTGAGCTGTAATGAACAGTGAACTAATTAATAAGCTTGTTAAAAAAGTAATTGTTTTCATTTTTGTTTTCATTTTTATTAAATTTAAGTTATAATTTACATTAATTAATTAAACAACTAAGTTTTAAAAATTCCTTTTTTATTTTTATTTTTTTATTTTCCCATTGGTTTTCATCTTAAGAACCTCTAAAAAGTCAAAATTTAAAAACTGTTTAGAAAACTTTATGCAAGGTTATAGGGAAAAAAGAACTTATGCTAATTTTTTTTAATGATGGAAGAAAAAGTTCCTGTAAATAATGAACTGAAAATTTTATGGTTTCGCAAATTTTTAGAAACAATTATGGCTCGTTAAATAGGCTATTTTTTCATATTTATTATAAATCAATTTTAAAAATAACATTTGGTATAATACCTAAAGAGTGTTGTAAAGTATTATTAACTACAGCATTATTTATACGATAAAAACTATTAACTTCATTCTTTTTATTAAGAATATTTAAAATAGAAAAACCAATTTTTCCAGTAGTTTTATTTCCTAATTTAAATTTATAAATCGCAGATACATCAACTCGTAAATAGTCTTTTAATCTTACATAGTTTGTTGCATCAAAATTAATTTGATTATTGATAATTGGTAGATTATTGATAGGTCTAGTTATTGGTTTTCCAGAATGCCAATTTAAACCCGTTGAAACTTTTAATTTTTTATTTGTATAAGTTGTCCCAAAGGTAATTGCATGTGTTATGTCGAAATTACTAGGAAACGAATTAGACTCTAAAGCATTAAATGTATATAAGTTATTCATATAAGAGTAACTAAACCAAGTATTTAAATTGTTAAATGTCTTTTTTAATAAAAAATCTAAACCTGTAACATTATAACTACCATTAGTTTTAACAAATTCATATTGGTTTTGAAATCCTTGACTTTGGGTTGTAATTCCATTAATATTCTTATGATAAATTTCTAAATTAAGTAGCCAATTTTTTTTAGTAAAAAGCAAACCCGAAGAGATTTGTTTACTTGTAATTATTGGTATATCTTTATCATTTGCAAGTTGCCATCTTCGTTTTTCAATGCCTAAAAAATCATTTTGAAAATTTATTATTTGTGACGTGCTTTGGTGTTTAAACTCTCCTAGCAATTCAAATGTTAAATTTTTTGAGATTTTTTGACTAAAACTTAATCTAGGCTCTATAATATTTTTATTGAATTTTTCTATAAAATTATAGCGTACACCAAAATTTAAATAGGTTTTTTCTGATTGATAGTTTAGTGAAGAAAAAATACTGTGACTTCTTATTACCTCAGACACTAATGATCTAAAAAATGGCAAATCAACATCATCTAAATTAATGATTTTTGTTTCTACAAAATGATAGCCATTTAAAATGGTAATTTTAGAGTTTAAAATATAATTAGTTTTTAATTTAAAACTTGTTTCTGAAACTATATTTTCTTGTAAAAATCGTTGTGACTCTAAAAGGTTAGCATTAATTGCTTTTAATTTATAATCTGTTTCATAAATTTCTAGTTTTGTATTAAAATTTTTGCTCCATTTTTTGTTGTATTGTAATGAACCTGCAATACTATTTTGAGTAATGTTGCTCTCTTGTGATCTTTCTATTTCATTGACAACAGAATTTTCGGTAAATTTTAACTCATTGGCAGTAGTTATAAAACTAATTTGTATATTATCCGTAGTATTTATTTTATAATTCCAACGCAAAGAAGCATCATAAAAATTGAATTTTTTATCATCATTAAAAATAGTTGATTCGTTTGTAGTTACTTCTGTATCTTGAGAAACCCTATCAAAAAACGCATTATAAGTTGGTGTTTCTAAGAACTCACTAATCGATTTTCTAGCGGCAATTTGCAATGAAGATTTTTTACTGATTGGCGTGTCTATAAAAGCATTTGCATCAATCAAACTCATACTTATACTTGCTTTTAAAGTAGTATTTATACTTTTGTCTGAATGCATTGCAATTGTGCCAGAAACACCATCTGTAAAACTACTATCAGAACCATTTTTTAGCAGGGTTGTTTTTTGTGTTATTTGTGGGTTAAACATAGATATTAAACCAAAGAAATGACCTGATTGGTACATTTTAATAGTATTCCATAAAATTAAATTTTGGTCGTGTGACCCACCTCTAATATTAATATTTGAAATAGTTTCATCTACGCTTTGTATGCCAGGAAATGCTTGTACTGTTTTCAAAACATCGTTCTCTATTTGCCCTGGTAAAATATCAAATTTAGAAAAATCAATTTCAAAGTTACCGTTCTCTATTTTTTGAATACCTTTTGTAAGGTAGTTTGTTAGTGTTATTTCATTTAATATTTGTGTTTTTAATTGTAAATAAATTGTTTTACAATCTGTTTTTAAAAATTGAGAATAGGTAAGAGTTATTTTTTTATAACCTAAATAACGGATTACTATTTTGTCGTTTTTAGATGATAATTTTAATTTAAAATAACCGTTTTCGTCACTTATTGTAAAGTTATCTTTACTTTGTATAGTTGCCGAAAAAAGTGGTGAAAAATCGATTTCATTTTTTAAATAACCACAAATCGTAAAATTAAATGGTTGTTTTAGAGCAATTACTAAAACAACATTATTATCTAAAATTTGAAAAGAAAAATTAGTATTTTTTTTAAGGTACTTTATTTTACTATCTAGTGTTAATTTTTTTTTTGGTGGAATTAAAAATATTTTTTTTACTTTTTCAGCATCATAATTAAATTGAATTTGATGTTGGGTTGCTATATCTTTAAATATATGAACGAGTGCTATTTTTTTTGATTTTTGCTGTGAAAATAAACTAAAAGAAATTAGTGAAAAAGCAATAAAAACTAAAGCATTTTGGTTAATTCTTTTTAACATTAATGGTTACATTATTTTTTGAATTTATGCTATATGTTAAATTCATAGGTTTGGTTATGGATAGCAATGCAGTTTCTAAATTATTATGTGTAAAAGAACCAACAAACAATCGGTTTAAATCTTTGTAATTAAGAGTAACTTTAATATTATATTGACGTTCTAATTCTAGAAAAACATCTTTTAGAGATATTGCTTGAAAGACACTGTTATTTTTTTGAAATTTAGTTGATAAATTATTACTTATTTCTTCTGAATAAACATTATTATAAATTTGAAAACGATCACCAACCTTTAGTACTTTTTCTTTATTTTTTGTATTCACTTTTACAATGCCTTCAAAACAAATTACTTCAAAATATTGATTGCGTTGTTTTACGCTAAATGCTGTGCCTACAACGGTTATTATACCGTCATTTGTAATAACATCAAACTTTTTACCTTTTGCAACTTTAAAAAAAGCTTCACCATTTAGGTTTATAATTCTTTTCTTTTTCCAATTATTTTTAACATAACTAACTGTTGAATTAGGACTTATTTCGACTATAGAATAGTCTGGTAATTCAATAGTCGTTTTTTGGCTAGCCAAAGTTTCTGTTGTTTCTAGTTTATTATTAAAAAATATATAATTTATACTAAATAGTAATAAAAATACACTTGCAATTTTTAAAAAAGTATATCGATAATTTAATTTAATAACTGGTTTTTTATTTGCGTGATAACGACTTTTAAAGGTCTTAAAATTAATAGGTTTAATTACATTTGATGCTTTAAATAGTTTAGCAGTTTGAATAATTTCTGTATTTAAGTCGTAATCTTTCGATGAAATAAATACTTTTTCTTCCTCTTTAGTTAAATCATTATTTAACCACTTTTTTAATAATGTATCGTTATACATGATTTTTATTTTAATTTAAATTCTTTAATTTGAGATTTTAGCATATTAAAAGCGGTATATATTCTATATTCTACTGCTTTTGTTGAAATACCCATAATTTCTGCTATTTCTTTATGCTTTTTGCCTTCCACTTTATTTAATAAAAATGCAATTCGTTGTTCTTCTTTTAAATTGGATAAAACAGTATTATAATGCGCTAAATATTCTTCTTTTTCAAGAATGAATTCTGGCGTTTCGTTAGTATAGTTTTTTTTGTTAATGGAGTTATATTTTAATACTACTTTTTGATGTTTTATATCATTTAATGTCATATTATTTACAACAGTAAATAAAAAAGATTTTGCTTTACTAATGGTTATTTTTTTGCAATTTTCCCAAAGTTTAATAAAGGCATCTTGCATTTTATCATTAGGTGAGTATTGTGCGCCATATTTATAGTATAAAAAACTTAGCACATCGCTTGAATACTTATTATATATACGTTCAAAAACAGATTCGCTACAAATATTTTTATTTAAATTTTTATTCAATCTTAATTTATTTTTTGTATTAAAAAGATGCTTTTTTAAAAAAAATGCCTCAAAATTTCCCTTAACTTAAAGAAATTGTTTTATCCTTTTTCTTAACAGATTCATTCCATAAAAAATCCATTAATTTTTTTTAAGTTAACATATCAGGTTTTGACATTTACCACTAATGTCTATAAGGCTTACCATTTTCCAATCATTATTTAAATCTTCAAAATAAATAGGCTAAAATAATATGTTTTTTCATCATTTAAAATTTAATTATTATTAAAATTATTTATTGTTTTATTAAAGTTTTGTGAAAATCAACGTATCGATTCCGCCACCGCCGCCACTTACATCTTGTAATTCAATTTGTGTGTCGGTTATCGAAATCACATCCCATTCATCATTAAATTCGTTAAAAGGATAATTCGTTCCAAAATCTAATATTAATTCTGTATCGGCACTTTGTACAGACCAAGTTCCGTTTATTGGTGTTCCATTGTCTGCTATAACTGTTCCGCTATTATCAAAGTTTATTTGATAATCTGTATAATATCCAGTTTCGTTATATCCATTATCTAAATAGGTACTTACTATCCATAAGCCATCAATTAAAATTTCGCTTAAAGTTAGTGTTGCTGTATCATTATCAGTAATTGTACCAGCTGCGTTAATTGTATCTATATTGATGTTATAAAATTCAGTAGGTTCAACTTCTGTATCATCAATAGTTGTTATTGTTACCGTAAAATTTGAAACCCCTGCTGGAACGCTAATTAATCCTGTTGTATTGTCATAAGTAACACCGTTGTTTAAAACTGGTATTTGATTATAATCATTATCAGATGTTGTGTTATTTATTATGGAAAAGGCATACGTTTCAATAGTTGTTGCGTTTGATGCGATTACATTATGCACTAAATCATCTCCTTCTTCTACACTTGGCGAGCTAATACTTGTTATTGAGTTAATTGTTGTACAATCGCTTTCAAATCTTAATCTATCATTGCCAAGTCTTAAATCAAATTTGAATTCTCCTGTTTCTTGTTCTATTTCGCGTAAAATCCAATTATTATTAAAATCTAATAATTTAGGTATATTTATAGTAACAACAATATTATTTCCTGTACCTTCCGCATTCCAAGTTCCAGAAAATGTAACTCCGTTATTCACAGTTATTGTGTTATCAGTATTAAATTGAAATAAATAATTAACATAATTATCTTCAAAATCATTATCGCTCAATTTTAATTTATCTACAGACCATACTGGGCAAGTTGTTATAAAAGTGATGATTTGACTTTGATTACAATCATTACAATCATCATCATTATAATCATTATCATCATCTTCATCGCACAGGTCTTTATATGTGTTAATTTCTTCCTCTAATTCTAACAAATTATTTACAATGATAGTTGAGCCGTCAAAAATGATTAAAGTAATTGGAAAATTTACTGTAATGATATCATTGGTATCTATATTTTCAATAAAAGCGAATACTTCACGGTCTTCATTAAAGGTTATAGTTTCAATTAAACCATTATTAGTATTAAAACTTGAAATGGATATTGGATATTGAAAATCAATACATTCAATATCAAAATCTATTTCATTTTCATCATTACAAGTTTGTGAAAGTATATTTAATTCGTCTAATGAATTAAGTCCTATTTCTATAAAATTTACTAAAATTACAGTTATCGGAAATTGAATTTCTAAATGATCTTCATCATTGTCAAGTTCATCAAAAATATTTTCTATTAATAGGTAATCTTCAATGGTATTTATTTCTAATTCTGAACCGTTTACAATTACTGTAACGGGTAATTGTATGGTAAGACAATTTGTATTGTCTATAATGTTATCAATAGAACCATCATTAGTTGATATTTTTTGAATTAGAATAGCAACTTCTGAGTTTTTTAATAATTGCTCTTCTTCTGGTGTGGTTATTAATTCAATTTCTTCTTTTCTACAGGATACTAAAAATAGAATTAATGCAAAAATTAATAAAATTATTTTTTTTAGTATTGAATTCATTTTAAAATTTATTTTAGGTCTTATACTATTAAACAACTAAGTTTTAAAAATTCCTTTTTTAAAAAAAATCAAGAAATAAACATAGTGTTATAGAATATCAACGTAGAACATTACTGCAGGTATTACTTTAATTAAGACTTCTGCTTTTTGTATTTCACTTTGTCCTGATTTTTTATTTTCAATTTACGTACAAAAATAGGGTTTTTCTTTAAAATTCAAATGTCTTTTAAAAAAAAGAATTAGGTATTAAAAAAAAACAGTGATTAGACATCTAAATCAAAGGTCTTTTTTAATTTAGAGAGTAGCAAATTTTTTTCTCGTAATACCTCATACTTTTCTTTTGGAGTATATGCAAATTTCTTTTCCATTGCTTCGTTAGTAATAATTTTAAAATCAATTTGATAGTTTTGTAACTGCTCTCTAAGATATTTTAAAATTTGAGGCTTGGCTTTAAGTAAACTATTTTTCATTCTAGAATTTGGTAAACTAAAAGTTAATTTTGTTAAATTAATTTCAGGTTGATTAGAACTCATTAAAGACGCCAATAATTTTTCTCCTTTTTTATTTAAAATAGCAATGTAAGCATTCCATAAATCTAACAATTCTTGTTTTTGAAACGGTTTTTTTGGTAAATCATCTGTATTTATTTCAATTTTAGACTTTGCCGTTGTTTCTTCTCTTTTTTGTGTTAAACTTTTTAGAGATAATGCTGAACTTTTTCTTTTCTTTTCTGTAGGTATCGAAGTTTGAAGTTTGTTTATTGCTACCTTAGGTATTATTGTTTGTTTAGTATTTACTTTACTTTTGAGTTCTAAATCTGTCAAAGGGTTCTTCTCTGTTTTTATAGAAATATCTATTTTTTCTGCAACAATAAGTGACGAAAAATGAGAGGCAGGAATTATGTAGTTATGAGATTTTTTTTTTTAAACTGACCTTCCTCAGTATTAGGAACAAAAGAGATAGAAGCAATTTGCATTAAACAAAGTTCAACTAATAAACGTTGATTTTTACTGACCTTATATTCTAAATCACATGTATTTGCTTTATCTATAGCATTTATTAAAAAGCGTAAATCTGATTTTGTAGCTTGTTCTAGGTATTGTTTTTTAGTTTTATCGCCAACCTCTAATAAAGAAACTGTTGCCTTATCTTTTGCAACTAATAAATCTCTAAAATGTGATGCTAAACCAATAATAAAATGATGTGCATCAAACCCTTTTGCTAAAATAGCGTTAAATTTTAATAAAATATTTGGGATATCATTTTGTAAAATTAAGTCCGTTATTTTAAAATACACTTCGTAATCTAAAACATTTAAATTTTCGGTAACTGCCTCGCGTGTTAAATTTTTTCCGCTAAAACTAACTACTCTATCAAAAATAGATAATGCATCACGTAAAGCACCATCTGCTTTTTGAGCAATGATATGTAAAGCATCATCTTCGGCAGTGATGTTTTCTTCTTTTGCAATTTTATGTAAGTAATTCTTAATATCAATTACGCCAATGCGCTTAAAATCAAAAATTTGACAACGCGATAATATGGTTGGTATTATTTTATGTTTTTCAGTAGTTGCTAAAATAAAAATAGCATGAGCAGGAGGCTCTTCTAACGTTTTTAAAAAAGCATTAAATGCAGATGCAGATAACATATGTACCTCATCTATAATATAGACTTTGTATTTACCCGTTTGAGGCGGAATTCTAACTTGCTCCGTTAATTGCCTTATATCATCAACAGAGTTGTTAGAAGCGGCATCTAACTCAAAAATATTAAAAGCAAAATCTTCATTTTCACTAATTTTGCCTAAACTTTCTTCATTAATTCGTTTAGCTAAAATTCTTGCACAAGTAGTTTTGCCAACTCCTCTAGGTCCTGTAAACAATAAAGCTTGTGCCAAATGGTTTGATTTTATAGCATTTTCTAAAGTATTGGTAATGGCTTGTTGCCCAACAACTTCTGAAAATTTTTGCGGACGATACTTTCTTGCCGATACTATAAAGTGCTCCATTTACTTTGGTCTCAAATTTAGTTAAAACAAAACTAAATAAATAAACGAATTTTAAAACTATTTTTTTAATTTGTTTTTTGTGATTTATGAACATTTGTAGTTCGACCTAATTGCTAAAAATGGCAGAGATAAAGAAACCCTATTATTTTGCAAATGCTGTGGCTAATTTTTTATAATTTAGCAATCTAATAAAATAACCTTACTACTATCCTAAAGTTGGTTTATACTAAAAATAAAATAAAATTAACTATATAAATGTCATATTACCAATTCCGTTAGAGCGTTTATTTACCTACCGTATTACGCAAGCAGAAAGCGGGTTCTTAAAATTAGGAATGCGTGTTGCTGTACCTTTTGGGAAATCTAAAATTTATACTGCACTCGTTTATAAAATTCATCAAACACCGCCTGTAGGCTATGATGCTAAAGACATTTATCAAATTTTAGATGACAAACCTATCGTTAATGAGAAACAACTCAAACATTGGTCTTGGCTGACTGATTATTATCTCTGCGCTCTAGGTGATGTTTTAAGAGCAGGGTTGCCATCTATTTTTTTATTAGAAAGTGAAACCCTTATTATTAGAAACGAAATTTTTGAAGACGAATCTATTTTAGATGATGATGAATATTTAATTTACGAAGCTCTACAACGGCAATCTATTTTAAAAGTGCAAGAAGTAAGTGCTATTTTAGATAAAAAAAAGGTCTTACCAATTATTAATCAATTAATGATTAAAGGAGTTCTGTCCGTAAAGGAAGAAATTTTTGAACAATACAAACCTAAATTAGTAAAATATGTAAAACTAAATGACCGTTATATTTCTAATGAAAAATTAAGTACTTTATTAGTAGAATTAAGCAAAGCAAAAAAACAAAAACAAGCTGTAATGCATTATTTTTCACTAAATGCAAGTACAAAAAAACCAATAAAAGCAAAAACCTTACAAGAAGTTGCAAAAGTTAGTGCATCTATACTAAAAGCGTTAGTTGATAAAAGTATTTTTGAAATTTATTATATACAGACAGATCGAATAAATTACGAAAAAACAAATGGTAAATTAAAAGAATTAACTGATTTTCAAGAAACTGCATATCAAGAAATAAAAAATTCATTTAAAGAAAAAGAGGTTACTTTATTACACGGAATTACCTCTAGCGGAAAAACAGAAATTTATACCAAACTAATAAAAGATACACTGCATTTAAACAAACAAGTTTTGTATTTATTACCAGAAATTGCTTTAACCACACAATTAATAGAACGGTTAAAAATATATTTTGGAGACCAAATTTCAGTTTTCCATTCTAAGTACTCTTTACAAGAAAGAGTAGAGGTATGGCGAAATTTATTATATAATAAAAAGAAAACACAAATAATATTAGGAGCAAGATCTTCTATTTTTCTGCCATTTAATAACTTGGGCTTAATCATAGTCGATGAAGAGCACGAAACTAGTTACAAACAATTTGAACCAGCACCAAGATATCACGCTAGAGATGCAGCAATAGTTTTAGCAAACTTACACCAAGCAAAAGTATTATTAGGCTCAGCAACACCATCTATAGAAAGTTTTTATAACGCTCAAAAAAACAAATACGCACTCGTAACTTTAAACCGCAGATTTAGTAATATACAATTACCAGAAGTAGAATTGGTAAACCTAAAAGAAAAATACCGAAAAAAACAAATGAACGGCCATTTTTCTGACCGTATGCTCGAACTTATGCAAAGAGCATTAGATGAAAAAGAGCAAATTATTATTTTTCAAAACCGTAGAGGATTTTCACCAATAGTAACCTGTAACACATGTGGTGTTTCAGCACAATGCCCTAATTGTGACGTGAGTTTAACCTATCATAAATTTAGAAGCGAATTACGTTGTCATTATTGTAACTACTCCCGCTCTATGCCTAAAAAATGCTTGGCATGTGGTGGCGTTTCTTTAAGTACTAAAGGTTTTGGAACAGAGCAAATAGAACTAGAAATTCAAGAACTTTTTAAAGACGCAAAAGTCGCTAGAATGGACCTGGATACTACACGAGGAAAATATGGTTACCATAAAATAATATCCGCATTTCAATCACAAGAAGTAGATATTCTAGTTGGTACGCAAATGCTCTCTAAAGGGTTAGACTTTGCTAATGTATCTTTAGTAGGTATTTTAAATGCAGACAATATGCTTAATTTTCCAGACTTTAGAGCACATGAACGTAGTTTTCAATTAATGGTTCAGGTTTCGGGTAGAGCAGGACGCGCAAAAAAAAGAGGCAAAGTAGCCATACAAACTTATAACCCGTTTCATCAAATTTTACAACAAGTTACGACTACTGATTACATAAATATGTATAAGGAACAATTAGAAGAACGTTATCAATATAAATATCCTCCTTTGTTGCGCACTATAAAAATAACGCTAAAACACAAAGATTTTAATAAAGTAAATCGCGGTAGTGAATGGTTAGCAAAGTCATTAAATAATCAATTTTTAAATAACGTTTTAGGACCAACAAGTCCAGTAGTAGCAAGAGTTAGAAATCAATATATAAAATTTATTTTAATTAAGTTACCCGTTAAAACTTCCATAAAACAATCTAAAATTGTTCTAAAAAAAATAAAAATTAATTTTCAATCTATAGCAGAGTTTAGACCAATTCGCTTTATTTTTGATGTAGACAATATGTAAAACCTCCAAATTAAATTACTAAATTCTTAATTTAAAACTATTTTTTTAAAAAATTTATATATATAAAAAGACATTTTAAGAATACCATATTTCTATAAAATCTCCATAACATTCATTGTAATAATTCTTCTAATTTTTGTAACTTCGCAAAAATATAAAAAATTATAGATTATGGCATTTGATATTGAAATGATTAGAAACGTTTACAGTAGAATGAAAAAAAATGTAGACCAAGCTCGCAAAGTAGTTGGTAAACCTTTAACATTAGCAGAAAAAATTCTTTACAATCATTTATGGAATAAAAATTTAAGCAAATCATTTATAAGAGGCAAAGATTATGTAGATTTTGCACCAGACCGTATTGCCTGTCAAGATGCAACTGCTCAAATGGCACTACTACAATTTATGCAAGCGGGTAAAAAAGAAGTTGCTGTACCAACTACAGTTCATTGTGATCATTTAATACAAGCCAAAATAGGTGCAGATAAAGATTTACAAGAAGCAATTAATACATCTAGTGAGGTGTTTAATTTTTTAGCTGCTGTTTCAAATAAATACGGAGTTGGTTTTTGGAAACCAGGAGCAGGTATTATACACCAAGTAGTATTAGAAAATTACGCTTTTCCTGGCGGCATGATGATTGGCACAGATAGTCATACCGTAAATGCTGGCGGATTAGGTATGATTGCAATAGGTGTCGGTGGAGCAGATGCCGTAGATGTAATGGCAGGAATGCCATGGGAACTCAAATTTCCAAAATTGATTGGTGTAAAATTAATGGGTAAATTATCAGGTTGGACAGCCTCTAAAGATGTAATTCTAAAAGTTGCAGGTATTTTAACAGCAAAAGGAGGAACAGATTGTATCGTAGAATATTTTGGCGAAGGCGCAAAGTCATTATCTGCTACAGGAAAAGGAACAATTTGTAATATGGGTGCTGAAATAGGAGCAACTACATCTACTTTTGGATATGACGCATCTATAGAACGCTATTTAAGAGCAACCAATAGAGCCGATGTTGCAGTTGCTGCAAACGAAATAAAAGACTACTTAACAGGTGATGCTGAAGTTTACGCAAACCCAGAAAAATACTTTGATCAAGTAATTGAAATTAATTTAGACGAATTAAAACCACATTTAAACGGTCCTTTTACACCAGACCTAGCAACGTTAGTTGGTAATGAGATGACAAAAAAAGCAACCGAGAATGATTGGCCTTTACAGGTAGAATGGGGTTTGATCGGTTCTTGTACCAATTCTTCTTACGAAGATTTGTCAAGAGCAGCATCAATCGCTAAACAAGCAGTAGAAAAAGGTCTAGTTGCTAAAGCCGAATTTGGTATAAATCCAGGGTCAGAACAAGTGCGTTATACAGCAGCACGAGATGGTTTATTAGAAATATTTGAAAATTTAGGCGCAAAAATATTTACGAATGCCTGTGGGCCCTGTATAGGTCAATGGGCTAGAGAAGGAGCAGAGAACCAACCCAAAAACACCATAGTACATTCATTTAATCGTAATTTTTCAAAACGAGCAGACGGCAACCCAAATACACACGCTTTTGTTGGATCGCCATCTATAGTTGCAGCAGTTGCAATTTCAGGTAAACTAGATTTTAACCCAGTAACCGATAAACTAATCAATCAAAAAGGAGAAGAAGTAATGTTAGATGAACCAACTGGTTTTGAATTACCACCAAAAGGGTTTGATGTAAAAGACTCTGGATTCGTAGCACCAATAGCAGATGGATCTAGTATTGAAATAATAGTTAATTCAGATTCAAAAAGATTACAATTATTAACACCTTTTAAGCCAATTGAAGGCAATATAATAGGTGCAAAATTATTAATAAAAGCCTTTGGAAAATGCACAACAGATCATATTTCTATGGCAGGACCCTGGTTGCGTTTCAGAGGACATTTAGATAATATTTCTGAAAACTGTTTAATAGGAGCAGTTAATGCTTTTGGAAAAGCAACTAATAAAGTAAAAAATCAATTAACAGGTGAGTTCGGAGCAGTACCAACTACGGCAAGAGCCTATAAAGCAGCAAACGTACCTTCTATAGTTGTTGGTGAACATAATTACGGAGAAGGCTCATCAAGAGAACATGCAGCAATGGAACCAAGGCATTTAGGTGTAGTTGCCGTAATTGTAAAATCATTTGCAAGAATTCATGAAACAAACCTAAAGAAACAAGGTATGCTTGGTTTAACTTTTGCTAATGAAGCAGACTATGATTTAATTCAAGAAGACGATACCTTTAATTTTATAGATCTAACCGAATTTACACAAGACAAACAACTAACTTTAGAAATTGAACATGCAGATGGCTCTAAAGATACCATTAAATTAAATCACACCTACAATGAAGGTCAAATAGAGTGGTTTAAAGAAGGTTCCGCTTTAAATTTAATTAAAAAAGAGAATGCTACTAAATAATTTTTATAGTTAAAATTTAACTATAATCATTTTTGAACATTTTTATTTTTACACCTTGCTTTTTTATGAAAGAAATTTGGTATTTAGAATGTGTTAATCTATTTAAGATTATTTGCCCTCATCAATATAAGGACTACAAGAAGTGGCATACATTATCATATTATAAAAAAAAAGAATATGTCTATTTTGATGCAGACGCCTCTACAACTGTTTACTTAATTAATTCAGGTAAAATTAAATTAGGGTACTATACAGCAGAAGGAAAAGAAATTGTAAAGTCTATTTTAGGTAAAGGAGAAGTTTTTGGAGAAAAAGCATTTCTAGGAGAAGAGAAAAGAAATGAATTTGCACTATCTATTGATAATAAAACAGTAATATGCCCTATATCAGTAGATACACTTCAAAATATGATGAAAAACAACACCTCATTCACTTTAAGTTTCTATAAATTAATTAGTTATAGAATAAAAAAATTAGAAAGACGTTTAGAGATCCTATTATTTAAAGACGTAAGAAAGCGTACTATCGAATTTATTGAAGAACTAAAAGATGAATTTGGACAATTATTATTAAATGGAAAAATTTTAATTAAACACCCTTACTCTCAAAAAGAAATTGCAACACTTATTGGCGCATCTAGACCCTCCTTAAATATTGTTTTAAATAATTTAAAAGATGAAGACTATTTATCTTTTAACGGAAAAGAAATAATTTTAAATAAAAATGCAAAAGTGTTAGATAGTTAACATTTTTAAATAATAACTACCGCTATCTTTGTGGTGTTATTAATTTTAAACAATATAATTATGAAAAGTATCTTAAAAGCAATATTAGCAACCCTATTTATTATTACATTTTTAAATTCATGTAAAGATGATGAAGAATCTACAGCAACAAAAACACTAACACTTAACTTAACAGGTTTAGAAGAATTAGGTCCAGATTATGTTTATGAAGGCTGGCTTATTGTAGATGGTGGAGGTGTAATAACTACAGGTATTTTTTCAAGCGTAGTTTTTCCGCAAACATTTGAGATTAATGAAGATAAATTAAATAACTCATCAAGATTTGTGTTAACCATTGAGCCAGCAAATGACCCAGATCCAGGAGCGTCAAACATACACATATTATCTGGAAATTTTAGCGGATCTACAGCAAATGTATCTGTAGATATAGGCGATTTTTCAAATGCATCTGGAAAATATATTCTAGCAACACCAACAGACGGAATGGACAATAATGAAAATAGTGGAATTTGGTTTTTAGACCCATCTAGTGGGGCGCCATTAGCAGGTTTAAATTTACCTACATTACCTTCAGGCTGGATTTACGAAGGCTGGGCAGTAATTGATGATCAACCAGTAACAACAGGAACATTTAGAAATGTGAGTGCAACCGATAATTTTAATGGTTTTAGCGGAGCAATACCTTTGCCTTCAGTAAATGGTGCTGACGGGTTTTTTCCTGGAGAAGATTTTTTAATGGCAGCTCCATCAGGCTTAACCTTTCCTACAGATTTAGCAGGAGGAACCGCAGTAATATCAATTGAACCTGTACCAGATAATAGCCCAATGCCATTTGCATTAAAACCATTAGTTGGTATGATATCTACTGATGCAACTGACCATACCTTATATAATATGTCACAAAATCTAGAAAGCTTTCCTGGAGGGTCAGTTTCTAGGTAAATATTATCTTAAAACAAAATAATATATTAATTATAAAAGCGTTAGTGCAAACTAACGCTTATTTTAAACATATTAAAAATGAAAAAAATATTTATACTATTATTGATGGTTAACTTATCGTTATATGCTCAAAAAATAGATTATAATGTAAAAAATGGCTGTGGAGTAAACGGTTATGACCTTGTTGCATACTTTAACGGCAAAGCAATTAAAGGCAAACCAGAATATGTATTTACTTATAATGATGTAAAATATCAATTTTCTAACATTAAAAATTTAGAAAAATTTAAATTAAATTCAAAACAGTATTTACCACAATATGGCGGCTGGTGTGCTTATGCAATGGGAAAAAAAGGTAAAAAAGTAGATATGGATCCTACAAAATTTGAAATTAGAGATGATAAATTGTATTTATTTTACACCTCTTACTTTACAGATACCTATAAAAAATGGTTAAAAGAAGGCCCCGAAGAATTAAAAGAAAAAGCAACTAAAAATTGGAAGGAAATAAAAGTTAAAAAATAGTAAGTAATTATTAATTTTATCGTCTAATTATTGATAAATAATACAGATGAAATTTAATAAAAAAACGCTATATAATATATTGTTCTACAGTTTTATAATTTTTCTATTTACACCTTATGGAAAAACAACTAAAGCAAAACTAATACAAGGTGTGATATATGTTAAATCTATGGTTTTTTCACCTGCTGTAAAAAAAATGAAAAATCGGGTCGCTATTAATTCTTTTGATACCGAATTAATAGGGATTTATAACCAGCCAAATCTAAATTTAAAAGAACTAAAAGGAAAAGTAATTTTTATAAATTACTGGGCAACATGGTGTGCACCATGTATTGCTGAAATGCCTTCCGTTCAGTCTTTGTACAACGATTATAAAAATAAGATTGCTTTTGTCTTTATTACTTCTGATTCAAAAATAAAAATAACTAAGTTTTATCAAGATAATAATTACAATCTACCAACCTATAACTTAGCATCTGCAATTGCTCCCGAAATTAGTACCAAAAGTTTACCAACTACTTTTATAGTAACTAAAAATGGTAAAATTGCTCTAAAAGAAACGGGTGCATCTAATTGGAATAGTACTAAAGTTAGACAATTATTAAATACATTGATTAACGAATAATTGGTAAATACATTTTGCAAAAACATAATTACAACAAGATTTACATATTTTACGCACAAAACATATTTTAAGTTTCTTTATTATTAAATCTAAAATTAATTACCTTTGTGTATTGAAAAAATTCTTTAAAATAAAAGACTTAAAAATGAAAAATAAAATTAAAGCATTTATGGATTATGCAAATGCTAAAAATCCAAACGAACCAGAGTTTATACAAGCAATTCATGAAGTTGCAGAAGCAACCATTCCTTTTATAGAAGCAAACCCAAAATATAAAGGAAAGATGTTATTAGAAAGAATGATTGAACCTGAAAGAACAATCATGTTTAGAGTACCTTGGATAGATGATAAAGGAAAAACCCAAGTAAATAGAGGTTATCGAATTGAATTTAATTCAGCAATTGGACCTTATAAAGGAGGTTTGCGCTTTCATCCATCTGTAAATTTTTCAATTTTAAAATTTTTAGGGTTCGAACAAGTATTTAAAAACTCATTAACTACTTTACCAATGGGTGGAGGTAAAGGAGGGGCAGATTTTGATCCAAAAGGAAAATCTGATATAGAAGTAATGCGTTTCACACAGTCTTTTATGAGTGAACTGTTTAGACATATTGGTGCAAATACAGATGTGCCTGCTGGAGATATTGGAGTAGGAGGTCGTGAAATAGGATTTATGTTTGGTCAGTATAAAAAATTACGTAACGAATTTGTTGGTGTTTTAACAGGCAAAGGTATGAGTTATGGCGGTTCTCTAATAAGACCAGAAGCGACAGGTTATGGCACAGTTTATTTTTCGGATATGATGTTAAAAACAATTGCCAACTCCTTAAAAGGAAAGATTGTAGTAGTATCTGGTTCAGGTAATGTTGCACAATTTGCTACACAAAAAGCAACAAGTTTAGGTGCAAAAGTTGTAACTATGTCTGATTCTAGTGGCTATATTTACGATGCAGATGGTTTCACCAAAAATAAATTAGCTTTTATTATGGAACTAAAAAACGTAAAAAGAGGCAGGATTAGTGCTTACGTAAAAAAATATCCAAAAGCAAAATTTTTTAAAGGAGAAAGACCTTGGTCTGTAAAATGTGATGTTGCTTATCCATGCGCTACTCAAAATGAATTAAATGGAGATGAGGCAAAAACATTAGTTAAAAATAATGTTTTATGTGTTGCCGAAGGAGCAAATATGCCTTGTACACCAGAAGCTATAGAGGTATTTCATAAAGCAAAAGTATTATTTTCTCCAGGTAAAGCATCTAATGCAGGAGGTGTTGCTACTAGCGGATTAGAAATGAGTCAAAACTCTTTACGCTTTAATTGGACAAGAAAAGAAGTAGATGATAAATTAAAACAAATAATGAGTGATATTCATGCGTCTTGTGTTAAATATGGTACAGATTCAAAAGGATTTACAGATTATGTAAAAGGTGCTAATATTGCTGGCTTTGTAAAAGTTGCAGATGCAATGTTAGCCCAAGGTGTTGTCTAATTATAAATTCTACAAACTAAATGTCAAAGCATTTATAAACAAACACTTAACTATCTTGTAGTAAAGCGCTATATTAAAAAAAATATATTAATGTTAAACATAATTCAACAAAGAATTAATCAATTACGTAAAGAATTAAATGAACATAATCATAATTATTATGTTTTAGATAACGCAACAATATCCGATTACGAATTCGATATAAAACTTACAGAACTCCAAAAATTAGAAGACGAAAATCCAAAATATTTTGATGAAAATTCACCAACACAAAGAGTAGGAGGTGAGATTACTAAAAATTTTGAAAATGTAACGCACCAAAACCAAATGTATTCATTAAGTAATTCGTACTCTAAAGAAGACTTATTAGATTGGGAAAAACGAATTTTAAAAATAATAGGTATAGAAAAATTAGATTTTACTTGTGAACTAAAATATGATGGAGCGTCTATTAATTTAACCTATAAAAATAACAAATTAGTAACTGCAGTAACACGTGGAGATGGGTTTAAAGGCGATAATGTAACTTCAAATATTAAAACTATAAAGTCAATTCCGCTACAAATAGAAGATTCATTTTTAAGTAATTTTGAGATAAGAGGTGAAATTATTTTACCATTTGACGGTTTTAATAAAATGAATGCCGAACGTATCGAAAATGGCGAAGAACCCTATCGAAACCCTAGAAATACAGCAAGCGGAAGTTTAAAATTACAAGACAGTGCCGAAGTTGCAAAACGACCATTAGATTGTTTATTATATCACGTTGTTACAGAAAGTACCAAATACGAAACTCATTTTGAAATTTTAGAAAATGCTAGAAATGTTGGATTTAAAGTGCCTACAGAAATTAAATTATGCAATACTATAAGCGAGGTGCTTGATTTTATAAATCTATGGGACAAAAAACGACATCATTTATCGTACGAAACCGATGGTGTTGTAATAAAAGTAAATAACTTACATTATCAAAATGAAATTGGTTATACAGCAAAAGCACCACGTTGGGCAATTGCCTATAAGTTTAAAACAGAACAAACTACTACTAAATTAAATAATGTTTCGTACCAAGTAGGGAGAACAGGTGCAATTACACCAGTTGCTAATTTAGAGCCTGTAGAATTAGCAGGAACAATTGTAAAGCGTGCCTCTCTACACAATGCAGACCAGATAGAAAAATTAGATATTAGAATTAATGATACTGTTTTTGTAGAAAAAGGAGGAGAGATAATTCCAAAAATTATTGGCGTAAATTTAGAAAAAAGAACAAGTGATTCTGCCCCCTTAAAATACGCAACTAATTGCCCTGATTGCAACACAGAATTAGTGAGAACAGAAGGTGACGCCAAACATTACTGTCCAAATGAATTTGGTTGTAAAACTCAAATTATAGGAAGAATACAACACTTTATTAGCCGTAAAGCAATGGATATTGACGGTATTGGTACAGAAACAGTAGAGTTACTTTTTACAAACAATTTATTAACTAATTATAGTGACTTATATGATTTAAAGGCTGAACAAATAATACCATTAGAGCGTATGGCAGAAAAATCTGCTAAAAATATAATTTTAGGTTTAGAAGCATCAAAACAAATACCATTTGAAAAAGTACTATTTGCAATAGGTATTCGTTTTGTAGGAGAGACTGTTGCTAAAAAATTAGTAAAACACTATAAAAATATAGATAATCTAATAAATGCCAGTTTTGAAGAACTAAAAAATGTAGATGAAATTGGTGAACGAATAGCAGCAAGTATTCTTAATTTTTTCAGTAATTCATCTAATATAAGACTTGTTGATAAATTAAAACAAGTAGGGTTACAATTTAAAATTTCAGAGGAGAACACTAATATTTCTGATAAATTAAAAAATTTAACCTTTGTAGTATCGGGCGTTTTTGAAAAATTTTCTAGAAACGAATTAAAAAAGACAATTGAAGATAATGGCGGAAAAAATTCAGGATCTTTATCTAAAAAAACAAATTACCTTATTGCAGGTGACAAAATGGGACCTGCAAAAAAAGTAAAAGCAGAAACTTTAGGTATTCAAATTATTAATGAAGAGGAGTTTATTAAAATGTTATAAATTAATTATCTAACAATAAAAAATTCTCTAAATAATTTCTATTTAAAATTATAAACTTATAATATACTTTCAATGAAAACACACACATTTATACTATTATTACTATGTTGCTTTGTTACAGTTAAATCACAAAATATCAACCAATTAGACACTAACAACAAAAGACATGGTATTTGGAAAAAAAAATTTAATAACGATAGAATTAGATATCAAGGCACATTTGACCATGGTAAAGAAATAGGAGTTTTTAAATTTTATGCAGCAGCATCGTCAGATCACCCAACAATAATAAAAGAGTTTAATACTAATGATAACACAGCAATTGTAAAATTTTATTCAGAAACAGGTGTTTTAAAGAGTAACGGTAAGATGGATGGTAAAAAAAGAATAGGTAAATGGGTGTATTACCACAAAGATGGTAAAACTATTATGCAAGAAGAAAATTATATAAATAACGAACTTAATGGTGATTACAAGACGTTTTTTCCAAGTAAAAAGCCAGCAATTTTAACCACTTATAATAAAGGTAAAATACATGGTAATTATAAAAGGTATTCAATAAATAATTCTATTTATCAAGAGTTAACCTATGTCAATGGTAAATTAGAAGGCAAGGCAATCTATTACGATCGAAAAACAGGAAAAATTACAGAAGAAGGACAGTATAAAAACGATGAAAAAGTAGGTGATTGGAAAATTTATATTGATGGTGAATTTTCACATTCACAAGAAATAGTTAAAAAAAAAGTAAAACAATAAAATAGTTTTATCATTTTTTTAATCGCTTACCTTAATGTAATTTTGCATTCTAAAGTTAAAAAGTGAAAACAGTAGTTATTGGTCTTTCTGGAGGTGTTGATTCTAGCGTTGCAGCATATTTGTTAAAACAACAAGGCTATAATGTCATTGGTCTTTTTATGAAAAATTGGCACGATGAATCAGTTACGATATCAAATGAATGCCCTTGGTTAGAAGACAGTAACGATGCAATGTTAGTTGCCGAAAAGTTAGAAATACCATTTCAAGTAGTTGATTTAAGTAATGAATATAAAGAGCGTATTATAAATTATATGTTTAATGCCTATAAAAAAGGACGAACACCAAACCCTGATATTTTATGTAATCGAGAAATAAAATTTGATGTGTTTTTAAAAATTGCACTTAATTTAGGCGCAGATTATGTGGCGACAGGTCATTATTGCAGAAAAGGAACTGTAGTTATTAACGGTAAAGAAACATACCAATTACTTACAGGAAAAGATTTCAATAAAGACCAGTCTTATTTTTTATGCCAACTCTCACAAGAGCAATTATCTAAAACTTTGTTTCCGATAGGAGAGTTAACAAAACCAGAGGTTAGAGCAATTGCTACAAAACAAAATTTAATTACTGCTAATAAAAAAGATTCACAAGGCTTGTGTTTTATTGGTAAAGTAAAATTACCTGATTTTTTACAACAAAAATTACAACCCAAAGAAGGCGATATTATAACAATACCCAACACTTCTTTAATTTTTGAAAAACCAATACCTAAATTTAAAAATAGAGAAGAAGAATTTCAATTTTTAGCAGAAAAATTTAAGTATAACAAAAGCGATGGCAAAATAGTCGGTAAACACCAAGGGGCACATTATTTTACCAAAGGGCAACGAAAAGGACTTGCTGTTGGTGGCACAAAAGAACCTTTGTTTGTTATAGAAACTGATGTTAAAACCAATACAATCTATACTGGTGAAGGTAAAAAACACAAAGGCTTATATAGAAAGGTTCTTTTTATTACTAGTGAAGAATTACATTTTATAAGAACTGATTTAATCTTAAAAAATGGAGAATCATTAAAAGTAAGGGCAAGAATTAGATATAGACAACCACTAGAAATGGCAGAAATTTTTAAGTTTAAAAAAGGTTTATATGTCGCTTTTGAAAATGCGCAATCTGCAATTACAGAAGGTCAGTTTGCAGCTTGGTATATAGAAGATGAACTTATTGGAAGCGGTGTTATTTCTTAACAAACTATAAATCAATTAAAAAAGCCAATGTATCTACACCATCTGCATAATCATTTAATTGAGGTTGCTGTGTTTTACCAAACCTAACCGAATTTTTAATACGCGCATTACTTACAACAACTTGAATTTGTTCTTTTTCAGCTCTTAACTTCAGCTTTAATTCTTCTAAATCAGTATAATACTCATAAAACAGAGTAGCAATTGGTGAAGAGTAACTAGCATCTTCTTTTAACATTAAAAATCCGTTTTCTAATAACTTAAACAAACTCATTAAATAAACAGTTTTGTTATACGTATAATTATTATCATATTTTTGGTAATTAATAAAATCTTTAAATTTATAAATGGCATTAAAAAATAAATCAAAATTATAGGCTTTTGGAACAAATATTTTAGAAACTGAACGACAACCTAGTCCAAAATATCTAAAAATATCATCGCCTAAATTTTCTAAATCCGCTATAGACTCATTGTTTGTTAATACAGCAACAGCATTTCTGTTTTGACGTATAATATGTGGATGTTTTCCGAAATAATAATCAAAATAACGAGCAGTATTATTACTACCAGTAGCAATAACAGCATCAAAATTTTTAATTTTTCCTTCAGTAAATCTAATTTTTCCTTTAAAATTAGACTCAATATGTTCTAAATATTTTGCAACTAAAGGTAAAAAATAACTATCGTTAGAAGATTGTTTTACTAAAATGGTATTGCCAGAGATAAGTACCGTTAAAAAGTCATGAAAACCGACTAAAGGTATGTTTCCTGCCATAATTACTGCAATAACTTTTGATTTTTTTTGGGTTAAATTATATTTTGAAACCCAGTTATTTAAATTATCTTTTGTTAAAATTGAGGCCCAACTTTCAAAGGCAAAGAGTACATTATCATCTGTAAACCAAGAATTACTTTCTTTAGCTCTTTTAATTTGTAATTTAAAAGCGTCAAAAAATAAATCATTATATAAGATGTTTTTTTTTTTATTTATCTTATTTCTAGTAAATTGGTTTAGAAATTCACCTAGTAAACTAAAAGCTTCAATACGATTTTCTAATAACATTTGTTGTAAAAATTTAGAATAGTAATTGTATATTTGTTGCAAATTTAAGGATTAAAATAGAATGGCAATAATAATAACAGACGAATGTATAAATTGTGGTGCTTGCGAACCAGAATGTCCGAATACTGCAATTTATGAAGGCGCAGATGATTGGAAATATGCAGATGGTACTAGCCTAAAAGGTAAATTACTATTGACAAACGGAAAAGAAGTGGATGCTGATGAAATACAAGAAGCAATAGATGATGAAGTCTATTTTATAGTTGCCGACAAATGTACGGAATGTAAAGGTTTTCACGAAGAGCCACAATGTGCTGCAGTTTGCCCTGTAGATTGTTGTATACCAGATGATAACAATGTAGAAACTGAAGAAGAATTATTGCATAAACAAAAATTTATGCATAAAGAATAAGGTAGAGTAATAATAATCATTTATTAGTTGAGAAAAAATAAGATAGGGTAGTATTGCTATAATTTCAAAGCAGAAGATTAATAAGATTATTCAAAATTAAAAACAAAAAAATGCTAACAAAAGTTTATGGATCAGCAGTATTTGGGGTAGAAGCTACAACTATAACTGTTGAGGTCAATATAGATAAAGGTATTGCCTATCACTTAGTTGGTTTGCCAGATCCTGCTATAAAAGAGAGTAGTTATCGAATTTCTGCAGCCTTAAAGAATAACGGTTATAAATTACCAGGAAAAAAAATTACTATAAATATGGCTCCTGCTGATATGCGTAAAGAGGGTTCAGCTTATGATTTAACTATTGCTATGGGGATTTTAGATGCCTCTAACCAAATAAACGCAATAGATATTGAGAATTATGTAATTATGGGAGAACTTTCTCTTGACGGTAGTCTACAACCCATTAAAGGCGCATTACCCATTGCAATAAAGGCTAAAGAAGAAGGGTTTAAAGGCTTTTTTTTACCCATTCAAAATGCAAAAGAAGCTGCGATTGTAGAAGGCTTAGAAGTATATCCTGTAAAAAATATTAAACAAATTATTGAGCATTTAGAAAGTAAAATATTGATTGAACCTCTCTTTATAGATACTAAAAAAGAGTTTTATAAAAATTCAGAAAACCCTGAGTTTGATTTTTCAGATGTAAAAGGGCAGGAGACTATTAAACGTTGTATGGAGATTGCAGCAGCAGGCGGTCATAATATCATTTTAATTGGTCCTCCAGGTTCAGGTAAAACTATGCTTGCAAAAAGATTACCAACTATTTTACCGCCTATGTCATTAAAAGAGGCATTAGAAACCACTAAAATTCATTCGGTTACAGGTAGAATAAAATCACATTCGGGTTTAATGAGCCAACGACCATTTAGGTCTCCTCATCATACTATTAGCGATGTTGCTTTAGTTGGTGGTGGAGCATATCCACAACCAGGTGAAATTTCATTATCGCATAATGGTGTTTTATTTTTAGATGAATTACCTGAATTTAAGCGTACTGTTTTAGAAGTTATGCGTCAACCATTAGAAGATAGGGAAGTAACGATTTCACGTGCAAGATTCACTGTAACCTACCCAAGTAGTTTTATGTTAGTAGCTAGTATGAACCCAAGTCCTAGTGGTTATTTTGTTGATGCAAATAACCCATTAGCATCAAGCCCTCAAGAAATGCAACGTTATTTAGCAAAAATATCAGGTCCTTTACTAGATAGAATTGATATTCATATTGAAGTACAGCCTGTGCCTTTTGAAAAATTATCTGAAGAACGTAAAGGTGAGCCGAGTAAAGTTATTAGAGAGCGTGTAATAAAAGGTAGAGAAATACAAACAGAGCGTTTTAAAGAAAATGACACTATTCATTATAATGCACAAATGTCTGTAAAACAGATTCGTAAATTTTGTGAATTAAATGAACAGTCTAAAAATTTATTAAAAAACGCTATGGAAAAACTAAACCTTTCTGCAAGGGCTTACGATAGAATTTTAAAAGTTTCAAGAACAATTGCAGATTTAGATGCGTCAGAAAATATAAATCCAAATCATATTGCCGAAGCAATTCAATACCGAAGTTTAGACCGTGATGGTTGGTTGGGGTAATCCTTCAATTTTAAGAATTTATGTAGAGGAACTAGAACTTAATAGAAAACGGAAATCTTTTATTCTATTTAACATAATATTAATTATAGTACAAATATAGTTATTTGTTTTTGGTAGGAGAATCGTGTATTTATAGATATTTAGTGCTTTGTACGAAATACTGCATTATTTGATAACTATAATTATTACTATGTCAAATATCACAACATTTTAGTTTGTTTGTAATTCTTTGCTTATATAAACTTTTTGTTTGTGCTAGGTTCAACATTGTGCTGTTTGTACCATAATTAGTCGCTATGTAAAATTACTCAAGCGTTAATATTTTGTTTTTGTTATCGTGATTACTTCGTAGTCGCTCTTCTATTTAACATAATAATAGCGATGCTATTTTATAGATTTAATCATATTTTCTATGGAATATTTACTTAATTCTTCAAATGCACTTCTAAATATTTTGATTTCAAAATTAGATAAAGTTTCATATCTTGTTTCATTATCAATAAATATGTAATTATCTGGTTTAAACACTACTTTACTATTTATTACATACAA
>JAKISG010000009.1 GCA_021648755.1 Flavobacteriaceae bacterium | reverse complement strand
TTACAAGTACAAATAAATTAACTATTTTTCTTCTAGTAATTGCTGTTCATATACTTCTTTATAGTAGCCTTCTTGTTTTAAAAGTTCATTATGTGTTCCTTTTTGCACTATTTTTCCGTTATTCAAATCTTGCTTTAATAATTTTACCCTTTTCTACAATTTTTTTCAACCCGCTTTTTAAAAGTAAATAGTGGTCTTTTCCAGCCTCTTTTAAAAATGAATCAAAATATGGTTTAAGAATATAAACTCCGAATGCAGTTGGTACAACCCATTCAAATGCCATCCAAGCATCTTTTTCGACTTTTTGAACTTTGAGATTTAAATGACTTGAATTAAATTCTTTGATTTCATCCTCAATTAATTTATCGGGACAATCCTCAGGATAAATTAAAACTATATCAGGTATTTCTTTATTGTTCATTGTTTTTTTATTCAGTTCTATTATTCCAATTCAGTCAATTCCGCTGTCACAATGTTCATTTTAAACACTCTCAATTTATTTTCGGAATTGTGACTTACGAATCTAAATTCAGTATGATAATCATCTTCTCCTTCTTGATGAATTCCGTTTGTCCAATACCTGTCATTTTCATCAGTGAAAAAGTGATTATCAGTTCCTTTTTTTAAGTCATAAATACTAATTCCACAACCAGATACTATTATATAGTTTTCCGTTATAATTCCGTCATTTGGATTTCCGTAGTGATGTCCAATAAATTTATCCTTTTTTGAGAATTTATCGTTATTATTTAAGAGACTTTTCTTTTTGAGATATATGCTTTCGTGAAAAGAATAAACTTTAAATTTTTCATTTTCAGCAATAAAGTTCATTGTTAGTTCGATTTTTTCAAATTACTGCCAACGATTAGTATAAGGTTAGTAGCGGATTTTTGACACACGGACTTTTTGGTTAAAGACCAATTTTATAAAAGGAAAACAACCATAAGTTAAGCACAAAAACCGCTATTAATTTTATACCGTGTTGTAAACTGTGCTTGTTGTTGAGTATTGATATTCAGAGTTTTACATTCCGTGTTCGGTTATGATTTTAGTAGTTTTTATATACTTTCCTGTTATGCCATCTATCCAATACACTTTGGTGTCTTTTATTTCATATTCTTCATTACCATCTAAAGAGATTGCCCAAACTGGTCTTTCATTTGGGTATTCATTTAAATTTGTATGTTTTAAAGTAAACCTGTAACCTCATATTTTTTAATATCTTTTTTTACTACTCTATAAAACCTCATTTATCTATATACTCATTTCCATTTACATCTAGCCATCCCATTTTTTTATTCGGCAATACAAATCTTGCGAACCCCATTTCAAAACGAGATATATTTTTGTATTTTGCTTGTTTATTTAAACTATAATATCCATACAAACCATTTTTTTTATAACGTATCCAATGTTGGTATCCTGCTTCTTCTATAAATTCATATTCTATTGGGAGTATTATCTTTTTATTTATAATGTTATTTTTTGTATTAATTTGAATAAGTCCATATTTATTTGATTTTTTTACTCGTAAATAATTATAGGTGGTAGGGTATCTATAATCGTCCTTATTGTAAATTAAAAAATCATTTTCATCATAATATAATTCTCCACTTCCATTTAAGAAAGTTACCTCATCGTATTTGGTTCTTAAAAATAAAAAATATTTGTTATTAGTGTTATTTGTATTATTACCATCAGTAAAATAACGATTTGATTTTTCAATAATAAAATACCCTTTAGGCGAAGTTAAAATTTCATCTTTATAACTTACAACTGTACCACAAACCATATATGCTTCAAATTTTACAGTATCAAAAATATTTCCTAATCTATCTAACCATTTTAATTTATTATTTATTAAAACTCTACAATAATTTTTATTATGCCATTGAACTGCTCTTGTATTTTTAGGTGTTATTTCGTCTAATTTTAAGTTATATATGTGTATTTTATCACTATTCCCAATTATAAATCCTTTTTTAATAGACAATCTGTCAAATTTTTGTTTTAAAACATTTTGATTAAGTACTCCATCTTTTAATTGATTGTGAATTGTATCTATTTTATATAAATAATCGAAATCACTATCTATATAAGCGTATTTATTTTTGAAAGGTATATTCCAATTCATTTTTTCTAGATTACTATTATTTATAGGTAATAAATCCTCACTAAAGTAGTCTGTTATAAAAGAAGATTTAATTGGGATAATATATCTACCTATATTTGCTTCGTATCTTTTAAGAAAAACAATGATTAATTTTTTTTTATTTATTCTAAGAATAAAATAACGATAATATTCTGTATCTATTAATTCTAAGGTATCATCACTTCTAGTAGTAATATTATTATCATCTAATTCATATTCTCGCATAGAAAAATAATAATCATTAAAATAGTTAAACTGAATAATGTCATCATCATCTTTATCAACAAATGAAGTTCCTGACATTTTTTTCTTTAAGCATTTTATATTAATATTAGGAAGTGTATCTACCTTTATTATTTCTTTTCTTTTTCTTACTACAAAATTTTTATATAACTGTTCTTCAATAGATATCTTATATGTATATTCCCCAATTTCTTCAATTAAAATTTCTTTTTCTTTGTATAAATTATCTTTTAATTTTTCATAAAAAATGAAAGGACTATTGTTAAGGTCAATAAAATCTGCTTTTATATCAATAATTTTCTGTGCGACTAATATTTGATTAAAAAAAAGAATTATAAGTGTAAAAATTATTTTTTTCATAATAGTTTATTTTAAATGTGTATATTTCTGTAATCTTTCCCATTGCCATTTCCAAGTAAGTCTTTTTACATTTTCATAATCCATATAATTTTTAGTTTTAGTTGGTTTAAAAGTATGTGCTGCTTTTATAGAAAAAGTGTGTTCTAAACCTAAAGCGTGCATTATTTCGTGAATAATATTTTCTGCTTGTATTTTATCACCTTCTTCTAATGTCATATACGCTAAACCTGTACTTGTTAGAGATAAACCACCAAACATTTTGTATGTACCGTCTGTATTAATATCTTTAGTATGTAAGCATTTTCTATTAATGCTATATAGGTTAATGATAGATGTATTTTTAGTGTGTTTTATATCAATACGACTAAAAATTCGTAGTATTCTTTCTCGTTCTATATATTTTCCTATTTTATCATCTAAATGTTTTTTTAATGTACCTTTCTCTTTTAAGTCTTCTTTGTACTCGCTAATATCAATTATTTCAGCATTATCATTTACAATATTAACATCTATTAACGCAGGGTTTAAGCCTTTTTTTAATAAGGTTTCTAGTTTTGTTTTGTTGATTTTGTTTTTTAAATCTTTTTTATCTTTCTCATCTCCCGTAATCTCCACAAAATACCATTTTAGGTCAATGGTTTTAGGTTTTGGGTAAAAGAAATTTATTGCTCCTGCTTCTTTATCGTCTGCAATTACTTTTATTTGTGCGGTATTTTGGTTGGTGTTTTTACAGGTTATTTTTACTTTTTTGGCTTCCTTTAAGTCAACTTTATTCCCTTTTCTGTCAATTGGTACTATGGTAAAGTCTGGATATTCTTCAAACGCAATGCTTTCGTATTCTTCTTTTTGTTTTATAGTACTGTCTATATCTAAAATAATAGTCTGGTCTTTACGCATACTTACCCAAGCAGGAAAATACTTTTCGCCTTCAACGGTTAGTGATGGGTACTCGTTTTCTAATTTTGTAATATCAGATGTACATATTCTTTTGTATTTGTCTGGTATGGTATCAAAACCAAATATTCCGTTTTTTATGTCGTTATTATCTGCTTCAAATTTAATAACGCACTTTTTATCTTTCTTTTCTTCTATGATTTCTTCTTGCTCTTCTTCTTTTTCCTCATTGTAATTTATTGCTGTTACTGGTACTTTGTTACTAAATGTTTTTCGCCAAGTTGTTGAATATTTTGCATTACCTTCTTCAAAACCTCCACAAGTTAATTCTAATCTTACTGTATGTGGTGTGTTACTGTTTGCATTAAACACTTCTTCGTATTTAACACAATTTACATCAAAACCATAAATCTTTCTGCCTTTTGTTCCTACAATTCTTGGAAGGTATTCTAATATAAAATGTTTTTGCATTGTTGGATGTGTTGCCCATAATAAAAACATTGTAATATCTTTTACCTCTAATAAGATGCTTACGCTAGTAAGAAATGGTTTTCCTGATGGTCTTCCATTTACATCACTATTTTGATGAAAATCATAATTACATTGTAGCACATTATACTCTTTATCATCTAAATGAAAAATTGATTTAAAACTCATAGTTCCCTTTTTTTAAGTTAATATTCCGTTATTTCCCAATCTGATTTGCCAGTTGGCGCATTGTTTACAACACACAGATAAACGTATTAAACAATCTTGCACAATTGCACATTAAATTTACACGCATTATACAAATGTAGTCAATTCAACGAACTTTAACAATTACATCTTTTAAAACACTTTAAAACACAAATTCCTAAACATTCCTAAACTTAAATGTTGTAAAATAAGTATAAAGCAGTATCTTTGGCTAAAAGTTAGGTTGCGTACAGAAACAGCCGTATTTTTTGCGTTCAAATGTTTCTTTTTTTAATAAATAGATATGGACTTATGATAAATTATTACTACAAAAAACGAAAAATTATTTTTCTTGTTTTTTTTATGACATTCCAATTTATACAATCACAAGAACTAGCAATTTTAAAATATGATGGAGGAGGAGATTGGTATGCAAACCCTACTGCATTACCAAATTTAATTGCCTTTTGTAATGAAAATATAAAAACACAATTGCAAAAAAAACCAAAAAATGTAGAAGCAAATAGCATAGAAATATTCAATTATCCAATGTTATTTATGACAGGTCATGGTAATGTTTTTTTTGATGATAACACTGTTGAGAATTTAAGAAACTATTTAACTTCTGGTGGTTTTTTACATGTTTCGGATAATTATGGTATTGACAAATTTATTAGAAGAGAAATGAAAAAAATTTTTCCGAAACTAGAATTTCAAGAAATACCTTATAACCATGCCATTTTTAATCAAACCTATACTTTTAAAAACATGCCAAAAATACATGAACATGATAATAAACCCGCACAAGGGTTTGGTATATTTTATAAAAGCAAATTAGTGTGTTTTTACGATTTTCAAAGTGATTTGAGCGACGGTTGGGAAGATGAAGAAATACACCATAATTCACAAGAAGTTAGACAAAAAGCACTTAAAATGGGTGCAAATATGGTGCAATATGTGTTTATGAATTAAACTAAAAAAACTTAAAATAAAAGTTACCAAAGAAGTAAATAGAAATCAAAAAATTAGACCCTAAAATTTAATTACCATAAAAAAGACTAATGAAAAATATTAAATCCCATTTTTGGTATAATAAAGACCAACGAAATGGAATTTTATTTTTAAGTATATTTATTGTTTTACTACAACTTACCTATTTTTTTGTTGACTTTTCACCTCATAAAGTAGAAGATTTAAATACTTTAAAATTAACAATATTTCAATCTAAAATAGACTCCTTAAAATCAATTGAGTTAGAAAAAAGAAAACCAAAAATATACCCTTTTAATCCAAGTTTCATAACCGATTATAAAGGTTATAAATTAGGAATGACAACACCAGAAATTGATAAATTACTCGCTTTTAGAAAAGCAGGTAATTATATTAATTCAGCAAAACAATTTCAGCAAATTACAGGTATTAACGATAGTTTATTTAACACCTTGAAACCATTTTTTAAATTTCCAGATTGGGTAAATAAAGATAACTCATATCCAAAAATAAAAATAATTCCTAAAGATTTAAATAATGTTACCGAAAAAGATTTACAATTAATTAATGGTATAGGTAAAGTATTGTCTGCAAGAATAATTAAATACAGAACAAGCATTGGTGGATTCTCTAACAGCGAACAACTTAAAAAAGTATATGGTCTAAAATCAGAAGTTGTAACTAAAATAACAAACCATTATCCGATTAAAGAAATTTCTAACCCTATTATAGAAAAATTTATAATCAAGGACTTAAATAAAGTAACCGCCGAAGAATTAAAATCTGTTAACGGAATTGGTGATAAATTATCTAAAAGAATAATTAAAACTAGAAATACAATCGGTGGCTTTCAATTTATAGACCAATTAAATGAAGTTTATGGGTTAAAACTAGAAGTCATCTCAAAATTATTAAAACAATTTCAATTACTGAGTAAACCAAAAATAATAAAACTAAATATTAACGAAGCAACCTTTAAACAAATTTTGCACTTACCATATATAGATTACGACCTTACTAAAAAAATAGCTGAGTATAAAGATGAATTTGCTGAAATTCAAGACCTTAAAGAATTAAAAAAAATAGAGGGTTTCCCAATAGATAAATATGGCAGAATAGTTTTATATTTGACAACTGAATATAAACAACCCTAAGACCAAACTACCAAAACTAACCACTAAAAAAAACCAATGACCAATAATTATTTTACCGAAGAACATCACTCATTTAGAAAAAGTTTTCAAGAATTTTTACAAAAAGAAGTAGTGCCACATATAGATAAATGGGAAAAAACGGGTAAAATAGAACGTTTTATTTGGAAAAAATTTGGAGAAATGGGGTATTTCGGATTGGTTTACCCAGAAAAATATGGTGGATTAGAACTAGATCTTTTTTACACAGTCATCTTCTTGGAAGAACTACAAAAAATAAACTCTGGTGGATTTGCCGCTGCAATGTGGGCTCACAATTATTTAGCGATGACACATTTAAATATAGAAGCGAACCATGAGTTAAAAGAAAAATATTTAACACCTAGTATTAATGGTAAAAAAATTGGTTGCCTCTGTATAACAGAACCTTTTGGAGGATCTGATGTTGCAGGCATGAGAACAACAGCAGTAAAAAAAGACGCTAATTATATCATTAATGGCTCTAAAACTTTTATTACAAACGGAATTTATAGTGACTATTTAATAGTTGCTGCAAAAACAGACCCAACTAATAAATATAAAGGAATTAGTATTTTTGTAATGAATAGAGATACCAAAGGAATCTCCGCAACTAAATTAGATAAATTAGGTTGGAGAGCATCTGATACCGCAGAAATTGCTTTTGACAATGTAATAATTCCAGCAAGTAATTTAATGGGTAATGAAAACGAAGGTTTTGGCTATTTAATGCAGCATTTTGCTTTAGAAAGATTGATCATGGCTATTAATGCACACGCTAGAGCCGAGTTTGCCTTAGATTACACTATACAATATATGAGTGAAAGAAAAGCGTTTGGAACAACTATCAATAAATTTCAAGCACTAAGACATAATGTTGCCGAAATGGCTAGTGAAATTGCAATGTGTAAAGAATTTAATTATTCCGTTGCTAATAAATTAAACAATAAGGTATATGCAGTTAAAGAAGCTACAATGTCTAAACTACTAAGCACAAAAATGGCAGATAAAGTTATCTATGATTGTTTACAACTATTTGGTGGATACGGATATATGGAAGATTACCCTTTAGCACGCCTTTTAAGAGATAGTAGAATTGGACCAATTGGCGGAGGAACTTCTGAAATTTTAAAAGAAGTGATTGCTAAAATAATTATGGATAAAAAAGAATACCAAAAACCTATTTATTAAATGTTGAATTTTAAAACCTGAGTTTTGACCCAGTAAACTAGGTGTTACTAAAAATTTAATAGAATTTTTTTTGTAAAAAAGACACAAAAAATTAGGTGTTAATATGTTAATTAAATTAGTTAAAAAAATGTTAATAACTAAAATTTCAGATTTCTAAAAAAAATCATATATTTGTGTTTATTAAACTTAACTAAAAAAATTAAAAGAATGAAGAAAATTTTACTATCTAGTCTTACTTTAATATTTGGGGTAATTGCATTTGCTCAAGACCTACCAACAAATGCTGAACCAGGTAAGTGTTATGTGCGCTGTACAACACCTGATGTTTGGAAAAACGAAACTGTTACAGTAGAAACTGCCGCATCATACAAAGTATTAAAAGCACATGGACCTCAATATTCTACCGAAGACTTTACTGTAGAAATTAAACCTACAAGTTCTCGTTTAGAAGTTATACCAGCGCAATACGAAACTAAAGATGAAACTTTTGTTGTTCAAGAAGCTTCAACTAAATTAGAGTTAATACCAGGGAAATCAGTTGCATCTACTGAAGAGATGATTATTCAAGAAGCAACTACTCGTTTAGAAATAGTACCTGCACAATATGAAACTAAAAATGTAGAGGTTATTGTACAACCTGCATCTACTCGTTTAGAAATAATACCTGCACAGTACGAAACTAGAGATGTAGTGGTGGTTGTTAAACCAGCATCTTCTCGTTTAGAAATAGTGCCTGCAGAATGGACTACAGAGACGGTGTCTTACGTAAAAGGAACAAATGCAGGTTCTTTACAAGTTATACCTGCGGAACTCAAAGACGATTCCCAAACTATAATTACTAAAAACGCATCTGCAAGATGGGTAATGGGAGATAAAGCGCCAGACTGTGAATCTTCTGATCCTAATGCATGTAGAGTATGGTGTTATAGAAATGTACCTGAACAATCTATTAACATACCTGTACGTGAATTAGTAAAAGATGCATCTATACAAAGTGTACCTTGTGCTGGAAAAGGAAGTGACTGTACAGAAACAGGAACTTACACTAAAAAAGTTTTAGTTAAACCCGCTACAACTAGAAAAATTTCTATTCCTGAAGTAACTAAAACTATGAAAACTACAGTAATGGTTAAGCCTGCTACAACAAGAACTATTACTATTCCTGCAATTACAAATACGGTTAAAACTACAGTAATGGTAAAACCTCCAACTACAAGAACTATTACTATTCCTGCCGTTACTAAAACAATTAAAAAAACTACTATTACTCCTACCACTACTAGATCTATTACTATTCCTGCAGTAACTAAAACAATTAAAAAAACGGTAATGGTTAAGCCTCCAACAACTAAGAGCATTCCTGTATCTGGAGAAACAAAAACACTAAAAAGAAAAATTATAGCTAAAGCTGCTTGGACTGATGAAACTACTGTCCCTAGTAAAACGAAAACAGTAACTAAAGAAGTATTAGTATCTAAAGGCGGTTTAACAACGTGGAAAGAAGTTGACTGTAAATTAGTTAATAATAACCCACTACCTATTAACTGGAACTTAGGCTCTGCTACTTTAACAAATGAAGCTAAAAGAATTATTGATTCAAAATTAATACCTGTATTAGCTGACGGTGTAAATATTGCTTTATCTTCTCATACAGATTCTAGAGGCTCTGATTCTAGCAATCAAGCGTTATCTGAAAGAAGAGCACAAGCAGTTGTTAACTATTTAATTAATAAAAAAAATATTAACCCAAGCAGGTTAACTGCAAATGGGTATGGCGAAACTAGATTAACAAATAGATGTTCTAACAGCGTTTCTTGTACAGAAGCGGAACACAGAGTAAATAGAAGAACTACTTTTAGAGTTGTTAATTCAAACTAAAAATTAATTTATAATAAATAATAAAAAGCGACCTTTGGTCGCTTTTTTATTTAGTTCTTTTAACACCTAACCTTTGCCAAAAATGACAATTAGCCTTGCTTTAGAAACTCTTGCAGATTTTAAAGGGTAATAAAAGGCACAAATAAATTAACGAATTAACTCAATACTCCCAGTGGTAACTTTAGTAATAATATTACCAAAACTAATAAATACTTGTTTTTTCTCAATTTTAGTAATCACACCTTTTGTAGTTGTACCAATTAATCGAACTTTATCATCAACTTTAAAAATATAATTTGCTTTTAATTGTTTTTCCCTATTTATAACTATACTTTTTACGGCACGTACTTTTTTAACCTCAACCAATATTTCTTCTTCAATTTTAATCAATTTCTCTTTTTGTTTTTGATCTTCAATTTTCTTTAGTTTTTGCAAAACTCTTAAATCTCTTTTTGAAGGTTTTTCAGGATTTTTAACTTTTAATACCGAAGTTTCACAATTAGTCTCTCTATGAATTGTCCGCATCTTTTTTACCTTCTTTTCAGTGGAACTAACTTTGGTTAATTTATGAGTATATACCACTTTTTCTATAGTAAGCCATTTGTTAAAATCTATTAATAATTGCTTTTTATTGTTACTTTGAAAATAACGGTTTACGAATTCATTAATCTTTCTGCCAATGACTAACATTTTTTGATTGTTATCATACAACTCTTGAAAACTATCAATTTTTGATTGTAATTTTTCTTTTTTATGGGTTAATTCTAATGAAATATTTTTTACCTTATCTTGTTCCTTTTCTAAGCTTTCGTTCTTTTTTCTTACTAAATTTCGCTCTCCTTGTAATTTAGAAATTGTTTTATCTAAACGTATTTTTTCCCTTTCTACTTTCTTTTTTGCGCGGTTAATTAAACTAAACGGGATTCCGTTTTTTTGGGCAACCTCAAAAGTAAATGAACTGCCTGCTTGACCCATCTGTAATTGAAATAAAGGCTCTAGTGTTTTAATGTCAAATTGCATATTTGCATTTGCAACATTCTCTAACTCGTTTGCCAATACTTTTAAATTTGCATAATGTGTAGTTATTATTCCGTAAGCATTTTTAGTATAGAATTCCTCTAAAAATATTTCAGCCAAAGCACCACCAAGTTCTGGGTCTGACCCTGTACCAAATTCATCTATTAAAAAAAGGGTTCTGCTATTACATTTACGCAAAAAATTACGCATATTTTTTAATCGGTAACTATAAGTACTCAACTGATTTTCTATAGATTGATTATCACCAATATCAGTCAGTATTTTTTCAAAAACACAAGTCTCACTCTTTTCATGAACGGGTATTAAAATACCGCTTTGCAACATAACTTGTAGTAAACCTATGGTTTTTAATGTAATGCTTTTTCCACCTGCATTTGGGCCAGATATTACAATAATTTGTTGCTTCTCATTTAACTCTAAAGTTTGTGAAACTGTATTGAGTTTACTTTTCTTATTAGTTTCCCATAAAATAGGATGGTAAGCATCTCGTAAAAATACTTTTTTACCACTATTAATTTTAGGTAAACAAGCATTCATTTTCTTAGCATATTTTGCCTTTGCTCTAATTACATCTAAACTAATTAAAAAATCTTGATATTGTTGTAATAAATCTTTAAACGGACGAATAGCATCAGTTAAAATTTTTAATATTTTTACTTTTTCTTCTTTCTCCTCTTGTTTTAAATTTCTTAACTCTCTTGTATGCTGTAAGGTAGATTCTGGTGCAATAAAAATAATACGCCCTGTTTTTGAATTGCCTAAAATAGCACCTTTCACTTTTCGCTTATGCATAGATTGTACGGCTAAAACTCGCTGATTATCTACCACAGATTCTTTAATATCATCTAAGTAACCAGAACTTAGATAACGATTTAAAGCATTATTAAAACTGCCACTTAACTTGCCATTAACTACATTTATATCTTTTCGTATTTGTTTTAATACAAACGAAGCATGACTCTTTATTTCGCCAAATGGTGTAATAACATTACTTATAATTATGCCGATAGTTTTAGTAAACTCTATATTTTGTATTTGTTTATTTAAAACAGGAAAATAATCTTTAAATTTTTTTAAAAATACATGTAACCCATTTACCGTAGTAGATATAGTCGTTATTTTTACAAATGAAATTGCTTCTATATAACTATTTTCAACTTCTAATAAATATATTTCATTGGTTATTTCTTCAAAATCATGATTAGGTATCTTATTTTCATTTTGAAATGAAGACAAATATTCGTTAACAAAATTTAATTGTAATTTTAAATTTAGTAGATCTGAAATTGGACTGATTTTTAATACTGCTTTTTTTCCTAAATCAGATTTACAGAAATCAGCTACCCTATCTAAAATAATAGGAAATTCTAAATCTTGTAACGTTTTATTTGAAATATTATTACTCAATATTGTATTTTTGTTTGTAACAAATGTACATTATTTAGGCAAAATCAAACCTTACTGCTTTAAAAATATTTGAAGTTTAAACATATTTATATGAAATTTAAAATAAACACCAGTTGGAAAACTATTCTTCAAGAAGAATTTGACAAAAACTACTTTAAGGAATTAATTAAATTTATAAGACAAAATTATAACGAGAATACTTGTTACCCTAAAGAAAACGAAATTTTTAATGCTTTTAACTCTTGTTCTTTTGAAGATTTAAAAGTGGTAATTATTGGTCAAGACCCATATCATGGCGCAAATCAAGCGAACGGCTTATGTTTCTCAGTTAATGACGGAATGGCACACCCTCCATCACTTAAAAATATTCTTAAAGAATTACATGCAGATCTAGGTAAACCGATATCAAATAGCGGTAATTTAATTTCTTGGGCACAGCAAGGTGTCTTATTACTTAACGCCACTTTAACGGTTAAAGCAGGTAGCCCTGGTTCGCATCAAAAACAAGGTTGGGAAACTTTTACAAATGCTGTAATTCATCAAATTTCTACTAAAAAGAAAAATATTGTTTTTTTACTTTGGGGTGGTTTTGCTAAACAAAAAGGTAAAAATATTGATAAAGAAAAACACTATATTTTAACTTCTGGTCACCCATCACCATTAAGTGCAAACCGTGGCTTATGGTTCGGCAATAAACATTTTTCTAAAACAAATGCTTTTTTAAAAAATAACGGCTTACCTATTATTTCTTGGTAATAGATGATGTAACTTTTTTTTTAATTCTTAAATGTAATTTTTTCTTCTTTTTACAATTTTTTTCAATTTTTTAATTTCATTTTTCTGAATCAAATCGAGTTGTTTTGTTTTAGTACAAACATCAGTCACTAAAAATGGGCTTACTTTTTCGCCATTTAAATAAAAATTTGAAGTTAATAAATACTCCGAATAATAAGCATATATCAAATACTTATGACCTCTTTTAAAATCAATACCATTACGTTTTGAACTAATAGTAATAATTTTAGATTTCTCTAAGCCTTTAATTAACTCGATCACTTCAAAAGTAAATATAACCCTTGTATAATGCTGTTTAGTTTTAATTTTTGGTGCATTAATTTCTGTGGTTCTAATTTCTTTCTCAATTAATTTTCCTGCAAAAATTAAATCTGATTTTTTAAATGCCTCTTTTGTGCTTAGTTCTTCACAAGAACATGCATAAGCACTTAATGAAAATGCAAAAAATATTGCGCTAAATATCATTCCCCTCATAATATTGTAGTTTAGTTAGTAAATAAGTGTTTTTGTTAAAAAAAAATTAACAGACTGCAATATACAAAAAAATATACTATTTTAAGGTAACAATTACTACGCTCTATTTCAAGTTGCAAGAAATACTTTTTAATTTTTATTTTTTAAGATTAATTTTGTTTTTTTTATTTTAAATCACAAACTTTAAATTTCAAATCTTAATGCTATCTTTGACACTTCAAATAAAATGGCAATGCAAAAAATTAAGATCTACAATACGCTTACAGGTAAAAAGGAACTATTTAAACCTCTAAAAAAAGGTTTTATCGGTATGTATGTTTGTGGACCAACTGTTTATAGTAACGTGCATTTAGGTAATGTTAGAACATTTATGAGTTTTGATATGATTTATCGCTATTTTTTACATATAGGCTATAAAGTAAGGTATGTTCGTAATATTACAGATGCAGGACATTTAACGGATGATAATACAGAAGATAAAATTTCTACAAAAGCAAAAGTAGAAAAATTAGAACCTATGGAAATCGTACAAAAATATACGATCGATTTTCACGAAGTTTTAAAACAATATAATTTTTTGCCACCAAGTATCGAGCCAACCGCAACAGGTCATATCCTAGAACAAATTGAGGCGATACAAACTATAATTGATAATGGTATGGCTTATGTTGTTAATGGCTCTGTATATTTTGATCTCTTAAAATATAGCGAAAAAGAAAACTATGGCATTCTGTCTAAACGAATCATTGAAGATACAATAGAAAATACACGTGAATTAGACGGTCAATCCGATAAAAAAAACCCACAAGATTTTGCGCTTTGGAAACGGGCAGAACCAGCACATATTCAAAGATGGAATTCGCCTTGGTCAATAGGTTTTCCAGGCTGGCATTTAGAATGTACCGTAATGAGTACTAAATATTTAGGAGATCAATTTGATATTCATGGTGGCGGAATGGATTTAAAATTCCCACACCATGAATGTGAAATAGCGCAAGCACAAGCATGTAATCACAAAGCACCTGTAAATTATTGGATACATACCAATATGCTAAACCTTAACGGAAAAAAAATGTCTAAGTCAACAGGTAATTCTATTCTACCAAGTGAGATTTATACAGGTACAAACCCTATTTTAACAAAAGCATTTTCACCAAGCGTAACTCGGTTTTTTATTATGCAAGCACATTACTCAAGTGTATTAGATGTATCAAACGGAGCATTACTAGCGGCTGAAAAAGGACACCAGCGTTTAATGGAAGCATTAAATACTTTAGATAAATTGAAAGTTTCAAAAACATCGACAATACTTATAAGTGATTGGAAGCAAAAATGTTATAACGCCATGAATGATGATTTTAACACACCCGTTTTAATTGCACATTTATTTGAGGGTGTAAAATTCATTAATTTAGTAAAAGAAAATAAAGAAAGTCTAAATCAAATAGACTTTAACGCTCTAAAAACAACCATGCATGATTTTATTTTTGATGTTCTAGGTCTTATAAATATAACTAACGATACTAAAAACTCGGCTAAATTAACTGGGGTAATAGAATTGTTAATCAACATACGAAATGAGGCAAAAGCAACTAAAAATTACGCCTTGTCAGATGAAATTCGAGATAAATTATTAGCAAAAGGTATTCAACTAAAAGATAGTAGAAAAGGCACGACTTTTTCCTTATAAAGAGAACTAAAAAAACGATGTAAAATCAACCAACTAAAAAAATTTCATAAAATAAATTAGCTAAAAATTTTGAATAAATAAACGAATAAACAATTAACCTGCAATAATTGAATTATTACTACATTTGCACAATTAAAAATTTAAAAAAAATAATTGTCTAAAAAGACAAAACTATCAATATATGGAAGAAAAGAAATTTGATCTGAATTCATTAATAGGTTTTATCTTACTTTTTGCACTTGCTGGTTATTACCTCTACAATAACATGCCCTCAAAAGAGGAAATGGAAAAACAGGAACAAGAACAAATACATGTACAAGACTCCATTAAAAAAGCAACCTTAGCAAAAACTAAAAATAGCGCTAAACCAGTAATCACAAATCCAATTACAATTACGGACTCTATTAGACAAATAAATGCACAAGCTAAACTAGGTACTTTTGAGTATGCAACCACTTTAACCGCAGCAAAAAATATAGAAACAACTCTAAAAAATGAAGTTTTAGATATTAAAATCTCAAATCTTGGAGGGCAAATTTCTAAATTAGAATTGTTAAATTACAAAACTTACGATGCAAAAAAATTATTTTTAATTAAAGACAACAACGCTATATTAAATCTAACTTTTCAAACAAAAGAAGGTAAAACAATTTATACAAAAGACCATTATTTTGAACCTATTTTAAGTAAAGATGGTAATAATCAAGTATTGTCTATGAGGTTAAAAATTTCGGAAACACAATATTTAGAATATCAATATACACTTAAACCAAATGAATATTTATTAGATTTTAAAATAAATACTGTTGGGCTGTCTAGCATTTTAAATACTTCGCAAAAAGTTGACTTACAATGGGATTTAAAAACTAGACGAACCGAAAAAAGTGTTACCTACGAAAATCAATATACAGATTTTAGGTATTTATATGATAATGGTGATTCTTGGGATTATACAATGCGTGATAAGGAAGTAGTAGAAAAAGGCGTAAACTGGATTTCCTATAAAAAGCAATTTTTCTCAACTATTCTATTGGCTGATAAATCTTTTAAAAAAGCCAAAATGAGTCAAACAAATTTGGTAGAAGATGAAAAAATAGATACAATCTTTACAAAGCAATTAAATACAAATATTACTTTAGATTATAATAACAATGAACTTTCCGAAAATATGCAATTGTATTATGGACCTAATGATAAAAAGCAATTTAACCTTTATAAAGATCAAAAATTAGAATATAACCTAGCCATAGGTACGAGTATTTTTAGGTGGATAAACATACGTTTTATCGCACCTTTATTCAGTTTTATTCATAATAACATTGTAGGTAGCTTAGGCCTAGCAATAATACTACTTACTATCTTTGTTAAATTACTGATGTCGCCTTTATTGTATAAATCCTTTTTATCTAGTGCTAAAATGAAGGTTTTAAAACCTGAAATGCAAGTTATAAATGAAAAATACAAAGGAAAAGAAAATGCGATGAAACGCCAACAAGAAACTATGGCTTTACAGCGAAAAGCAGGCGTAAGCCCTATGGCTGGCTGTATTCCTGCGGTGCTACAAATGCCTATTTTCTTTGCATTATTCCGATTTTTTCCAACAAACATTGACCTAAGACAAGAAAATTTTCTTTGGGCAGAAGATTTGTCCGCTTATGATGAAATTGCTAGATTACCATTTCACATTCCTTTTTATGGTAGTCATATAGCTTTGTTCCCTATCTTAGCATCTATATCTATGTTTTTTTATATGAAAATTACTCAAGGACAACAAGCTACTATGCAGCAGCCTGCACAAGAAGGTATGCCAGATATGCAGAAAATGATGAAAATGATGATGTACTTTTCGCCATTTATGATGTTATTTTTCTTTAATAGTTTTGGTTCTGGACTGAGTATTTATTATTTTATATCACAATTAATTTCAATACTAATTATGTTAGTCATTAAGTATTATATTATTGATGAAAACAAAATTAATGCACAAATACAAGTAAATAAACAAAAAGCACCTAAGAAAAAATCTAAATTTAGACAACGCTTAGATAATGCAATGAAACAAGCACAAGAACAACAAGAATTGAAAAAAAAGAAGAATTAATTTCTTGTTGCTATTTTATTTAATTTAGTTGCCCGTTTTATGACAGCTATCATGATAATAAACAAAATTAACGATTTTAACTTAGGATTTATTAAATCCTACATATTCAATGTAAAATTAATTGTATATTTACGCATCAATTAATTAGAATATTAAATTATCTAATGAACTTACTTTCACTTAAAGTTTTTGATAATTAGAAAACCGAAATAGAAACGATAGTCACAACGTTTAAAAACATTTAATCACTGTATTATGCCTAGATATCATACTTTAGGAAAAATTCCGCCTAAAAGACATACCACATTTAAGAAAGAAGACGGTAGTTTGTACCAAGAAGAACTATTTGGCACTGCTGGTTTTGCGGGCATGTCTTCTTTAATTTATCATTTATATCCACCAACTGTTGTTAGTGAAATAAATCGTTTAGAAGATATTTCTCCAAAAATAGCAATCGCTAAAAATATGAAAGCCTTAAGTTTTAAAGGCTTTTCATTAAAAGCGGAAAAAGATTATTTAAAAAGTCGAAAAACCCTATTTGTAAATAACGATTTGCATATTGGTTTAGCTGCTCCAAAAACATTTAGCCAAGATTATTTTTATCGTAATTCAGATGCTGATGAAATGTTATTTATTCATATCGGTAGCGGTACATTAAGAACAATGTACGGGAATATTGATTTTAGTTATGGTGATTACTTAATAATACCAAGAGGTACAACTTACCAAATTGATTTTGATACCGAAGATAACCGTATTTTATATATAGAATCTTTTAGCCCTATATTAAGCCCTGCACGTTATCGTAACAATTTTGGTCAATTTTTAGAACATTCCCCATTTTGTGAACGTGATTTTAGATTACCAAAAGATTTAAAAACACATGATGAAAAAGGAATTTTTAGAGTATTATCTAAAAAACAAGGAGTATTATGGGAATACACACATGAAAACCATCCGTTTGATGTTGTTGGTTGGGATGGGTTTCATTATCCGTATGCATTTTCAATCCATGATTTTGAACCAATAACTGGTCGTATTCACCTACCACCGCCAATTCATCAACAATGGGAGGCTGCAGGATTTGTAGTTTGCTCGTTTGTACCGAGAATGTATGATTATCACCCAAAAGCAATACCAGCACCATATCATCACAGTAATATAGATTCAGAAGAATTGTTATATTATGTAGATGGCGATTTTATGAGTAGAAATAATATTGAAAAAGGACAAATAACTTTACACCCTGGAGGAATACCTCACGGACCACACCCTGGAGCAATAGAAAGAAGTGTTGGTAAAAAAGAAACAGGTGAATTAGCTGTAATGATTGACCCATTTAAACCTGTAATGATTACCGAAGAGGCTATGAATTTACAAGTAGATGATTATTATAAGAGTTGGATGCTTTAAAAAAGATTCGTTAATTAGAAGTCAAATATAAAAGAGAATATATGTCAGATTTAAAAAATATAAAAAATTTTAATTATAGTTTAGAAAAAATATTTCCAGAAGCAGCAGATTTTTTGCCAATAATGGGAACAGATTATGTAGAATATTACGTTGGTAATGCCAAACAGGCAGCATATTTTTACAAAACATCTTTAGGATTTCAATCGCTTGCTTATGCCGGTTTAGAAACAGGTATGAAAGATAGAACATCTTATGTAGTAGTACAAGATAAAATACGTTTGGTATTTACAACACCTATGCCAAATGATGAAAATCAAGAAATATTTGAACATATTACCAAACATGGCGATGGTGTTAAAGTAATTGCACTTTGGGTAGAAGATGCTAGAAAATCTTGGGAGGAAACCACAAAAAGAGGTGCAAAATCATATTTTGAACCTCGAGTTGAAAAAGATGCAGATGGTGAAGTTGTAAAGTCAGGAATACATACATATGGCGATACTGTACATATTTTTGTAGAACGCAAAAACTACAACGGTACATTTTTACCAAAATTCGAAAAATGGGAAAGTCATTACAACCCACCTAATTGTGGGTTAAAATTTATTGACCATATGGTTGGTAATGTAGGCTGGGGGCAAATGAATATTTGGGGAAAATTCTATCGTGAAGTTATGGGTTTTGCACAGTTAATTTCTTTTGATGACAAAGATATTTCAACTGAATATACGGCATTAATGAGTAAAGTTATGACTAATGGTAACGGGAGAATAAAATTTCCGATAAACGAACCTGCAAAAGGTAAAAAGAAATCTCAAATAGAAGAATATATTGATTTTTATAATGGTGCAGGAGTACAACATATTGCTGTAGCAACTGATGATATTGTATTTACAGTTTCTGAAATGAAAAAACGCGGTATAGAATTTTTATATGTTCCAGGTGAATATTACGATACTGTTGGCGATAGAGTTGGCGAAATAGCCGAAGACATGGAACTATTAAAAAGTCATGGCGTTATGGTAGATCGTGATGATGAAGGTTATTTATTACAAATATTTACCAAGCCATTGACCGATAGACCAACTTTATTTTTTGAAATTATTCAACGTAAAGGAGCACAGTCTTTTGGTAAAGGAAACTTTAAAGCTTTGTTTGAATCTATTGAAGCAGAACAAGCTAGGCGAGGTACTTTATAAAAACGCCTAAATAATCAAAAAAAATATGGATTTAAATAGTATTGAAGAATTAAACAAGTTAGAAAGTAAAATTAGAGAAACACAATCTTTTCTTAAAAAAAGCAATGCTGACAAGCAACAAATTAAAAGGTTAAAAAGCCATAAAATGATGCTTATTTTATTGGCGTTACTCCTTTTTACTGCTTCATTATTCTTGTACTATTACACAAAAAACCCAACTATTAATACTAAATTTACTAATGATTTATTACTAAGTAAAGATTCAATTACTAGTTATAGAGATTCCGTTAGAGTACTTAAAGAAATTAAACTTGCTTCTAAAAACAATATTAAAAAAAATGATACTAGCCAAAAGATTATATACAATGTACAATTAAGAACGTTTAAATACTTTAATGTTACTACAAATAGTTTAAAGGGCATTTCAAAAAATGGTATTAATAAATTTTCTTTAGGAGATTGTACAAAATATAAAGATATTAAAACTTTAAAGGATTATTTAAAAAAAATAGGATTTAAAGACTGCTTTATAGTTGCATATTCATATGGAAAAAAAACAAGTATTAAAGAAGCATTAATTTTAAGTAATGAAGCAGAACTTTTAATTAAATGACCAAACACTTTATCAATGCGGCAAGATTAAGAACTTTACCATTATCTATTTCTGGTATTATTATGGGTAGTTTTTTAGCTATTTCAAACGGATATTTTGATTTAAAAATTCTGATTTTTGCTTTACTTACAACTATAGGGCTTCAAATTCTATCAAACTTTGCAAACGATTATGGTGATGGCTTAAAAGGTACAGATAACAAGCATCGAATAGGACCAAAAAGAGCACTACAAAGTGGCGTAATTTCGCCAAAACAAATGTTAAATGCACTGTTTTTTACAGGCACAGCTACTTTTATTTTTGCTGTATTACTCATTTATTTTGCTTTTGGTACAACTAACTTTTTATATTCAATACTATTTTTAGTTCTAGGTATTGCAAGTATTATTGCAGCAATAAAATATACTATGGGTAAAAATGCTTATGGCTATTCTGGATTTGGAGATATTTTTGTTTTTATTTTTTTTGGTTTAGTTAGCGTTTGTGGCAGTTACTTTTTATACGTAAAATACATAGATTATAGTATATTTTTACCAGCAATAACTATTGGTTTATTAAGTGTAGGTGTATTAAACCTTAATAACATGCGTGATATAGAAAATGATAAAAATTCTAATAAAAATACTTTAGTAGTAAAAATAGGTAGTAAAAAAGCAAAATATTACCACTATATACTGCTTGTATCTAGTCTTTTTTTTACACTACTATACATATCATTGAATTACCATTCAGCAAAACAATTTCTATTTATTATAGCATATTTTCCTATTTTTAAACATTTATTATTTGTAATTAAGAATACTTCACTAAAAAATTACGATGCAGAATTAAAAAAATTAGCTTTAAGTACTTCTTTATTTGCTTTATTATTTGGAATTGGTAGTGTTATTTAAACTATTCTAGCCCAATTATAGCCATTACTGGCGAATGATCTGAATATTTTTCTTTAAAATTTTTGTGTTCATTTATTTGTAAAATTTTAGTTGCAAATATAAAATCAATACGCATAGGAAAACTTTTAATATCAAAAGTTTCACCAAACCCAACACCTGCTTCTAAAAAAGAGTCATACATATCACCTTTTATATTTTTATATGTCCAAGAGTAGGCCGTATTATTAAAATCACCACTAACAAGCATTGGATACTTACATTTTTTTTGATGTGCAATTATCAAATTAACTTGCTCTTGTTGTTTTATAAATTCTTTAGTTAGCCTCTTTATTAATTTTTCAGAGTTTTTTTGTCCAAAATTCTCTTTCTTAGGATTTAAACCTAAACTTTCTAAATGCAAATTATAAACCCTTATGGTATCTAAACCTTTAACAACATCAACAAATATTGCATTATTATAGGTGTCCTTAAAATCTAAAGAACCCTTATTAACAATTCTGTATTTTGAAAATATAGCTTGTCCAAAATTTTTTGTTTTCCCTTTAGTTTCGATATATTTATAAGGGTAATCAAATAAATTTTCTCCTAATGGGTGAAATTCTTGTAAGCATAAAAAATCAGGGTTTTCTACTTTAACAAAATTTGTAATTTTTGTCGGAATATCTTTATCATTAATCCAATTAAAAACATTAAAGAGTCTTACATTATAACTCATAATACTAATTTCATTGTTACTCTTTACGACTCTCTTCTTAAACTTATAAAAAGATGTTGAAATAAAAAAGCCTAGTAATAAACAAATACCCGAAATAAAAATTTGCCTTTTTAAGCCTATCAGCCAATATAGAAGAAACAATATATTGATTATAAATAAAATAGGAATTGTTAAACTTAATATAGAAATTTTGGGATATGAATTAGGCGAAATAAAAGGCAAAAAAAAGCCCAGCAATAATAATATTGCAAAAATATAATTGAATAAATAAATCAATTTATTTATTAAGGATAATTTTTTCATTAGAATTTTAAAAATCTAGATTCTATATTATTAATATGTTCTAATGTACAATAATTTTGATAGAATATATAATATTTCTTTAAAAGAAAAAAATAGTGTCGTTTCATTCTGTAATCTTGAAATATAATATTAATTTTTACTAACGGAGTCTAAAAAAGATTTTTCATCATCACTCAAAACTTCGTAACCAGATTTACTAATTTTATCTAATAGTCGATCTATTTTTCTTTGTTTTATTTTTTCTTTTTGATAATTTGAATAAAAATTAGTTGTTTTATAAACGGTTTTTAAATTAGTTTGTTTCACTTTATTAAAAGTAAATTTACTTTTATTTTCATTAAAAATATATTTGGTTAATACAAAGCCTATAAAGGCTCCTCCTAAATGAGCTATCTGACCGCCTGCATTTCCGTTAGGTATTAAAATAAAGCTCAAAAATACCCAAACTACTGTTAAAATCCATAATTTTACAAAACCAATAAACCTAAAATTCATTTCATAATTAGGTATGTAGGCTGCTAAACCTACCATAATAGCCGTAATACTTGCTGATGCTCCTACGAGGTAAGCGTTTTCATTTTCAAATACTTTAAAGTAATTGTAACTTAAAATAAAAAATAACCCTCCAAAAATACTTCCTAAAAAAAAGTAGATTAATAATTTTTTTTTGTCAAAGTAATCTAAAAACAAATTGCCTATATAATACAACATTATTAAATTAAAAATTAAATGTATAAAACCGCCATGTAAAAAGCTGTAGGTAATTAATGTATAAGATTTAATTAAAAAATTACTTGATACTGCAAGTGAAAAATAGTCAACTATAAAATTTCCAACATACTTATTTTGAAAAAAAGAAAACGTACCTGCTAAATTTTGAACAATAAAGACGGTAATAATTGCATAGATTAATCTCTCTATACTATTTACGGTTTTTATTTTTTCTTTAATTTGATTTAACAAACTCATAATCATACTTAAAATGGAATAGTCAACAAAAAAATCGCTCATCTAATTAATTAAAGAGCGACTTTTATTTTTTTAATGTAGTAAATATTAGTTATTCAAAATCGGCATCTGTAACGCCTTCATTAATTTTGATTTCTGAAGTTTTAAATTCTAAAGGCATTGCTCCTGTTATTTTCATTAGATGAGGGAATTTAATTCCATCAACTTCTTTATAATCAGAAAATTCAAAAAATTGTGTAACTTCTTTTCCTTTAGGGTCTTTTTGAGTTTTTGAAGCTTGAATTTTTAATCCGCTTTTAACATCAAAAAAGATTTTACTATCCTCGCCAGTTTCTACAACATATGCATCGTTTCCGTTAATATTTTCAATACTAATTAATTCGCCATTTTTAATAATGCCTAGTTCTTCAAAAGGAGCTACACCTTTTTTTGCTTTTTCTAAATATTTGCCTTCAAGAAGTTTTTTTTGTCCTTGGGCTTCTATATAACCATTTGTTCCGTTAAAGACTGATTTGCTCAATGTCATACCCATGCCTTTAAGTGTCATCGCATTTTTATTTGGGCTCATATATTTCATAGTCATATTTAAAGTTTTTCCTTGCATACTTGCTTGAGAAGAATGTACTATAGATTTTACTGCATTTACTTTATCTTTTCCACCAATAGCTTTTACAAAATTGTCAACTATGGTTTGTAGGGTAACACCTTCAGGAATTGATTTATTCATTTCAGGTTTATCTGTAGGACTACCATATATGTCAAAATAATTAATGGTATAAGGTAATTTTTCTAAATTTGGTAATACATCGATTGCTTTACCAACGATAACAATTCTTGCATTATCTTCACTAAAGTATTTATTTGCAACACGTTTAATATCTGCTATGGTAACTGCATTAATTCTTTGTAAATACGTTTTGTAAAAATCTTCTGGTAAATTATTAGTTTTAATATTTAAAGCATAGCTTGCTATTTTTTCTGGTTTTTCTAAAGCTAAAACAAATTTACCTACATAGCCTGCTTTTACATTTTCTAGGTTCTTTGCTGTTACATTTTCTGTTCTAATTCTATGTAGTTCTAGCATAGTTTGTGTTACTGTACTATCGGTAACTACATTTCTAACACTTGCACTAGTTCTGAACATCGTAGTATATTTATCAGCATTAATACTAGATCTTGCACCATATGTATATCCATGTGCTTCGCGTAAATTCATATTAAGGTATGAATTAAAATCACCACCTAAAATTTGATTTGCAACTAAAACTGCGTGATAATCTGGGTCAGACATTTTAAGTTTTGTAGTGCTTAAAACGGTTACTTCAGATTGTACTGCATTTGGCATATTTATAAAGTTAATTTCTGTTTTTGCAACATTTGTTGGAGTATCAAAAGAAGCAAATTTTAAAGTTGTTTTTTTCCATTTTTTAAAATGTTTTTTTACTAATTTTTTAACTTCTTTAACTGTAATATCTCCTACAACAACTAAATATGCGTTATTTGGTTTGAAATAAGTGTGGTAATAGTTTTCTACATCTTTTAATGAAATATTTTTAATAGTTTCTTTAGTGGTTACTTCTCCGTATGGGTGTTTTTTACCATAGCCTATTGCTTTTCTCACTTGGTCGGCAATATTAGAAACGCTTTTTTCTCCTGATTTAATACCGTCTAAAGTCTGTTTGACATTTTTATCAAACTCCTCTTGTGTAAATAATGGGTACATAGCAGCGTCTGCCATTAATTCAAAAATTCTAGGAAAATATTTTGACAATGATTTTGCAGAGGCTCCTGAACTGTGGATATTCACTCTTGCACCTAGATAATCTACTTCTTCATCAAATTTTTCTTTAGAAATATTTGTAGAGCCACTACCAAGAACGCTACTTGTTAAATGGCTAACACCGCTTTTTTCCCCTTCAGAAAAAGGAGAGTTATCAATCATTAGTTGAACCGAAACTCTGGGTAGTTTACGGTTTTCAACTACGAGAACTTGTAGCCCATTTTTTAAAGTAAAAGAACTTGGTTTTTGTAAGTTAATTTTTGGTGCTGGTCCTGGTTTTGGCTGTATACTTCTGTCAACTTGTGCTTGCATAATTACTACTGTAAATACGAAACTTAATATTAAAATTACTTTTTTCATATCTTATATTATTTATTTTTTTCTTCTTTAGGAAGGTAATTTAAAATCATTCTTTGGTTGTTGTTTAAATACTTTTTAGCAACAGTTCTTATTTCTTCTCTTGTAATAGAGTTATATATATCTAATTCTGTATTAATTAAGTTTACATTACCATATAGCATATAAAAAGAGGCTAAAGAGTGTGCAATACCCTCGACACTACTATTAGAGTTTACAAATTGATTTAAGAATTTATTCTTTAATTTTTCCATTTCTTTTTCAGAAATTAATTCTGTTTGAATTTTTACAATCTCTTCATCAATTTCTTTTTGTAAAGTGTCTAAGGTTGTTTCTCCTAACGGTAATGCGTATAAAATATACATTCCATAATCTTCTTGTGTAAAGTTTACTGCACCAACATTTAAAGAATTTTTCTTTTGTTCTACCATTTTTTTAAATAATCTAGAACTTTTTCCGTCACTTAAAATAGTAGAAATCATATCTAATATACGAGCCTCTCTAGTCTTCATAGATGGTGTTCTATATGCATTTAACAACATTGGTATTTGTATGTTTGAATCTCGATATTCAGCGGTAAATTCTTTAACAATAGCATCTTCTTTAAAAGAAGCTCTTTTAATAGGAGTCCCTTTAGGAATTTCACTAAAATATTTATTAATCATTTTTTTTGTTGCAGCAATATTGATATCTCCAGCAACAACTAAAACAGCATTATTCGGAATATAAAATTTCTCATTAAATGCTTGAAATTCTTCTAAAGTAGCAGCGTCTAAGTGATCCATAGAGCCAATAGTAGCCCAACGGTATGGGTGTTTAACAAACATGTTTTTTTTAATTTGAGCTAAAATATTCCCGTAAGGCTGATTGTCTATACGAAGTCTTTTTTCTTCTTTTACAACTTCATTTTGTGTATCAACACCAATCTGATTAATAATTGGGTGCAGCATACGTTCAGACTCCATCCATAGACCTAATTCTAAATTGTTAGATGGAAAAACTTCGTAATAATATGTTCTATCATTATTAGTATTAGCATTGTTTGTTCCGCCATTAGAACTTACAATTTCAAACCATTTTCCTCGTTCAATATTTTTAGTTCCTTCAAATAAAAGGTGTTCAAAAAAGTGAGCAAAACCTGTTCTATTTGGATTTTCATCTTTTGCACCTACGTGATACATAACTGCTGTTGTTACTACAGGAGCTGCATTGTCTTGATGTAAAATAACGTGTAGCCCATTATCTAAATCAAATTCTACAAAACTTACTTTTTGTGCCATAATAATACTTGTTACTAAAACACAAAAAAGTAAAAAGATACTTTTTTTCATACTATTGTTTGTTTTAATTATTTAATGTCTGCAAATTTACATAAATTATTAGTAGTTAATTAAGTTAAATTGTTACAATTTTATTAAAGTTTTTAGATATATCTTTTTTTATATACTTTTTGGATAAAAAACTAAAAAGAGTAACCACTAAAAAAGTAATTAAAACGGTATTATTTATAAAAAAAATATTTTACAATACTTTGAATTTGCAAAATTTTTGATTACAAAAAAGATAAATAACTGTTAGCCTTTGTAGCATAAGCACTTATGGAACTCAAGGTAATAATTAAATTGATTTCAAGTCTAAAAAAAAATAGAGACTAAAAATTTATACCTATCGTTTAAATTTATTAATTTCGCAATTATTAATTTAAAATATCAAAAAATGAAAGAAGTTGTCATAGTTTCAGCAGTAAGAACAGCAATGGGGAGTTTTTTAGGAAGCCTATCTTCTGTACCTGCAACAAAATTAGGTGCAACAGTAATCAAATCTGCATTAAAAAAAATAAATCTAAACCCAAAATTGGTAGATGAAGTATATATGGGTAATGTTTTGCAAGCTGGTTTAGGACAAGCTCCTGCTAGACAGGCTGCTATTTTTGCAGGCTTACCAAATACAGTACCTTGTACAACGATTAATAAGGTATGTGCCTCTGGAATGAAAGCAGTTATGTTAGCAGCACAAGCAATCAAATGTGGCGATGCAAATATAATTATTGCAGGTGGTATGGAAAATATGTCGTCAGTACCACATTATTTAAAAGCCCGAACAGGTCAAAAATTAGGAAATATTAACCTTCTTGACGGAATGCTTTTAGACGGTTTAACAAATGTTTATGACCAAAAACATATGGGGACTTGCGGTGACTTATGTGCAACTACATATAACTTCTCTAGAGAAGATCAAGATAGTTTTGCTATTGAATCTTATAACCGTTCAACAATTGCATGGAAAGATGGTAAATTTGATAATGAAGTAATACCTGTTGAAATTCCTCAACGAAAAGGAGACCCCATTTTATTTAACGAAGATGAAGAATATAAAAATGTGAAGTTAGAAAAAATTCCTAACCTTAGGCCTGTTTTCACTAAAGAGGGTACAGTTACAGCAGCAAACGCATCAACATTAAACGATGGTGCTTCCGCTTTAGTTATTATGAGCAGAGAGAAAGCAGATGAGTTGGGGTTAAAGCCTCTTGCGATTATTAGAGGGTATGCTGATGCGGCACAAGAACCAGAACTTTTTACTACTGCACCAGCAAAAGCTTTACCAAAAGCTTTACATAAAGCAAATATCAACTTAGACGAAGTAGAATATTTTGAATTTAATGAAGCATTTTCTGTTGTTGGACTGGCAAATATGAAAATTTTAGGACTAGATGCTAATAAAGTAAATGTAAATGGTGGCGCAGTTTCTTTAGGTCACCCTTTAGGAAGTTCTGGCTCTAGAATAATTGTAACTTTACTAAATGTTTTAACTCAAAATAATGCAAAAATTGGTGCGGCTGCAATTTGCAATGGCGGTGGTGGTGCAAGTGCAATTGTGATTGAAAAAATTTAAGCATAATATGAAATTCGGTATTTGTAATCTTAATACAATTCCTTTACGTGCAGAACCGAGCGATAAAAGCGAAATGGTTTCTCAATTACTCTTTGGTGAACACTTTAAAGTTTTAGAACAAAAAAAGCAATGGTTATATGTCAAATTAGCATTTGATAGTTATCAAGGTTGGGTTGATGAGAAGCAAGTAGAAAAAATTACTGAAAATACTTTTAATAAATTGCAAGAAAGCAATGTCGTTTTTTCAAATGAACTATTGAACTTTGCAACGACTAAAAATACTAATTTAATTTCTTTATCAATTGGCTCTATTTTACCAAATTATAAAAATAATACGTTTTATATAAATGACACTGAATATAAATTTGATGGAATTATAAAAAAAGGAAGCCTTTTAAAAAACGAAATTATCGAAACTGCATTTGTTTATCTCAATACGCCATATCTTTGGGGAGGAAAATCTCCATTTGGTATTGACTGCTCTGGCTTTACACAAATAGTATATAGAATGAATGGTTATAAATTATTCAGAGATGCTTCGCAACAAGCAAAACAAGGTAGTATTTTGAGTTTTATTGAAGAAAGTGAGCCTGGAGATTTAGCCTTTTTTGATAATGACGAAGGTAATATTATTCACGTTGGTATTATTTTAACAAATAACTATATAATTCATGCAAGTGGCAAAGTGCGCTTAGACCGTTTAGACCAAAGTGGCATTTATAATGAAGAAACAAATAGGCACACACACAAACTACGTATGATAAGAAAAATATTTTAAATCAAATTTAATTTTACTTAGAAAAATGTATTTTTGATACCGTAAAAAAAGGTCTATTTTTAGAGACTTATTAAATTAATAACAAATTACGCTAAATAAATAAAAGAATGGCAGATTACGCAAAATGGTTAGGCGCAGGCTTAGGCTGGGCCTTTGGTGGTCCAATAGGTGCAATAATAGGAATGTTTTTAGGTTCAGCAGTTAGTTCTGCAAATAAAAATCAAAAAAAAATAGCATACAACTCTAAAAGAAAATCAAAGGTAAATTATACAAAATCAGGCGATTTTGAATTGAGTTTTTTAATTCTATCTGCTGTTGTTATCAAAGCAGATGGTCATGTTAAAAAAAATGAATTAGATTATGTTCGTAAGTATTTTGTAGACATGTATGGAGATAAACGTGCCGAAAATGCATTTAAATTATTTAATGGTGTCTTAAAGAAAAAAATAGCAACCACTAAAATTTGTGCGCAAATTAGGGAACATATGAACCATTCATCTAGATTGCAATTGGTTCATTTTTTATTTGGTATCGCTAAATCAGATGGAGAAGTACATGAAATAGAAATTGAAGAAATTAGAAAAATTTCTGGTTATTTATATGTTAGTCAACTAGATTTTGAATCTATCAAAGCAATGTTTTATGATGTTACATTAAATGCTTATAAAATTTTAGAAATCGACAAAAACGCTACAGATATTGAAGTTAAAAAAGCCTATAGAAAAATGGTAAAAAAACACCACCCAGATAAATTAAAACATTTAGGTGAAGAACACATAAAAGGTGCTACAGAAAAATTTAGACAAATACAAGAAGCTTACGAAACTATTCAAAAAGAAAGAGGCTTGTAGATAAAGTCACTTTTTTTACTAAAATCTGCTTATTTAAATCAATTTTATACCTAATAATATTTGTGCTAAACTTTCTGTATGTTAGAATAATATTTTATATTTACCAGTTACAATTATAAGTAAGTAAGTATATAACTTAGTAAAATAGACTAATATGAAAAATTCCCTCAAAATCATATTATTAATTACTAGTATCGTAATTAATACAGTTGCCAATAACTCTAGCAAAAATCAAGAAATTACTTGGCCAAGCGATGCTACAATGGGTAATGCAACACAACAGACAGCAGAACTTATACAGTTCATCAGTGATGGTTATATAATTAAATGTAGATCTGGTACTTTTGAATTAGAAAATCCATTTAGGATAGATGATCATGATGTAAATATACAAGGTAGCACTTATGGACAAACTGTATTTAAATTTATAGATGGGTTAGAAGGCGGAATGCGAATTTTTAATTCAAATAGTATAAAAATATCTGATATTAAATTCATACATGTACAAAATCCAGAGGCAGAACGCAGTCATTGGGGTGCAGGTTTATTGATAGGGAACTCAACAAATGTAGAAGTACTACGTTCTTCTTTATATTATGCGCCAGGAGCTGGGTTTCATTTTAGTAAATGCGATGGTGTTACTACAAAAGATTTATATGTAGAAGGCTCTTTAGCAGACGGAATACATTATGCAAATACCTCAAATATTACTGCCTATAACTTAGAAACAAAGCATACTGGAGATGATGGTGTTGCGATTGTTGATTATAAAAGCGGTCCTGAATCTTCAAATTTTCTTTTAGAAAAAATTAAAGTATATGGTTCTATGGCTCGTGGTATCGGTTTAATAGGAGCTCGAAATGGCATCTTAAAAGATTTTTTTATTGATAGAACCTCTACTAATGGCTTACAAATTGTAGAGGACCGTTATTATGAAACTAGAATTACAGAAAATGTTCAAGTGTTTTCAGGAAAAATTACTCGCACAGGGCACTATCCGCCTGATCGTGATAATAGATACGGTATCAATATACATTATGTAAAAAATATTTCAATAACAGATGTTGAAGTAGATAATACACAGAGGTATGGTTGTATTATTCACAATAGTACTGGAATTAAATTAAACAATATAAGATTAAAAAAAACAGATTTTCCTCCATTATATATTCTCAATTCTACAAATGTAAATTTAAGAGATATTAGAGCAACAGGTGGTAACATTACTCCTTTTATAAATATTGTAGGAGTTAAAAACCTTAGCGCAGTAGATATTACCATTGTAGACAACACTCTAAACACAACAACTAAAGCCATAATCATACGAAAATCCGAGGATAGTGCAACAAATAATATTCATATTCATAATTTAAAATTAATTACTTCTGAGCATGTTAATGAAAAAAAATTTAAAATTGAAATTAATCAAATTCAAAATAGTAGTATTGATTATTTTACTAGAGATAATCTGAGTATTACTGGTAGCGCAAGTGGTTTAGAAGTTTTTAAAAAACACTTTAAAGGTATTTAGAACTATTTAAAGAGGTTATGATTTTAATTAAAAAAAATAAACATTTAATTAAAGTAAAAAATTAAGGTATGAAAATAAAAAAATTAAAAATAATTATTGGACTTCTAATTGGGCTTCTCATTTTTGAATCATGTTCAAAAGATAGCAATGAAGAGTCGAAAGTTCTAAATCATGTTGTCGGGATTTGGAAACCAATAAAAGAAGGAGAAATCTATACTGATCAAACTACAAGTGAGAATGCTTACAATGAATGTGCTCAAAAAAGTAGTTTTAATTTTTTAGAAAATGGAACGCTATTAATTACAGAATTCTTTACCGATGAAGTAAATGAAGTTTGTATTGAAAAAACAAGACCTACATTTACTCTTGGAAAATGGGAAGAAATAAATAAAGAATATAGAATCATTACCTCTTATACCTGTGAGGTAGATAATGTTAATTTTACTAAAGAGATTATGCCCGTTTTTACATTTAACGATAATGATACAGCCTTAAGAATTAAATACGCTACTAACGAAGTTATTAATGGTAAACACTTAGAATTTTATTATACCGATTTTATTAAAGTAGAATAAAAATAGACTTGGTATTGCTATTTGGGTTTAAAAATATAGACTTCTAAACACTTATAAAATCGGCAGGTGAGAAATTGATTTTGTTAATAATTTATATATTTCTTGTTGTTTCTTATTTAATAAATTTAAATGATTTTTGATTGTTTTTATATCTTTTCTTTTTGCAGGTCCTGTTTGTGCCTTACTTGGAGAAAGGTGTTTTATTTTTTTGGCAGTTTCTTGTATTAGTGGTTTTAATATTGCAAATGACACTTCTTTTTCAGTACATATATCATGACCTATTTTATATAAATGATTTGTAAAATTATTCACAAAAACTGCCGCTAAGTGTAAATATTTTCTTTGTTCAGAATTTACTTTATATACTTTTGTGGAAATAGAATTTGCTATTTTTTCTAATAATTTATAGTCTTTTTCATTTTCAGACTCTAGACAAATAGGAATTTTTTTAAAACTAACTTTAGCATTTTTACTTAAGGTTTGTAACGGATAAAAAACACCTTTTCTAGCATTACATTGTAAGTCTTGCAAAGCCATTGAACCAGAAGTATGTACAACTAATTTATTGTTCAAATTTAATTGTTTTGAAAACCTAGAAATTGAATCGTCTGAAATAGCAATAATATACAAAGTAGCATCTTTCAATTTGTTTAATTGATTTGTAATTTCAATATTTTTTTTTATAAAAAATATAGGATTATTCTTACGAGAATACACTTGAATAACTTTAATTTTCTTACTTTTAAGAAATGCTTTTGTTAAATGTATTGCAACATTTCCACTACCGAGTATAACTACCTTAATCATACTGCTAAGATAGGTAAAAAGTAAAGAGGTTTAAGCAACGTTTTTACTTTTTATAATCGGGGGCTCCTTCTAAAATTTCTTTATTAGCACCTGCTTCAAAAGTTTTAAAGTTTTCGTGAAAAAATTTGGCAAGATGTCTTGCTTTTTTATCATATGCTTTTTTGTCTGCCCAAGTATTTTTAGGGTTTAAGACTTCGGTTGGTACATTTTCACAAGAAGTAGGCATTGCTAGTTTAAAAATAGAGTGTTCAACAAATGAAACATGGTCTAATTTACCATCTAAAGCGGCATTAATCATTGCTCTTGTGTATTTTAGTTTTATTCTGTTTCCAACTCCATAAGGGCCACCTGTCCAGCCAGTATTAACTAGCCAAACGTTGACTTTATGTTTTGCTATTTTTTTACTTAACATCATAGCATATTTTGCAGGGTGCAAAGGCATGAATGGTGCTCCAAAACAAGCAGAAAATGAAGGTATAGGTTTCGTAACGCCTGCTTCGGTACCAGCAACTTTTGCAGTATAACCAGAAATGAAATGATAAGCTGCTTGACCTGGAGTTAATTTAGAAATTGGAGGCAACACGCCAAAAGCATCGGCAGTTAAAAAGAATATATTTTTAGGATTTTTACCAATAGATGGAACTTGTATATTTTCAATATGGTCAATAGGATAACTAACTCTTGTGTTTTGTGTTATAGAAACATCTTTATAATCAACCTCGTTAGTACCTTGTTTAAAAATTACATTTTCTAATAATGCTCCTTTTTTAATTGCAGCATATATTTCTGGTTCATTTTTAGCAGATAAGTCAATTACTTTTGCATAGCAACCACCTTCAAAATTAAAAATTTCATTAGTTGCTGTCCAACCATGCTCATCATCGCCAATTAATTTGCGGTGTACATCTGCGGATAATGTTGTTTTACCAGTTCCTGATAATCCAAAAAATATAGCAGTTTCCCCATTTTTACCAATATTAGACGAGCAATGCATCGGAAAAACATTTTTAAATACAGGAAGAATAAAATTTAAAGCAGAAAAAATCCCTTTTTTAACTTCGCCAGTATAACCTGAGCCTCCTATCAAGATAACTTTACGCTTAAAACTTAAAATACTAAAATTATGTTGTCTTGTACCGTCTTGATCGGCTACAGCCATAAACGAAGGCGCTTGTAACACAACCCACTCAGCATCAAAGTTAATCAATTCTTTCTCGGTTGGTCTAAGGAACATATTGTATGCAAATAAACTAACCCAAGGTAATTCAGTAATGACTCTTAAGGCTAATTTATTTGTATTATCTGCACCTGCAAAAGCATCACGTACATATAATTCTTTTGTAGAAAGGTAAGTAGTAACCTTATCATAGAGTTTGTCAAATTTAGTTTCGTCAAAAGGTAAGTTTATATTACCGTCCCACCAAACTAAATCTTTGGTAATGTCGTCTTTTACTATAAAACGATCTTTTGGAGACCTACCTGTAAATTCACCAGTATTTACTGCTAAAGCACCATTGTCGGCTATTTTGCCAATGTTTTTGTCAATACAAATTTGTATTAATTCATTGGCACTAAGGTTTCTTTTTATACTTGAATTATTTATTCCATATTCGCTTAACGAAATTGATTTCGCTATAATATCGTTTTTGGCATTCATATATTTTAGAAGTATTGTTTATATATTGCAAATTTAGATTATATTTTAAAAAGGGTGTTTTTTTTTTTATATTTTATTAACTAAAAATTTTTTCTTTTTTTTGAAAAATTATAAAATAAAAAGAGCCAGCCAAGCATTAAAAACAAGCCTCCAATTGGTGTAATTAAACCTAATATTTTTGAGATAATAACTTTAGTTGTTAATAAGTATAATGAACCAGAGAAAAATAAAATTCCGATAAAGAATAAAATACTAATTGTATTTTTTGTTTTGTTAGTGAAGTTTGGGTATGTATTAACAAATAAAAGTACAACTACATGATACATTTGATACCTAACTCCTGTTTCAAATGCTTTTAATTGGTCAGTTCCTAATTTTTCTTTTAAGGCATGTGCTCCAAAAGCACCTAATAAAATGGCTAAAAATCCTAAAATGGCTGTAATGCTTAAGTTTTTTTTCATAAAATGTACTTAATTTAGTTTAAGCTGTTTGGTTTAAAGCTATCGAATTAACTTACGGTATTTTATGCGTTTGGGCATTAAATCACCGCCAAGACGTTTCTTTTTATTTGCTTCGTATTCTGTAAAGCTTCCTTCAAAATAATATACATTACTTTCGCCTTCAAAAGCCAAAATATGTGTACATATTCTATCTAAAAACCATCTGTCGTGTGATATTACTACTGCGCAACCTGCAAAATTTTCTAGACCTTCTTCTAATGCCCTTAATGTATTTACATCTAAATCATTTGTTGGTTCATCTAATAATAAAACGTTACCTTCTTCTTTAAGTGTCATTGCCAAATGTAACCGATTTCTTTCTCCTCCAGAAAGCATAGCTACTTTTTTATTTTGCTCAGAGCCTGAAAAATTAAAACGACTTAAATATGCGCGTGAGTTTACCATTTTTCCACCCATCATTATTTGTTCTTGGCTGTCTGCAAAATTTTCCCAAATCGTTTTTTCAGAATCTATGTTGGAGTGTCGTTGATCTACATAGGCTATTTTTACAGTTTCACCTACTTTAAATTCTCCTTTATCTGGTTCTTCTTCTCCCATTATCATCTTAAAAATAGTAGTTTTTCCTGCTCCATTTGGACCAATAATACCAACTATTCCGTTTGGAGGTAATGAAAAGTTTAAAGCATCATATAATAATTTTTCTCCATAGGCTTTCGAAACGCCATTTGCATCAATTACATTTGTTCCTAGCCTTGGACCATTTGGTATATAAATTTCTAATTTTTCTTCTACCTGTTTTTGATCTTGATTCAGTAACTTTTCATAACTACTTAACCTTGCTTTTGACTTAGACTGGCGACCTTTTGCTCCTTGTCGAACCCATTCTAATTCGCGTCTTAATGTTTTTTGACGTTTAGATTCTTGTTTTTCTTCTTTCGCCATTCTATCTGTCTTTTGTGCTAACCAAGAAGAATAATTTCCTTTCCAAGGAATACCCTCACCTCTATCTAATTCTAAAATCCAACCAGCAACATTATCTAAAAAATATCGATCATGTGTTACTGCTATTACAGTCCCTTTATATTGTGCCAAATGATGCTCTAACCAATGTACTGATTCTGCATCTAAATGGTTAGTTGGCTCATCTAATAATAAAACATTTGGTTGTTGTAATAATAACCGGCATAAAGCGACTCTTCTACGTTCACCACCAGATAAATTTTTAATTGGTGTATCTCCTGTTGGTGTTCGCAACGCGTCCATAGCAATCTCTAGTTTAGTATCTAGTTCCCAAGCATCCATTGCATCTATTTTATCTTGTAAAATAGCCTGTTGATTCATTAATTTTTCCATCTTATCTGCATCGCTATAGACCTCTTCTAAACCAAACATATCGTTTATTTTATGATACGAATCTAATACAGCAACAGTCTCTGCAACTCCTTCTTTTACAATATCTATAACTGTTTTTTCTTCATCTAAATCTGGTTCTTGCGATAAATAACCAACGGTATAACCTGGTGCAAATGTAACATCGCCTTGGTAATTTTTTTCGATACCAGCAATAACTTTTAATAAAGTTGATTTACCAGAACCATTTAAACCTAAAATTCCGATTTTGGCACCATAAAAAAAACTTAAATAGATATTTTTTAATACTTGTTTGTTTCCACCATCATAACTTTTGCTCAAAGCGGACATTGAAAATATTACTTTTTTATCATCTGACATAATTAATTAGATTTTTGAATTGCGAAGATAAAGTTTTTCTGTTTTAAAATTATATAGTCTAAAGATAAAATTTATTTAAATTTTAAATTGGTTGCTAAAATTAAATAAATAACTAATCGTATTTATATAAATAATTTCAAATTTTTAATTAAATTTGCTACATAATTTAAAAAATGGATATTAAATTTAATAAAAACGAAGATTACAATAAGTTACAATTAAGTGAACTTAATAAAAGGTTATTAAAAGTCTATAAAGGTGGTGGTGATAAGCGTTTAGAAAAACATCGTGCAAAAGGTAAAATGTCTGCAAGAGAACGTTTATCTTATCTTTTTGATGAAATTAAGAACACCATTGAAATAGCTGCATTTGCTGGCGAAGGAATGTATGCAGAACACGGTGGTTGCCCTTCTGGAGGTGTGGTGGTAAAAATTGGGTATATTTCAGGTAAACAATGTATTGTTGTTGCTAATGATGCAACTGTAAAAGCAGGCGCTTGGTTTCCCATTACTGGAAAAAAAAATTTAAGAGCTCAAGAGATTGCTTTGGAAAACCGATTACCAATTATTTATTTGGTTGATAGTGCTGGTGTTTATTTACCAATGCAAGATGAAATTTTTCCTGATAAAGAACATTTCGGACGTATTTTTAGAAATAATGCACAAATGAGTAGTATAGGTATTACGCAAATTTCTGCAGTAATGGGACCTTGCGTTGCTGGCGGTGCATATCTACCAATTATGAGCGATGAAACTATTATGGTTGATAAAACTTCGAGTATATTTTTGGCAGGTAGTTATTTAGTAAAAGCAGCTATTGGTGAAAGTATTGATAACGAAACGCTTGGTGGCGCAACAACTCATAATACTATTTCTGGCGTTGCAGATTACAAAGCCAAAAATGATAAAGATGCACTAGATAAAATTAAAAATATTGTGCGTAAAATAGGCGCTTTTGAAAAAGCAGGCTTTAACAGAATAAAATCTAATAAACCAAAATTAAAAGCGCAAGAAATTTTTGGAATATTACCAAAATTACGTCACGAACCTTATGATATGAAAGAAATCATAAAACGTTTGATTGATAATTCTGAACTAGAAGAGTACAAAGCCGCTTATGGAAAAACAATAATCTGTGGCTATGCTAGAATAGATGGTTGGGCAGTTGGTATTGTTGCAAATCAACGCAAAATGGTTAAAAATGCAAAAGGAGAAATGCAATTTGGTGGTGTTATTTATAATGAAAGTGCCGATAAAGCAACTCGATTTATGGCAAATTGTAATCAAAAGAAAATACCTTTAGTATTTTTACAAGATGTTACTGGTTTTATGGTTGGTAGCAAAGTAGAACATGCTGGCATTATTAAAGATGGTGCAAAAATGGTTAATGCTGTTAGTAATTCAGTTGTGCCTAAGTTTACTATTATTATTGGTAACTCTTACGGTGCTGGTAATTACGCTATGTGCGGTAAAGCTTATGACCCTAGACTAATTGTTGCTTGGCCTTCGGCTAATTTAGCTGTTATGAGTGGCGCTTCAGCTGCAAAAGTTTTACTGCAAATTGAAACGGCTTCCTTAAAGAAAAAAGGAGAAAGCCTTAGTAAAAAACAAGAAGAAGAATTATTTAATAAAATTAAATCTAAATATGATGAACAAATCTCACCTTATTATGCTGCTGCTAGAATTTGGACAGATGCAATTATAAATCCGTTAGATACCAGAAAATGGGTTTCTATGGGAATTGAAGCTGCTAACCATGCGCCCATCACTAAGACTTTTAATTTAGGTATTTTACAGGTTTAGTTTGTTATAAAAAATTAGACATTTAATAACTTATAATGAAGACGGTGATAAAAAAGACATCGTAGATTTAACTGGAAGAGTAAATCATAAATTTGCGCCTGGCAAAACCGTGGTGATTTTGAAGCAGATAAAGTTGTTGAAGATAGAAACGGAAATTAAAGGTGAAAAATATCAGCTCAATTACCTAAAAAAGAAGATGAGTATTTAAAAATATACCCAAAAGAAGTAAAAATAACAGTTTTAGCTGAACTGCCATATACTTAGTTTAATTATTTCTGTTTCATGTAATTGGCTGATTTTTAAAAAAGCACACAAAAAATTAAGTATATAAAAATAAAAGCCCAGTTGCTAACAAAGAACTGTGCTCAAATAAAGTTATCTTTGACATAAGAGAGTATTTATATTGTACAACTCAAAGATAATTTGAGATACTTAAAATTCTTTCTCTTTTTTTAACTTACTTTAAAACATTTAGGACGCTGTTAGTGTGAAAATAATATATTTACTCAAATTGTAAGGAATAATTACCTTTAAAGATAGTTCAAATTTGGCATAACAATTGAACTTTATGATTATATTAAAATTAATACGATACAACTATCTGATTATCAATGCCAAAAATCTTTTAATGGAATTGATTTTGGCTTATAAACAACGATACAATGTCATAATGACGTAAAACACACTATGAGCAACCCTAAAATAAAAATATTAGACAACCTGTCATTACAGAATTTTTTAGATGAAGATGCGGAGTTAATACCGTTAATGTCACCTGAAGATGAAAAGAAAATGAGTAAAGAAGAAGTGCCAAAAGTATTGGCAATATTGCCTTTGAGAAATACTGTTTTATTTCCTGGCGTAGTAATACCAATTACTGCTGGTCGTGATGCTTCTATAAAATTAATAAAAGATGCGAATAAAGGTGATAAAATCATTGGTGTTGTTTCTCAAAAAAATGAAGAGATTGAAGTGCCCACATTTGATGATATTCATACCGTTGGAACGGTTGCTAAGATTTTGAAAATGCTAAAAATGCCCGATGGAAATACTATGGTTGTTATACAGGGTCAAAAACGTTTTGAAGTAGATACGTTTATACAAAATGAACCATACATCAAGGCAACTACAAAAGAATTTCAAGAAAGCGAATTTCAAAATCAAGATAAAGAGTTTAACGAGATTATTAAATCGGTTAGAGATTTAGCGATTCGAATTATTAAAGAAAACCCTAATTTACCATCAGAAGCTACTTTTGCTATTAAAAGTATAAAATCAGATTCCTTTTTAATAGATTTTGTTTCTTCTAATATGAATTTAGATGTTTTTGAAAAACAAGAACTTTTAAATATTAGAGGTCTAAAAGATCGTGCTTTAGCGACTTTAAAAAAAATGAATTCAGAACTACAACGTTTAGAATTACGTAATGACATACAGTCTAAAGTTCGCGAAGATATGGATCAACAACAACGTGAATATTTCTTACATCAACAAATGAAAACCATTCAAGAAGAATTAGGTGGTGCTTCACACGATGAAGAATTAGATGAAATGCGTGTAAAAGCAAAACATAAAAAATGGCATAAAGAAGTTGGTGAAATCTTTAATAAAGAACTAGCTAGATTACAAAGAATGAATCCACAAGTTGCTGAATATTCAGTACAGCGTAATTATTTAGATTTATTTTTAGAATTACCTTGGAACGAATTTAGCAAAGATAAATTCAACTTAAAACGTGCCTCTAAAGTATTAAATAGAGATCATTTTGGACTAGAAAAAGTAAAAGATAGAATCATAGAATATTTGGCTGTTTTAAAATTAAAAAACGATATGAAATCGCCAATTTTATGCCTTTATGGACCTCCTGGTGTCGGTAAAACTTCTTTAGGTAAATCTATTGCAGAAGCTATAGGCAGAAAGTATGTACGCATATCTCTTGGTGGTTTAAGAGATGAATCCGAAATTAGAGGACACCGTAGAACTTATATTGGAGCAATGCCAGGGCGAATTATTCAAAGTTTAAAAAAGGTACAAACCTCTAACCCTGTACTTGTATTAGATGAGATTGATAAATTAAGTAACTCTGGCCATGGTGACCCTTCTGCAGCAATGCTAGAGGTTTTAGATCCAGAACAAAACACCACATTTCACGATAATTTTTTAGATGTAGATTATGATTTGTCGAAAGTGTTATTTATCGCTACAGCAAACAGTTTATCTACAATACCTTGGGCATTACGTGATAGAATGGAAATTATTAATGTACATGGCTATACCGTAGAAGAAAAAATTGAAATTGCAAAACGTCATTTATTGCCAAAACAAATAGAAAATCACGGAATAAAAACAAAAGACATTCGTCTAAGTAAACCTGTAATTGAACAAATTATTGTTGGTTATACTAAAGAGTCTGGTGTTCGTGGGCTAGATAAAATGCTAGCAAAAACGGTACGTTATATTGCAAAATGCATTGTTATGGAAGAAGATTTTGACCCAATAATTAAAATTATAGATTTAGAGAAAATATTAGGTATCGCACGTTTAGAAGGTAGTAAGTATGAAAATAATGAAACTGCTGGCGTAGTAACTGGTTTAGCTTGGACTCAAGTTGGTGGCGATATTTTATTTATTGAATCTATTATCTCTAAAGGTAAAGGACTTACTTTAACTGGTAATTTAGGTAAAGTAATGAAAGAATCGGCTACTATTGCAATGGAATATATTATGGCAAATGCAGATAAACTAGGCGTAAAGGAAAAAGTTTTAGCTAAAAACAAAGTACATATTCATGTACCCGAAGGTGCAACACCAAAAGATGGACCAAGTGCTGGTATTGCTATGCTAACTTCCTTAGTTTCTAGTCTTACGCAACGTAAAGTGAAATCTAAACTAGCGATGACTGGCGAAATTACTTTAAGAGGTAAGGTTTTACCTGTTGGCGGATTAAAAGAAAAAATTTTAGCAGCTAAACGTGCTAATATTAGAGAAATTATTCTTTGTGCAGAAAATAAAAAAGATATTGACGAAATTAATAAAAAATATCTTAAAGGTCTAAAATTTCATTATGTAATTGAAATGAAAGAAGTTATTGAAATCGCACTGTTAAAACAGAAAGTTAAAGACGCAAAACGACTATAGCGAAATTCTAAATTTAATACTAAAAATGAACCAACCAATTCACGGAAATGAAATTAATAAAATTCTATTAAAACCTCGTTTTAAAATGGAGTTTGATGAAACTCCTGAAGAAATATTAAATAAATTTAAAACTAATTTAGAAGATAGAACTTGTAAATATTGCTCAAAACTATCTGGCAACTATGTGTTTTTAGATGTCCCGTTAGAAGAAGCACATTTTTGGTCGCCACAATTACAAGTAGAAGTTATTAAAGGAGAGAATAACAAAACAGTTGTAAAAGGTATTTTAGGACCAAAACCACAAGTTTGGACATTTTTTATGTTTATTCACTTTGTAGTAGCAGTTGCTTTTATAGTATTTTTTGTTATGTTTTATGTAAATTGGAGTTTAGAAAAAGACTTTCAGTTTTATAAATATATGTTAATTGGTTTACCCATATTTTGGATAATACTTTATTTTGTTGGGCAATCTGGTAAAAAGTTAGGTTACACACAAATGGTAGAACTAGATGAGTTTATGATGAAAACACTTAAAAAATAGTACGCTCAATCAACTTGATTTACTTACAAACAGCAGTTAAACTTCTGCCTTGAACAATAATCTCCTTGTACTAATAAAAAATGATTCTACAGTCAATCGGCATATCTTATAAAACGTAAACCTCTTTTTGTCAGTTATTTATCTAATTCATTTAAAATAATATTTGAGAATAATGGTTTTGTTTATTGTTTTATTATTCTTTATTGGTTACTTTTCGATACATAAAGTAATTTATATTGATTTTCAATTAGTTATATTATAAAGGTACAAATAGGGTACAAATATGGCTGTTTTATTGAAAAATACACAGTAATATCATCTTTTGATATAACTTAGATTTCAGAGTACTTATCTCCTAAAATGAATCTATTAGATTTTGTGTAAATTGCTTTTGCATAATCCTGTATGTCAAAGTTTAAAACTTTAATAGACTCATCATTTAATTTATCGCTATTTAATGTTAGAATATATTGAAAAGACTTAGTGTCTTCAATAGAATATAAAAAATTTAAACTTCTCAATAAAGTATCTTGGTCTACATCAAATATGTTATCATGAACTAAAAAATTAGGGTGCTTAATCTTAGTGTATTCATTAAACAATAAAGCCATATCATAGATAAAAACTTTTGTCCTTTCTACACTATGACTACCACCATAATCAATAGTCATATTGAATTTTACAATATCTTTATAAGTATCTTTATTTATTGCAACTATATCAAAAGAACACCTGCTATTTCCCATTAAAGATTCATGAATGTCTGAAATTGTTGTGTTAAAACTTTTGATTTTAATTTCATTACTAACAATTGATTTGTCAATCCTTGTTACAAGGTTTGATTTGTTTGATTTTAAGGTGTTTTTTTCTTTAACATTAGAATCGTATCTCTTCAATTGTGTTCTAATAAGACTTGATGACTCACTCTTTTGATGATATATTGATAAACTTTGCTTTAGATTTTTAAAAATACCTTGCTTGTCAAATACTTTCATGATACTTGACCTTTCATCATCTAAGGTTTTTATTTTTTTATTAACTTTTTTATGTTGAGAAAGTAATGTTTTTAACTTTTCATTGATAATCTGATTTTGAAAATTTTCTATTTTTTCTTTGAAACTATTTACTTGTTCGAATGATTTTTTTAATTGGCTACCTAATCCTTTTTTAAATTGTTTATAAACAAATAAAACATCATCCTCATTAATTTTTTCGATTTTAGGAAGTGAACGTATTTTTTTAATACTATATTTTAAATATGTTTGTTGCGAACGTAATTCACTGATAACTAAATTTAGGTTAATGAGTTCATCTTCGATTGTTTCAAATGATTCGTACGTTTTTAACTCCTCTAATTCACTCTCCAATTTTTTAAGTTCCCCATCAAGTGAATTAACTTCTGCTCTAACTCGACTTAATTTTTTAAGGCTGTTTTGAGTAAGCCCCTTTTTTAAATCACTAATTATCCCTGTAAGTTTATCAATCTCCTTTATTGTTGATTGTGCTAATCTGTACGCTGCAATATCAAAATCAAGCATATAAAGAGTCGGCGTATAGTCAGCAAGAATTCTTCTTTTAGTGTCAAAATAACCAACAATATCTTTAAATTCAGACCTTTCATCTCTAATTGATGGGTTTATTAATTCTCTAAAAGATGGATTTAGGTTTATGTTAGGGTCTTTGGTGTAATATAAATCATTTAGATATTTTAAAGCATTACTAATACTATCAAATTTAACTTCATTATCATTTATTAATAATTTTGGACTATCAGGATTTTTAGTGTTTCTTATAATTGTTAAAGATTTGTTATTAATTTCAATATCTAGACAAATTTGTGTGTCAGAATCTAAAACATTTTTCGGAATTTTTAATACCCTGCTACCTGTTTTACTCCTTAACAAGCAAAAATTAATAAACTCTATTGCCATTGACTTACCGACACCATTTGTTTTATTTGATGTTTTGTCTGTTTCACCTAAAATAAAATTTAAGCCATCTTCAAATTGAACCGGTTTAATTATTTCAGGGTAAGTATATAATTTTCTTAGTCGTATCATTTTGAAAAAATATAAGGTTCGTCAAAATCAACAATATCTGTAGCATATAAGAACATTAAAGAATAATTAAGTTGTTCTCCATTTAGTAAATCATTTTTTTTTAAAAGACTTGCAACATCATAAATAGACATTTTTTTATCTTTTCTCAAACTCAATTCTTTTAGAATAATATACCCAATGTATACTATCGAATTTTTAATATTTTCATCTTTGGAAATTAAACTCATAATTAATTTGGAAATACGTTACATCTAATTAGTTGGTGTATTAAATAAAATTTTATAGCCATTTCATCAAAAGGCAAATTACCTTTTATAAATAATGTTTTAAAAAAATCAGATAGATTATTCAAAGCATTTTCAGGGTCATTATCACTACTTTTTAAATATTTATCGCTTACATCTTTAAGGTAAGTTCCTATTTTTCTAATTTTGACAGACGATATGTCTGAGTTATTCTCAGCAATACTTAAGGCATAAGCATAATCAATATACAATTCTCCGTATAGGTTTTTTAAAAAGTCGGCATAATCCTTAAATCTATTTTCAATTTTAAATTCTGGGTCTGGTTTATCTTCAGCCTCAAATACTTTGTGATTATCTTCATCACTAATAAAATCAATCAAATAAATCAATGTTTCTACTTCGTTTGATTTAGACTCTGTTCTTGCTTTATAATACTTTTGAACTAATTCATCATTTAACCAGTTTTCAATTTCTCTTATCCTGTCTAAATCATCTATATCTTGAATTTGGGTTATTATATTCCTTATATCTATAACATCTTTTCTCATATCAAAAGAGAAATTACTATTACCAATAACATCTGTTCTTGGCGTTTTATCTTTAATTATTAATATTTTGAGGCTGTCATAATTTTCATATAATTTCTTTTTACAAAAAGCATCAACTGTATCTTTTATTTTCTTTTTTGAATTATTAGATGTTACTTGAATAGCAATTTTATTTACTTTATCGCCTAAATCTATTACAGCAGCATTTTGTTCAACAATATTAATATTTTCAAGGTTATAATCAAAAATATTATTTAAAAGTATCTTATAAAATTGTTCGGCGTGTATATTAATGTCTTGAAGATTAACTTTACTTCTAAGAGTAACTTCTTCTTTAAGAACGGCAAAGTGTCTAATGATGTTGGTAATAACCGTTTCTCTATTTCGCATATTAAGTAGATTGTTACTTGCTTTTAATTGTAAAAAAAACTAAAATTCACTCGGTCAAAGATAGATAAATCTACATCATTTTACTGTGAACGGAATAAAAATTATTTATCAATTAAAATTTAATAAATTACTTTTAATAAAAAAGATAATTTTTTTAAATAATTATCTTTATTCTTTAAATCAGATTTCAAGAAATTATCATTTATTTCTATAATTTGAAGTAGCTCTTTAGTATTTGCTTCAAACTTAATTAATTCAACAGGAGCAGTAAAGTCAATCCATAATGTATCGCTAATATATTGATTGGTAAAACTAAAAAACATATTGAGTGACCTACCTTTATTTTCTTTATTAGTAAACTTTAATTTAAGAGTAAGTAAACAATAAGGAACATGTTTTAAGTCAAGATGGGCATATTCCCAGACTCTTTTATCACTTGCCATTTTAAGGAGGTTTTGAAATTCGTTATAATAAAGTGAGTTATTACATAAATGTTTGCATTCTAAATAAATATTTGATAAATTTTCTTTTACGGAATTGACAATTTTTTGCTTTTGCTCAAGGCGATAATATCTAAATTTTAGATTTTGGTATCTTGATTTAAAATTTTTAACTGTTGGGCAATGTGGATTATTATTGTGCCAAAAATGAGTCTTAGTTGTTAGGCTTGAACCAGCTCTATCATTCAAAATATTATTACAAACATTACAATAGGCTACATAGCCATCTCGCTTATAATTATTGATAAATTTATTTATATCAACTTTCAATTTCCTTCCTTCTTTATTGATATATGCCGAAAACATTGAGAACTTTTTTATTTATACAAAGATAACCTTTTTGATTAACACTAAATAAGTGCTATCTTTGACTATAGGTAAAGTGTCGAATGACCATATCTGTTGGGAAATCATCAACAATTGTGATTTTTTTAATCCAATTTCCAAATTTGTCATTTTTATATTTTGTTATTGAATTACCAAAATATAACATACCAAAACCAAAACCATTACCCGAATTTTTAACTTCAATTAATCCTGTATTATCATACTTATAATTCCTTTTTCCAGTTAATACATTCCTCAAAGTATAAAATTTTTCTTCAATTAAATTATTACTTATGTCATATTGATACTTAATCACACCTCCTTTATTGTAATTATTTGTTATAAGTTTTCGTATTACATTACTTCTAAAGTCATAATTATATTTTGTTTTAGTTTCAACACCCACATGAGTTCTAAAAATCACATCTCCTTTTGAATTGTATTTTAGAGTTTTTTCATTCATAATTCCACTAATACCAATTGAATTTGTGACCTCTTTAACTATTCTATTATTTAGGATTTCATATCTAATTAGGTCATCATATTTAGTTTTAACCTTGATTTCTCTTTTGCGAGTTTTAAAATTCATATCATCATTATACCCATAAAAAAATCTACTAATATTATTACTTGTATACTTGAAAATTTGTCTTTTATTTTCAAAAGCAAATTCTGGAGAAGCAACATACTCTATTTTTGCAATTCGATTATTTTCATAAGTAAGGGTATGCGTTTTAGGAATTTCATCATCATTTTCTCCATTACTGTATTCAAATTTTTTATATTCAATTAACTTATTACTATTAAATTTCATTTTTATTTTAAGTATAACAAATTCTCTTTTACTAATACTATCTAAGTCTTCAAATCCAACTTGTGTTTCATATTCTGTTATTTCTGCCATTAATAAATTTTCTTTGTTCTTTATTATATCTATTTCATTAAAATTGCAAGGAGGACAGATTTTAATTTGTGAAAATGAAACGGAAACACTAAAAAGAAACACTAAACTGATAATTTTATTCATACTTGATTTTTTTATACTTTATCAGTTCCGAATAAAACGTGTTAAATAAAAAAGAGCGTGAAACTGAACCATATTCACCTGCGTCTATAAAACCGTCATTGATGTTTTCTTCTTCTGTATTGTTATTTGTAATATCTTCCATTTTGATATGGTTTTATTTCTTATTTTTATTACTCAACTGTTTAATATGTTTATCAAAGTCTGAGTTTATTTTTTGTGTTCTATTGAACTTGTCGTATTCTTTTGATGCTTTGGCTACTGCTTGTTTGTGTGAGCGAGTACCTTTGCCGTCTAATATTTTGTATTCGTTAAAATCTAAAAACTTGTTTACGCTTTGAGAAAGACTTTGCATTGTAAAGGTGTTTTCTCTTTCTATCAAGCCTTCTATATAATCAAAATAGCCTGTTACGGTACGTTCTAATTGCTTTATCTGTTTTTCTTGCAGGTAGTTTTTTGCAATAGTGGTATCGGTTTTTATTACTCTGCCATCTGGTGCATTTTTAAAAGTGGTTAAGCCCATATGTTCTTTGGTGCTATCTGCTTTTAGGTAGATTATTTCTGCTGCTGTTTTGCCTGTTATAGCAAAGTGAAACTTGTTTTGAACGGATGCATAGAAATTTCTTGTGATGTCTGCATTTTTATCATAATCTATACTACATTCGGCAAAAATATCGGTTATTTGTTGGTAAATTCTGCGTTCACTGGCGCGTATGGAACGAACTCTTTCAAGTAATTCTTTGAAATAGTCTTTACCAAAGAGTGTTTTGCCTTGTTTTAGGCGTTCATCATCTATAGCAAAACCTTTTATAATGTACTCTTTTAACGTTTTTGTTGCCCAAATACGAAATTGTGTTGCTTTGGAACTGCTTACTCTATAGCCTACGGATATGATAGCATCAAGATTGTAAAATTCGATATTACGTTTTACGTCTCTTTCTCCTTCTTTTTGAACTTGTGCAAATTTTGCACTTGTTGGGTTTTTCTCTAATTCGCCTTCGGTATAAATATTTTTAAGATGCTTGGTAACAACTGTTCTATCTACATTAAAAAGGTCTGCTATTTTTTGTTGCGTAAGCCAAACGGTTTCGTTTTGAACATAGATTTCTACTTTTACATCACCACTTGGTGCTGTATATAAAATGAAATCTGATAGTTCATCACTTGGCAATATGTTTTTTTCTTCTGACATTCTTTTAATTTTGAACCGTTCGGAATTTCCGAACAGTTGCTTTTTATATACTTACTTTACCTAATACCGCTTCTGCTATCATTGATTTTTGGTATTCTTGTAGTAACGCTATTTCTTTTTCGGGTTTGCTTATGGCTTGGTCTATTTTATTGGTTCCTGTTTTGATTTTCTTTAATATTTGTACTTGTTCTGGTGGAACAGCAACATAATAATTATTATTGTATGTTTGAAAAACCATCTTTACTTAATGTAGAACCGTATGCAATTTTCTCTGGGTCTTCATCTTTTATTAGCATATCTGCTTTACAGATAGCATAAGTTTCGGGATTTACTTCTTGACCGTATAAATGAAAAGTTGCTTTAGGATTTATTTGCTTTGCAAAATGTTCTGCTTCAGTAAGCATACCACCACTACCGCAGGCAGGGTCATAAATTAAATAGGTACCGTCTTTTATTTTCCCTTTTACAGGTTCAAAAATAAGATGGGTCATTAATTGTATTATCTCTCTTGGTGTAAAGTGTTCTCCTGCTTCTTCATTGTTTTCTTCATTGAACTTTCGTATCAATTCTTCAAACACATAACCCATTCCTAAATTAGATAGTCCATCTAAAACGGTATTACCGTCTTTATCGGTTGTAGGCTCTGGACTTACATTTATATCACTTGAACAAAATTTTTCTATTAAAGCAAAAGTAATATCTCCTTCTTCTAAAGTTTCTAATTGATTACGTAGTTTAAACTTGCTGATAATATCTTGTACATTGATACTAAACCCATCTAAATAGACTTCTAAATTCTGACGGATATTACTTGGTTCGTTTAGTAATTTTTTAAAAGTATAATTAGACGTGTTATAAAACACATAACCACTTGTTCTGCTTAATTGCGGTGCTTGGTTATCTATTTTCATTTCGTTTAGTTTTTGGTGCATTTCTAAAACCTTGTCTTTGCTCGGTTCTAAAATAGCATCTAAACGTCTTAATACGGTAAAAGGTAGAATTATATCTCTGTATTTACCTCTTGTGTAAACGTCTCTTAAAACATCATCTGCAATGCTCCAAATAAAATTTACAATGGCTTTATGTTGTGTGTGGTTCATTTAGTCTTTTTTATACTATTTGTAATCTCTTTTTCTGCAATATTAAGGGCTTGTATTGCTTGTTCTTCATTTTCTACTAACAAGAATACTTTATCTGCCAACCATAATGCTATAAGTTCCTTATAATCTAATTTGAAAATTTTGGCTAACTGTTTTACGTGTTCTTTCTTAGCAATTTTTTCTCCTCTTTCAATTTTACTCAACATTGCTGTATCAATATCTAATTGAGCCGAAAGATGCCTTAAAAGCATTTCTCCTTTCTCTCTGTTAGTACGAATTAAATATCCGAATTTGTTCATTACTTAGGTATTTATATTATATTGGTTTGTCAATAAAGAACAAATGTAATGAAAACAAAAGAAAAAAGAACAAGTTTAAATGTGAAAAGTGCAAAGTTTGCAAAACTTAAACTTTGAGACTATTGGCTTACTTTTTCATAATGTCCAAAACTTGGTTGTGTAAGCAAGGTATTCAGTAGGTTTTTAAGTAATTCATCTAAGATTACCTCTTCTGACATATCTCCGTTTTCAAATTTGCGAAGTGCTGTAAATATCATAGTGATACGATACAGAATAAGCACTAACCTTTTTACTACGCTACTGGCTTCTTCTCCTGTAAAAATAGTAACTTCATTTAACCATTGCTGTCCTGTATAATTAATGGTATCCATTGTTCTCTGCTTAGATGAACAATCGTTTTTTGAGATTGTAGAAAGTCAATTAATTGTAATACAATATTAGATAATTCTTTGAAATGGTCATTTAGTAGTTATAGTGTAAAGGTACAAATAAGGTACAGATATACTTGTAAAACACAGCAAATTATACTACTAATATCTCCAAACAGAACTACTAAATAAATTACATTTTATACTTGTATTTTGTTAATCTGTTTTCGCCAAATTTAACTAAAATATCTTGTTCTACCGCCCATTTAAGGTCTCTACTTGCTGTTGCTTGAGCAATTTTCTTAAAATGGTTTAAATAATCTTTACGGGTAAAATGTTTTTGTTGTGCTACATCTTTATACAATGCTACTCTATCCTGTACTTTTAGTGTTCGGTTTTGTGTTTGCAATAGGTTGTTTAATGCTTGTAAAATAATATTTAGCATAAAAGTAATAAAAGGGGTAGAATTACCCGTTTTATCGGATTTGCTCAATGCATTGTAATAAGCTACTTGATTTTCTTTTATTAATAATTCTACTGGTAAATACTCAAATACTGGGTATTGTTGCATTAAAATAAGTGTTTGCCATAATCTCCCCATTCTGCCGTTTCCGTCTATAAAAGGGTGTATAAACTCTAATTCATAATGAAACACACAGCTTTTTATAAGTAGTATATCTTTATCTGTTTTTAAATAGTTAAATAAATCATTCATTAAACCTTTTACCATACTTCCGTTTGGTGCAATATGCTCAATTTTTGCCCCTTTTACAATACCTACATTTTTTAATCGTAATTTGCCTGCTTCTGCTATTAATCCCTGCATTAACAAACCGTGTGCTTTTTCTAAGTCTTTTAATTTATTAGGATTAAAGGCGTTTAATTGCTCATATACTTTTATAGCATTTTGAACCTCAACTATATCTTTTTGAGGGGCTAACACTCGTTTATTATCAAGTAAAGCAGTAATCTGTTCTTCGGTAAGTGTATTTCCTTCTATCTCTAACGAAGATTGTATTGTTTTAATACGGTTCTTTTTTCGTAATTCAGTAGGTGGTTTGTATAAGTGTGTAGCCTTTACTTCTCCTAATTTCTCGGATATATCTACAACTAATTGTAGTATTGTATCAGTTATTTTATACGGTGGTTTCATTTTATGATAGTATCATTTGATAGCATCAAAGGTAGTTCTTTTTTTTTATACCTGAATGAAAAATAAAACTAGTAGCAATATTTCTGTTTTTAGAAGCATTTATCCAAGTTTTTAAAATAGTATTTTCAGTAGTCATATCTTCACTTAACGTCCAACCTACAACCTTTCTATCTATTCATCACTTACTTGTTGTGTCTTAATGCCTGATTGTAATAACTCTACTATCATAACCTTAAATTCATTGTCATACTTCTTTTTTGCCATAATTCAAATATATAAATTTATGTGCTATAAAAAATCGTCACATCAAAGGTAAGACATTCCAGAAAAAGAAAAACTCTACTAAAACAAGTGTTTCAGTAGGGTTTTTAGTCGTTTTTTATTTATTTTGTTTGTGTTGGTTACTTTCCGATACAGAAATTAGCAAAAATATTACCTAATAAATCTTCGGTTGTAACTTCACCAGAGATAAGACCAAGATGATGTAATGCATTACGAATATCAGTTGTAAAAAGATCGGATGATATATTGTTATTAATTCCTTTTTGTACTTCTTTAATAGAAGTTAGGGCATTGCTTAAGGCCTCAAAGTGGCGTGAATTACTAACGATAGTTTGGTTATTGCTTAGAGAGCCAATATTTGCTAGTTTAGTTAACTCTTCTTTTAGTTGATGGATACCTATTTTTTCTTTGGAGGAAATTAAAATAGGGTTTTGGATATTTAATTTTAATTTTTGAATTTCTATAGCTGTTAACAAATCAATTTTATTAATAATAGTTATAATTTTTTTATTAGGATATTTTTTTTGTAATTTTTCTCTAGTAGTTGTAGCGTTGTTTTTTATTTTTACAGCATCAATAAGTAACAAAACCAACTGTGCTTTTGTAATGTTTTCATATGTTTTTTGAATACCAATATTTTCAATAACATCTTTAGTGCTTCTTATTCCTGCGGTGTCTATAAATCTAAAAGTGATACCGTTAATATTTAAGACATCTTCAATTGCATCTCTGGTCGTACCAGCAATGTCACTAACAATTGCTTTTTCTTCATTTAATAAAGCATTTAACAATGTAGATTTACCAACATTTGGCTCTCCAACTATTACTATTGAAATTCCGTTCTTTAGCACATTACCAATAGCAAAACTATCAATTAATTGTTTTAAAACCGCTGTAATTTTGATAACTAGAGTAATAAATTGAGTTTGATCTGCAAAGGCTACATCTTCTTCTGCAAAATCTAATTCTAATTCTATTAAACTCGCAAAATTTAAGAGTTCTTGTCTTAGTAATTGAATTTCATTTGCAAAACCACCACGCATTTGTTGTAATGCAATTTGGTGGGATGCTTTGCTATTACTTGCAATTAAGTCAGTTACAGCTTCTGCCTGGCTTAAGTCCATTTTTCCGTTTAAAAAAGCACGTAAAGTAAATTCTCCTGCATTTGCATTTCTTACACCGTTTTTTAGAAATAGTTGTATAATTTCTTGTTGAATATATACAGAGCCATGGCAATTTATTTCGACTACATTTTCGCTAGTGTAGGAGTGAGGTGCTTTAAAAATAGAAACTAAAACTTGATCAATAATTTTTTTGCCATCAATAATATTACCTAAATGTATGGTGTGTGATTTTACTTTTGTTAAATTTTTATTTCCAAATTTAGATTTAAAATACTGATTTACAATAGTAATTGCATTTTCTCCAGAGATTCGTATTATAGCAATTGCGCCAACTCCAGAAGAAGTTGCTAATGCTATAATGGTATTATTGTTGACTTGTCTTTTCAAAATTAATAGTATATATAGAGTAAATATACAATCTTACTTAAGATACGTAAAAGTTAATGAAATTTATTAGACTTGAATTTTTAGATTGTAGGTTGCTTTTCTAGAACTATCATCTTCATATTTAGCGATAACTATATTTTTATCATCAAATCCACCTCCTAAAATAACTAGCGTTTAGAAATAAATTAGTAGCATTATTTTTTTAGACCTAACTGTATTTTATCGATCAAGTTCAAAATAGCTAAAACTTCAGATCTAGTTTTGTCAATAACCTAATTTTTAATTAGAAGACATTATACTTTTAGGTTTTTCTAAAGATTTTTCATCGACATCCTTTATAACATTGCCGATAATTCTAATTATTTTTGTTTTTTCTGAAGCATTAGAATAAAGTGTAATGCTTTTAGAAATTCTACCTAATTTACTAGTTGTATATTTTACTTCAATTTCAGCAGTTTCTCCAGGCATAATAGGTTTTTTAGGCCATGAAGGTACGGTACAGCCACAACTACCTTTTGCTTTAGCTATAATTATTGGTGATTTTCCAACATTTGTAAATTTAAAAGCACGAGCGCCATCAGAATTTTGAACAATTGTACCGTAATCAACAGTTTCAGTTTCAAACTCAAAAATCCCAGCATTTGGATCTGCCTTTATGGTAAATTCATCGCTATTAGAATTTTTTATTTTTTTTTGAGCATTAACACTAATTGCTAAAACTCCGATAAATAATAGAATAGATATTTTTTTCATTGGTATGTAAATTTAAAAGTGTAAAGTTAGTATATTTTTTTAATTTATAAACGTTAAATTAATTGTAAATTTGCGCATTCAATTTTAGAAAAGCAAATAGCGTACCAAAATGAATATTCCAACAAAATATAATCCAAAAGATGTAGAAAATAAATGGTATAAATACTGGTTAGAAAATAAGTATTTTAGTTCTAAACCAGATAAAAGAGAACCTTATACCATTGTAATTCCACCACCAAATGTTACAGGGGTTTTACATATGGGGCATATGTTAAACAACACCATACAAGATGTGTTAATTAGACGCTCTAGAATGTTGGGGTTTAATGCTTGCTGGGTTCCAGGGACCGATCATGCATCTATTGCTACAGAAGCAAAAGTAGTCGCAAAATTAAAAGAACAAGGTATTAATAAAGAAGATTTATCGAGAGAAGAATTTTTAAAACATGCTTGGGAATGGACGGATAAATATGGAGGTATCATTTTAAAACAATTACAAAAGTTAGGAGCATCTTGTGATTGGGATAGAACAAAGTTTACTTTAGAAGATAATATGTCTAAACAGGTAATTAAAGTTTTTATTGACCTCTATAATAAAGGATATATCTATAAAGGATACCGAATGGTAAATTGGGATCCAGAAGCAAAGACAACTTTAAGTGATGAAGAGGTCATTTTTAAAGAACGTCAAGGAAAATTGTACTATATTAATTATAAAATTGAAGGCGAAGAAAATGATATTCAAATTGCAACTACAAGACCAGAAACTATTTTAGGAGATGTTGCAATTTGTGTAAACCCAAATGATGAACGATTTAAACATTTAAAAGGTAAAAAGGCTATTGTACCTATATCTAATAGAGTAATACCTATTATAGAAGATGATTATGTAGATATGGAGTTTGGTACAGGTAGTTTAAAAATAACACCTGCTCACGATCCAAATGATAAAGTAATAGGGGAGAAGCACCAATTAGAAGTGATAGATATCTTTAATGATGATGCTACTTTAAATAATTACGGATTACATTATAAAGGTAAAGACCGCTTTGTAGTAAGAAAAGAAATTGTTAAAGAATTAGAAGAGTTAGGCGTTTTAGTTAAAACCGAAAATCATATACATAAAGTAGGAACCAGTGAAAGAACTAAAGCTGTTATAGAACCCAAAATTTCAGAACAATGGTTTTTAAAAATGGAAAAACTGGTAGAGCCAGCAAAAAAAGCAGTTTTAGAAACGAAAGAAGTAGAACTAATACCAAATAAGTTTGAAGCAACTTATAAACATTGGCTAGAAAATATTAGAGATTGGAATATTTCACGTCAACTATTTTGGGGACAAAGAATTCCTGCTTATTATTATGGAGATGGGCAACATGATTTTGTAGTAGCAAATAATATAGAAGAAGCTCTTATTTTAGCAAAGAAAAAGACGAACAATCAAAATTTAAAAACCACAGAATTAGTACAAGATAACGATGTGTTAGATACTTGGTTCTCATCATGGTTATGGCCAATTTCAGTTTTTAACGGTATTAATGAACCCGAAAATGAGGAGATAAATTATTATTATCCAACAAACGATTTAGTGACAGGTCCAGATATTTTATTCTTTTGGGTGGCACGAATGTTATTTTCTGGATATGAATTTAGAAACGAAAAGCCATTTAAGAAGGTATACCTAACAGGTATTGTGCGTGATAAACAACGCCAAAAAATGTCTAAATCTTTAGGTAACTCACCAGATCCATTAGATCTAATTGCAACATATGGAGCAGACGGTGTTCGTTCAGGGATATTAATGTCTGCAGCAGCAGGAAACGATTTAATGTTTGATGAACAACTAATGTCGCAAGGTCGAAATTTTGCAAATAAAATATGGAATGGCTTTCGATTAATAAAATCTTGGGAAGTTTCAGATATAATTGAACAACCTAAAACCGCTAAAATTGCAATTGAATGGTATAAAGTAAAATTTCAATCCGTTTTACACTTTGTAGATGAGCAATTTGAGAAATATAGACTTTCAGATGCACTTACAGCAATCTATAAATTAATATGGAACGATTTTTCTTCTTGGTATTTAGAAATGATTAAACCCGCTTTTGGACAACCAATAGATGCTGTAACTTATAAAGAAACAATTACATTTTTAGAAGATAATATAAAAATATTACATCCGTTTATGCCATTTTTAACCGAAGAAATTTGGCAACATATAAAGACACGAACAAAAGAGACTGCCTTAATTATTTCAGACTACCCTATTAAGACTACTTTTGATACAAATTTAATAAACGATTTTGATTATTTTTCAGAGGTAGTTACTGCAGTACGAAATATTCGTAAAGAAAAAAACATTGCTTTTAAAGAAAAAATAAATTTATTTATACTTAAAAATGAGGATGTAACTTCTAATTTTAATACAGTGATTTCTAAGTTATGTAATATATCTGTATTTTCAACAGTTACCCAAAAAGTAGAAAATGCAATCTCTTTTAGAGTAAAATCTAATGCATATTACATTCCGTTTAGCGAAAATATAGATATAGAAGCAGAGAAAAAAAAATTAGAAGAAGAATTAAAATACACTAAAGGTTTTTTAATTGGTGTTCAAAAAAAACTATCTAATGAACGTTTTGTGAACAACGCACCAGAAAAAGTAATTTTAATTGAAAGAAAAAAAGAAGCTGACGCTCTTGTAAAAATTAAAACTTTAGAAGAAAGTTTAAAAACGATATGAAATTAATATTTTAGTAAATAAATTGACTTTATAATTTATTTACATCTTAATTCTTATCTTTGTTTTTTTTAATTGCAAAGCACATTAGCGTAAAAAAATTAATTAAGGTCTCCTTAAAACAATACATATAAAAAACAATCGTTTAAAATTACATAAATTAAAAACACAATATGAATCTTTTTATTTTTTTACAAACTAAAAAAACACTACTTCAAGAAGCAGTAGATAACAAAAAAACACTTTCAGTATATAATTTAATTATGGAAGGAGGTCTTGGCGGAAAAATAATTATGACCCTATTATTTGTGCTTTTAATTATTGCTACTTTTCTTTATTTCGAAAGACTTTTTGCTATAAAAGCGGCTTCAAAAGTAGATCGTAATTTTATGAGTCAAATAAAAGATAATGTTTTAAGAGGAAAAATAGATGCCGCAAAAATGCTTTGTGCACAACAAACAAAATCAAGTACCGCAAGACTGATAGAAAAAGGGATTTCAAGAATAGGAAAACCTCTAGAAGATATAAATACCGCTATAGAAAATGCAGGAAGGTTAGAAATTTACCGTTTAGAAAAAAACGTAAGTGTTTTAGCAACTATTTCTGGTGTAGCGCCAATGATAGGGTTTTTAGGAACAGTAATCGGAATGATTTTATCCATTTTTGAAATTGCAAATGCAGGAGGCTCCATAGATATTAAAACAATGGCTGATGGATTATATACAGCAATGACAACAACTGTTGGTGGTTTAGTAGTCGGTATTATAGCATACATAACATATAATCATTTGGTAGTAAAAACCAATAAAGTAGTATATCAAATGGAAGCACAATCTGTTGAATTTCTAGACCTATTAAACGAACCTGTGTAGTATAATTGTTCAAAGACAGTCAAAAACTAAATAACCTAAAAATGAACATCAGAGGAAGAAATAAAATAACACCAGAATTCAGTATGTCTTCAATGACAGATATTGTATTTTTATTATTAATCTTTTTTATGATTGCATCTACCTTAGTTTCAGCAGAAGCAATTGATTTATTATTACCAAAATCATCTAGTAAAACTACACAAAGTAAGAGTGTAACAGTAAGTATTAATAAAAATTTAGAGTACTTTGTTGACCGCAAAAAAGTTAAAAAAAATCAACTAGAAAGAGAAATATTAGCAAAAGTAGGTAAAAGCATTGGTAGAACCATTACACTTAGAGTTGAAGAAAATGTAGCTATGAAAAATGCTGTTTTTGTGATGGATATTGCAAATAGAAACCGAATAAAATCATCTTTAGCCGTAAGGTCAAAATAAAAATATTTTGACTTTTAATTTGAGAAAAATAAATATGTAATGCAATTTCTAAATACCATACCTAAAAAAAAAGCAGCAGTAATAACAACTATTATTATGGTATTATTACTATTGTTGTTATTTGTATTTGGCTTAGATTATAAAGATCCGCCAGATGAATATGGCGTTGAAATTAACTTTGGCTATACAGATGCAGGTCAAGGAGACAATACAACCTCAATCGAAGATGTTAAAACAACACCTGAAACTCAACAAGAACAAGAGGAAGAACAAGAAGAAGAGGAAGTTGAAGAACAAACAGAAGATATTCCGCAAGAAACAATAGAAGAACTTGTTACACAAGACATAGAAGAAGCGCCAGTTGTAAACAACAAACCAGTAACAGAACCAACTAAGCCTATCTCAGAACCAACAAAACCAGTAACAAAACCTACAAAGCCAAAGTCAAAGCCCAAACCAGATCAAGCCACAACTGATGCTTTAAATAGTATTTTAAATGGCGAATCTAACGATGGCAACTCAAATAATGGTGATGGTGATTCTAATACCAATGGTAACCAAGGAGATATTAACGGTAATCCATATGCTAGCAGTTATTATGGTGGCGGAAGTGGTACAGGATCTGGTTACGGATTAAATGGTAGAAATAAGAAATCTAATAAGAAATTTCCGCAAGATTGTAATGAAGAAGGTAAAGTTGTGGTAAAAATATTTGTAAACAATAGTGGTAAAGTTGCCAAAACTACCATTCAACAAAGTGATAACCCCTGCTTAAATGCTGCTGCAAAAAAAACAGCAATGTCTTATCGTTTTAATGCTGACTCTAAAGCACCAGTAACACAAACAGGTTTTGTTGTTGTCAATTTTAGTCTTGGTGAGTAATGAAACTAAATTCAAAACGTAAAAATCAAAAATCAAAAACTACAGGATACCAACAAACTCTAAACTGGATGTTTTCCAAACTGCCAATGTACCAAAGGCAAGGAAAAAAAGCTTTAAAAAAAGACTTAACCAATATACGGGCTTTTTCTAAACACTTAGACAGTCCTGAGAAAAAATTCAAATCAATTCATGTTACTGGCACAAATGGCAAAGGCTCAACTAGTCATATGATTGCTTCTGTGTTACAAGAGGCAGGCTTTAAAGTAGGTTTATACACTTCACCGCATTTAAAAGATTTTACAGAACGTATTCGTATTAATGGAAAGACCATTAAAAAAAAATATGTTTATAATTTTATTAAAAAAAATAAAGATTTTTTAGAAAAACAACAATTGTCTTTTTTTGAAATGACAGTTGGTCTAGCTTTTGAATACTTTGCAAAAAAAGAAGTAGATTTTGCAATTATTGAAGTTGGTCTTGGCGGAAGATTAGACTCCACTAATATAATTACGCCAATAGTTTCTGTTATTACTAACATAGGTTTAGAACACACACAAATGCTAGGCAATACTTTAGAAAAAATTGCTTTTGAAAAAGCAGGAATAATCAAAAAAAACATTCCTGTAATCATTGGCGAAAAACAAAAAGAAACTTTCGTAGTATTTCAACAAAAAGCAAAAGCAACAAATAGTGAAATTTTTTATGCTTCAGAAGAAGAGTTGCCAAATTATAAAACCGATTTATTAGGTAACTACCAATTAAAAAATGTTAAAACAGCAATTAAAACCTGTTTAGTTTTAAATAAATTGAAATACAATATCCAGACAATAACAATTAAAAATGGCTTATTAAATGTTGTTAATAATACAAACCTACAGGGTAGGTGGCAACTATTAAATAAAAACCCAAAAGTAATTTGTGATACGGCACATAACAAAGAAGGTTTAACTTATGTATTAAACCAATTAAATAAAGAAAAATATGATAACCTACACATAGTTTTAGGTGTTTTAAATGATAAAGACTTAAGTACTATTTTACCCTTATTTCCTAAAAAAGCAACTTATTATTTTTGTAAACCAAATATACCTAGAGGTTTAGATAGTCAAGTTTTAAGAAAAAAAGCACTAACCTACAATCTAAAAGGTGAAGAATATATAACTGTAAATAAGGCCTATAAATTAGCTCTAAAAAACGCAACTAATAATGATATCGTCTTTATTGGAGGTAGTACATTTGTAGTTGCAGAAATTATTTAATTTTTTTTAAAAAAATGTTTGTCAGAATAAAAAACTCATCTATATTTGCATCCGCTTACCTTGAGATGGTTTGCAATATTAGGGCGATTAGCTCAGTTGGTTCAGAGCACCTCGTTTACACCGAGGGGGTCGGGGGTTCGAATCCCTCATCGCCCACAAAAAAAACTTTAAAATTAAATTTTTAAAGTTTTTTTTAAATATTTCAAATAGTTCTATTAATAACACTAGATGTAATGTTTTACCATAATTATCAGGTTTCAATTCATTATTTCCTGATTTTCCGATAACTCGAATTTTTATATCTCCAATTTTTTCCACTTGTTGCAAAATTACAAAATTATTCCTTTTTTGTGTAGTGTTTTATTTATTCCAAAGCCCATTAGTGGTTATGTTAATTAGAATAATCAAGGCGAAATAATCCTCCTCATAACCAAGCCAAATAGTTCCTAAAATTTATTTTCAGTCAACCTATCTCTCTAATACTCGCTTAAATATCATCGGTTTTTCTTACATTACACACAACGACAACAGTCTATCTAAAAACGTCATTAAATTTATATTTATTTTCAAAAGGAGTCCTATTTTTCTTAAAAATCAAAAATTGTAAATTTTTTATAATTTCATTTTTCAGAGAATTTAATTTTAAAAAAATAGTTTTAAAACGTTTTATACTAACTTTAGAACTGAATATGGAGTAAGATGGCAAACATACTTATCAATTCATTAATTTTAATAATATTCATTATTCTTTTTAAGTTGTAGGCGATGAAGATAAACCCGAGGCTCTTTATATAGATTTTTTTGTCATAATGTAGCAAACCCATTGTCTTTTTATTGTGCTAAAAGAGAGCTCTATTAATGGCTTGTTTTTGAATATATATTTTACCCGTTGTGCATTTTTTTTTAGAGCAAAAAATAACCCTCTACATAATAGTATGTAGAGGGGGCACAGAAACAGAGGGATTTCCATGCCTTTAACTTTAAAATAGATTTATTGCATAGAGCACTATTTTGAAATATTAATTAAATTATTTTTAAAAAAAATAATATTGTTTATTCAATTTATTGTTTATATATTGCTGATAGTTTAACAATGCAAAGTAAATATAAATATATTGAATATTTATACTTTTTTTAAATATTTTTATGACAGCCAAAGAAAAAATAATTAAGTACCTTAAAACCAAAAAGATAAGTCAAGATAAATTTTCAAGAACATGTGGAGTTTCTAATGGGTTTTTGAGACAAGGAAAGTCTTTTAACATTGATTTAGTAAAAAAAATACGTGAAAATTATCCTGATTTAAATCTAAACTATATACTTTTTAATGAAGGCGATTTAGTTTCTGGAGAGGGAAGTGAGTTTGATTTTGTAAGAGAAGAAAACAATCTCTATAAAAATATTTATAAAAAAAATTTATTAGACCTGCAAAGAAAGCATATTAAGTTACATGAAACTTTAGTTAAGGCGCTTAATAAAATTGAAAAATTGAAATCTAAAAAACCTAAAAAATAGACAATGTTGTTTGTGCTAATTAAAATCAAATAACTTTATCCTAAAGTATAAAAGATACTTTTTGAAACAACCTATAGAGAGTAAGTTAAATCATTATTTTATTTTTAACCACAACGCCATAAACCAAACCTTGTAATTTATGGTTTAAAGCAATTGCATTTTTAGAAGTTGATAGAATTTGTTTTTTAGTAAAAACAAATTTATTTTCAGGATTAAATAATGTTAAATCTGCAGTTTCGCCAACTTCTATAGTAGGTATTGGTAAGCCAAACCTTTTTCTAGGGTTTGTAGTTAAACTTATTAGTATAGTTTCTAAATCTAAAACAGAATTAGCAAAACCAAATAAACTTTCTAAACCAATAGAACCAAACATTGCTCGTTCAAAAGTAACTTTTTTATTTTCTACATCTATAGGGTTGTGATCTGAAGTAAGCATATCAATAGTTCCGTTTTTAAGCCCTTTACGTAATGCGTTGCAATCTTTTTTTGCTCTTAATGGTGGGCTTACTTTATAATTAGTATTAAAATCAAAAAGTTCATCATCGGTTAAAACTAAATTATGAACGGCAACACTACAAGTAACATTTAACCCTTTTTTTTTGGCATCTGCAATCAATTTAACTGAATTTGAAGTTGATATGCATGGTATATGTAACTTTCCACCAGTATAAGCTAATAGCAATAAATCTCTTGCTATTTGTAATTCCTCTGCAAGTGCTGGAATACCTTTTAAACCTAATTTAGTGCTATTTTTACCTTCGTTTACATAACCATTTGCAATAGTTTTTTCTTGCGGAAAGCTCATTATTAAAGCCTCAAAATTTTGCGCATATTGCAATGCGATTTTCATTACATTAACATTACTAGTTGCTATTTTGTAATCCCCAAAAGCAATAGCACCAGATTTTTGCATATCAAAAAGTTCCGCAATTTCTTCACCTTTGCCTTGTTTAGTTAAATTGGCAATAGGATAAAGCGAGGTTAAGCTATCTTCGGATTTACCAATTAAAAACGCTACAGCCGACTTATTATCTATTAAAGGTTCTGTATTTGGGTTAATAGCGATTGCTGTAAAACCACTTTTTGCAGCCGTTTTTAGCCCATTTTTAATAGTTTCGCGCTCCTCAAAACCTGGCTCACCAAAACAAACACTAGTATCAAACCAACCATTTGAAATATGCAAGTTATCTAATTGTATTATTTTTGTATTTTTTCTTTCTGGTATTTTTGAAGTAATTTTTGTAATAATTCCTTTTTCAATAAGCACATCTTTTTTTTGTAAATAAAATTTACTATTAGAATCCATTATTTTTGCTGATTTGAGTAGAATATTCATTTTTAATCGTCGATTTGTTTGTTAATTTATTGATATGCTATCCAATAAAATGAATAACAAATAAATAAAATGTATTATTTCCAAAATTTAATTAAAAGCATCTCAATTATTAAAAATAAGATGGCTAAAATAACCAAGCCTTTCCATAAAGGTTTGGTTTGGTATTTATCTTGTATGTTAGTAAATGCTTGATTTATATTTGTTGAAAAATGAGCATTTTTAGAAGCTTTAATTTTTGAAACGATATTTGCATATTGCGTATTACTTTCTGCTCTATCGTAATTATAAGCAATATTTTTAATTGCTTTTTTACCATTAAAAATTTGGTAATGGTTTGCTTGTAACGGATTTTCTTCGGTGGTAATTTTAACACGACCTTGACTTATTTGCTGTAAAGGAATAAAACTAACCTCGTCATTTTTTAACTGTAAAACGGTCTCTTTTTTAATTTCAGTTTCTACTTCAAAAACAGTTGGTTTGCCAACAGTATAGTAAAGATCTGTTAGATTAAAACTCTGTTTGCCAAAATTATAAAAAACAGGCACTATTAATGGAGAGTTTTTGAAATTAGAATTTTTAGTATTTATTGCACCAGTAACATAATACAAATTACCATTATTGATTTTTGTTTGCGAAATAAATGCCTGCTGATTGTCTAATTTTAAAATAGAAGAAGCGTTTTTAAAATTAGCACTATAACTACTTTTTATATTTGGATATTGAAAATTTTTAATTTGTTTTTCGAAAACTTTCGCCAAGATATTATGTGAAAAATTAATAGTTGTTACCTTACGTTCATTTTTATTTAGTGTATTTATGGATCCAATTTTAAGTAAATTAAAAAACTGATTATAATTAGATAAGTCTAATTTTAAAGAAGGTATTACAACTAGGCTTCCGCCAGAAAAAATAAAATCTTTTAACGTTTTTTGTAGCGAATTAGGAATTTTATCTAACTCATTTAAAATAATTAAATGCTGTGTATTAATTTGGTTATAATCTAATTGATTTATTTTTTTACTACTAAAATCAAACTCACTATTCGTATAAATTTTTGATAAGAATGTATTTTTAGTTCCAATACCTAAGACTTTGATTTTTGCTACTTTATTCAGACTAAAATATAGCGTATTGTCAAAAGGTATTAGATTATCTTCTATAGTAATAGTGCCATTAAAATTAGCATTAAAAGGAAAACGAAATGAGACATCGGTTATTTTATCTTTTTTAATAACAGCACTTGCCTTGCCAACTAAAATGTGATCTTTAAATAATGAAATAGATAAATTTTCATTACTAGCATTATAGGATTTTAACTGTACTTTTAAAGTAATTTCATTAGCATTTTGTGCCGCAATAAAAACACTATCAATACTTATATTTGCTTTTTTTTGTGGTAATAATTGTACAAAAGAATAATCAGTTAAATGGTTTAACTTTAAATTAGAATCTAGCGTGTGTTTTTGAAAATCAGATATTAAGACTACATGATTTTTTATATTTTTTTTCTTACCATTATGAAATGCATTATTAACCTTTAACAATACGGTAGTTAGATTTTGAGGTACAGGGTGGTATTCTAAAGATAATAATTTGTTTTTTAACTCCTTGGCACTTAAATTTTTGTATAACTCTGTATTGGTTAAGACGGTAATATTATTAGGAACAGAAAAATCACTGATAATAGCTTGTACTGCTTTTTTAAGTAGTTCGTTATTGCCATCTTTAGCTTGCATACTTAATGAATTATCTAAATACAATAAAGTTTGCGGTTTTACATTTGTTTTATTTTTGCTAAAAAATGGTTGTGCGAAAGCAAAAATCAATGCAGCAAGCAAAAATAATCTAGAGAGAAGAATTAAGAACTGTTTTAATTTGGAACTTTTTCTAGTCTGAAGAGTTAATTTTTTAAGAAAATCTACATTTGTAAAAGCAACTTTTTCAAATCGCCGTAATTGAAATAAATGAACAATTATAGGTATAAGTAGTAAAAATAGAGCGTAAAAAAATTCAGGGTACTTAAACTGCATTGTTTATTAAGATTTGTCAAAAGTAGTCAAAATATTTAAAAAGAAAATTATTTTTAAGTTTAACCTTTAAGCTCGCAAGTTAGGATAAATTCTTAAATTTATTTTTTTATATTTTTATTTTATATTTTTTTAAATTAAATAAACACTTTCATCATTGCTTTTTGGCATATTTCAAAATTTTTAATGCTCGATTATTGCTTTTTAAAAAAATGAATAAAACAATAAAAATTTATAATTTTGCGTTAGAAAATGAGAATAGTTAAAAATTAAAAACAATTTTCAATAGCCAAACCAAAAAACGCTTGTAAACTATAACCAGCCTCTCTTATTTGTTGTGGCACAATACTCTCTATAGACAAACCAGGCACTGTATTTATTTCTATAAAATGAGGCTCACCATTTACTAAAATAAAGTCAGACCTAGTTATCCCTTTTAGATTTAATATTTTGTATATTTTAGTGGCTGTTTTATGTAGTTTTTTATGTTCCTCTTTGCTTATTCTTGCAGGTGTAATCTCTTGTGATTTACCTTTGTATTTAGCCTCGTAGTCAAAAAAATCATTTTCTGAAATAATTTCGGTCATTGGTAAAACAACAATCTCATTATTAAATTTTGTAACACCAACCGAAACTTCTTTACCATTTAAAAACGATTCAATTAAAATTTCAGTATCTTCGGTAAAAGCATAATCTATTGCTTTTTGTAGATTTTCTTTTTGATGTACTTTTGAAATTCCGTAACTAGAACCTGCATTATTTGGCTTTACAAAACAAGGTAGTTTTAAACTACTTATGATGTTATCTAAATCTATTTTATCTCCTTTATTAATATATATTGATTTTGCACATTTTACAGCATACTCTTTTAAAACGCTTAAGGTATCCCGTTTGTTAAAAGTCAAAGCCATTTGGTAAAAAGAAGCAGAAGTATGTCTTATATTTAAGAGTTCAAAATACGCAATGAGTTTGCCATTTTCGCCAGGGTTACCATGAATTGCATTAAAAATACAATCAAAAATTATTTTTTTATGGTGTATTGTTATTGAAAAATCATTTTTATTAATAGGTATTTCTTGAGAATCGACAACTGCAACCCATTTATTTTTAAGAATATGAATAGTATAAATATGATATTTAGTAACATCTAAATTAGTAACAACAACTTGACCACTCAACATAGATATTTTTACTTCAGAAGAATATCCACCCATAACTACCGCTATATTTTTTTTCATATTACAAACTTACAAAAAGAATATTTATTTTTTTATATTTATTCTTAAGTTCATATAATTATTTATCTAAAAATTTAAATGCTACAAATGATTCAATAAACGAAAAGATAGATTTATAGCTGTTAATAACTTCTATTTTTTACCCTTAAAATAAAAGATCATATTTCTTAAATTAGCATTTCACTTTTAGTGTTGATCGTTGGCAGAGTTGGCAACTAAACACAGAAATGCGAATACTGAAAAGAATGGCAAAAGAAACTGAATATACCGAAGATAATATACGCTCACTAGATTGGAAAGAACATATACGTATGCGTCCAGGAATGTATATTGGCAAATTGGGTGATGGTTCTGCTCCTGATGATGGAATTTATATCTTAATCAAAGAGGTTTTAGATAATTGTATTGATGAATTTGTAATGGGTGCTGGTAAAGTTATTGAAATTTCAGTTAGAAACCAAACCGTAATTATTCGGGATTATGGTCGAGGGATTCCGTTAGGAAAAGTAATAGATGTCGTTTCTAAAATGAATACTGGTGGTAAATATGATTCTAAAGCATTTAAAAAATCGGTTGGGTTAAATGGTGTTGGTACAAAAGCTGTTAATGCTCTATCAAACTATTTTAAAGTACAATCGATTAGAGATAACCAAACTAAAATTGCCGAATTTTCTAAAGGAGAATTAGTTATTGCTGGTAAATTAGAAAATTCTAACTTACGTCGCGGTACTAAAGTTTCATTTATTCCAGATGAAGACATTTTTTCAAAATTTAAATTTCGTAGTGAATATATCATCAAGATGATTCAAAATTATGTATATCTAAATACGGGTTTAACAATTGTCTTTAATGGTGAAAAATATTTTTCTGAAAACGGGCTAAAAGATTTACTAGAAAACAATATTAATGAAGAATCTCAACTTTTTCCAGTTGTACACCTAAAAGATACCGATATTGAAATTGCCTTAACCTATAGTAAAGCACAATATAGTGAAGAATATTATTCTTTTGTAAACGGGCAACACACTACACAAGGCGGAACACATCAAAACGCATATAAAGAAGCCATTGTAAAAACAATTCGTGATTTTTTTGGAAAGAATTATGAAACATCAGATATTCGAAAGTCTATAGTTACAGCCATAAGCATTAAAGTAATGGAACCCGTTTTTGAATCTCAAACAAAAACAAAATTAGGCTCTACCGAAATGGGTGATAATTTACCAACGGTAAGAACCTTTATCCTAGATTTTGTAAAACACCGTTTTGATAACTATTTACATAAAAATCCAAATGTTGCAGCTAAAATTCAGAAAAAAATATTACAAGCAGAAAGAGAACGCAAAGATTTATCTGGTATTAGAAAATTAGCACGAGATAGAGCAAAAAAAGCAAACTTACACAATAAAAAACTACGCGATTGCAGAGTGCATCTAAACGATATGAAAAAAGACAATCGTTTAGATACTGCCATTTTTATTACCGAAGGTGATTCTGCAAGTGGATCTATAACAAAGTCGCGTAATGTAAACACACAAGCAGTCTTTAGTCTAAAAGGAAAACCATTGAATTGTTTTGGTCTAAGCAAAAAAATAGTTTATGAAAATGAAGAATTTAACCTATTACAAGCAGCACTAAACATTGAAGATGGTATTGAAGATTTACGTTACAATAATATTATTATTGCAACAGATGCTGATGTTGATGGTATGCACATACGCTTATTATTAATTACCTTCTTTTTACAATTCTTTCCAGAAGTCATTAAAAACGGACATCTATATATCTTAGAAACACCATTATTTAGAGTGCGTGATAAAAAAGACACACATTACTGTTATTCAGAACAAGAAAAGAAAGATGCCATTGCTTCACTTCGTGGAAAACCAGAGATTACAAGATTTAAAGGTTTAGGTGAAATTTCACCGAACGAGTTTGTGCATTTTATTGGCAAAGATATGCGTTTAGACCCTGTTATGTTAGATAAAGAAATGCCAATTCAAAAAATGTTAGAATTTTATATGGGAAAAAACACACCTGATAGACAAAAATTTATTATTGATAATTTGAAGGTTGAGTTAGATTTGTTAGAAGAAATTTAGAATTGATTGTTATGATTTTATTTATAGTAATTTATTTTTTAAGTAAAAAAACTGAAGGATATTGGGTTAATTCAAAAGTTATTGAAATAAAAAATTAATAACTTTGTAAAAAATATTTTATGGACATACAACTAGAAAAATACAAATTAATGGAATGGTTAGTAAATCTAAAAGATGTATTTATTTTAAACCCTATAAAAAAAATAAAGGAAAATCCTATTGATAAGTCTGAGTGGAGCGATGGATGTTTTAAAAATAGAAAAAGCATTAATAAATGTTGACCTAAAAGATTATAAAGAGAGTAATACTTTTACCCACAATCAAGTAATGGAAGAATTAAATGAAAAATATAGGCTTTACTTATGGAAATAATTTGGACTAAATTTGCTAAGTTTACTTATTTTGAGATAATTGAAAATTTAAACAATTATTTGGAATGAAAAACAAAGTAAAAATTTTATAAATTTAATAAACAATCAAATAAAAAACATCAAAAACAGAACTATAAAACAGAACGATAAAACATAAATTAATCAACAAAGAGATTAGGAAATATATAATTCATAAAAATGTTTTTTTGTATTATATTAAAGATACGAAAAATTACAAATCGTTCTAATTACTTTTTATAATAATAGAATGAATCTAAAAACTTTATATAACCTTATTAAATAAAGAGCCTTAAGATAGTAAATGCAAGAAGAAAACGAAAACATAGAAGACCAAAACCCATTAGAGAACGAACAAAACGATGAGTTAGATAACGAAAATCTAAATGAGACAGACTCTGCTCAAGAAGAAACCATAACTAAAGTTACAGGCATGTACAAAGAATGGTTTTTAGATTACGCTTCTTACGTGATTTTAGAACGTGCCGTGCCAGCAATAGATGACGGATTAAAACCTGTACAAAGACGCATTATGCAGTCTATGAAAGATTTAGATGATGGTCGTTATAATAAAGTTGCAAATTTAGTTGGGCATACTATGCAATACCACCCGCATGGCGATGCCAGTATTGGTGATGCCCTAGTACAGTTGGGGCAAAAAGAATTACTGATTGATATGCAAGGTAATTGGGGAAATATTCTAACTGGCGATCGAGCAGCAGCAAGTAGATATATCGAAGCACGTTTATCTAAATTTGCTTTAGAAGTCGTTTTTAATCCAAAAATAACCAAGTGGCAAAAGACCTATGATGGCCGTAGAAAAGAACCCATAGATTTACCTGTAAAATTTCCATTATTATTAGCACAAGGAGCAGAAGGTATTGCCGTAGGATTATCTACTAAAATATTACCTCATAACTTTAATGAACTTATAGATGCATCTATAAAATATTTAAACGGACGAGGTTTTAAGATCTATCCAGATTTTTTAACCAGCGGAATTGCAGATATCTCGAACTACAATGACGGTAAACGCGGCGGAAAAATACGTGTTCGTGCAAAAATTTCACAACTCGATAAAAAAACATTAGTAATTACCGAATTACCTTTCGGAAATACAACAAACATCTTAATCTCTTCTATTTTAAAAGCCAATGATAAAGGTAAAATTAAAATTAAAAAAATAGAAGATAATACCGCTGCAACCGTAGAAATTTTAGTGCATTTACCAGCAGGAATTTCACCAGACAAAACCATTGATGCCTTATATTCTTTCACTAATTGTGAAACTTCTATTTCGCCAAACGCCTGTATTATTGAAAATAACAAACCCATTTTTATTGGTGTAACCGAAATGTTAAAACACACAACAGACCATACTGTTGATTTAATAAAACAAGAACTTGAAATCCAGTTAAATGAATTGCAAGAAAAATGGCACTTTGCTTCTTTAGAACGTATTTTTATTGAAAAAAGAATCTATCGTGATATGGAAGAAGAAGAAACTTGGGAAGGCGTAATTAAAGCAATTGACAAAGGTCTAAAACCACATATCAAACATTTAAAACGTACTATTACCGAAGAAGATATCATTCGTTTAACAGAAATTAGAATAAAAAAAATATCCAAATTTGATATTGACAAAGCCAAGCAATATATAGAGACTTTAGAAAATCAAATAGAAGTAATAAAAAACCACCTAGCAAACCTAATTACCTATGTTATTAATTATTTCAAAAATCTAAAATCTAAATACGGTAAAGGCAGAGAACGCAAAACAGAGTTACGTACTTTTGAAGATATCATTGCTACAAAGGTTGTTATACGTAACACGAAATTATATGTCAATAAAAAAGATGGTTTTGTCGGTACAAGTTTGCGTAAAGATGAATTTGTTGCCAATTGTTCTGATATTGACGCTATTATTGTGTTTAAAAGTGATGGTAAAATGAGGCTTACCAAAGTAGATGCAAAAACCTTTGTAGGTAAAGACATTATTCATATTGCCATATTTAAAAAAGGAGACAAACGTACCATTTACAATCTAATTTATCGTGATGGTAAAGCCGGAAAAACTTTTATGAAACGCTTCTTTGTAAGTAGTGTTTCACGCGATAAAGAATACGATTTAACGATGGGCAACAAAGGTTCAAAAATTTTATATTTTTCTTCAAACCCAAATGGAGAAGCCGAAATCGTGACACTTTATTTAAGAGTATTATCAAACATTAAAAAATTAAAATGGGATATCGATTTTTCTGAATTAGCAATTAAAGGCCGTAGCTCTCGTGGTAATACAGTTACAAAATTTACAGTCAAAAAAATAGAACTAAAAGAAAAAGGAAAATCTACTTTAAGACCACGTAAAATTTGGTTCGACGAAGTTGTACAGCGCTTAAATGTAGACAATCGAGGTGATTTATTAGGTGAATTTACCTCAGAAGACAGACTACTTATTATCAATCAAAAAGGAAAAGTAAAAACTATTGCACCAAAATTGACCATTCATTTTGATAGCGATATGATTGTGTTAGAAAAATGGATTCCAAACAAACCCATTTCTGCAATTCATTTTGAAGGAGAAAAAGAACGCTATTTTGTAAAACGATTTATGATTGAAAACCCATCGAAAGAAGAAATTATTATTTCTGACCATGCCAAATCATTTTTAGAAATCGTTACTACAGACTATAGACCAATGGCAGAAATTGTGTATTCCAAACGAAGTTTAGACAACCAAAACTTAAATTTTGAAGAATTTATTGCTATAAAAGGTATTCATGCAGTAGGTAACCAATTAACCGCCGAAAAAATAAAACAAGTAAACTTATTAGAACCTTTAACATACGAAGAACCAAAAGTTAATGAAATTGAAGTAACAGATCAAGAAACGCTTAGTGCTAAATTAGAAACTAAACCCAAAGATGATAAACCTGTAAATGAGGAAGAAGATGGGCAGACTTTTTTGTTTTAATTTTTACGCATACTTTATATTTAGAAAAAATTATTTGAACTTTTTAGAGCGTAAAATAGACCTTAGTATCACAAGTTGAAAATATAACTAATAATTTAAGACCGTATAATCAAAGAAAACCTAAGCGATTGGGTATGATGATTTAGAAATAAAAGAAGTAGATGAAAGAATAAAAATATTGAACTAAAACTCCAATAAACAAGTCCAAATACTTAATTTATCGTTTTCTAATCGTGTCCAAACTGGTCTAACAACACCATTATAAGCATTAATATTATTGTAATCTCCAAAAAAAACGCTATTTTTTGGTCTAAAAGGAGATTCTGAAATTGTAGTGTTTGCAAATGAATTTCCACCATCTTTAGAAACAGCTAAAACAACATCAGTTTGAGTATCACTGTATTTACTTCGATCATAAAAAACAATATAAATAAAACCTGTTTTAGGGTCAACACTCATCCAAGTTAAAAACTGATGAGTTTTGGTTTTATCTTGATTAACACGTATTGGTTTTGACCAAGTATCACCTTTGTCTATCGATTTTACAATAAAAATATCGGTATCATCTGTACCATTTCTCTGGTCTGCAAAATTGATATAAATTGCACCTCTATTTTTATTTGCGCTTAAATCAACACAAGTAACAGGCATTCCGTTAGTACGATTCATTCCTGGAATTTTAAATTTCCAGCCCTTTGGTTGATCTGTTGCAATAATATCTTCTTTTAACCATGACTCTCCACCATCAAGACTTCTATCAAAATAGATATTATTGTCTAAACTCCAAGCACAATATATCTCTCCATCAATTCCAACTGCAGGCACAGCACCTTCTGCTGTTTTATTACCATCTACAGCATTACCTTCGATTTCACTTAAAATAAAAGCGTCTGACCATGTAAAACCACCATCTTTTGACTTTGAAAATAAGATTCTAGACTTATGTTCTACTTTAGAACTTCCGTATTTATCAAACGCAGTCCAAGTTAAGTAAATTTCATTGTTAAACGGATTTACAACTGCCCACTCTTTATCTTGTTGTTTTGGATAATCGTGTTTGCCAATACCTACTCCATTAGTCCAACTTTTACCACCATCAGTCGATTTTTGTACAACTATTCTATCCAAAATTTGTTTGCTTTGCCAATTAGTTCCTTCTGGATCAGATAAATGAAAATAATAAAAATCACCTTTAGTATCTGCTACAATACAAGGATCCCCCCAGATACCAAGTTTAGATTTTATACTATTTGTTTTCCAGGTTTTACCACCATCAAAAGAATAATGAGCATAATCTATAATCGAACCAACAACCATATTATTTGTATTTGTTGGGTTAATATAAATACTTGGTTCACAAGGACCAAGCTTGTTTGGGTTATTTTGCTCAAATATCTTAATGTTTTTGAATTTCGTTTGTGTTACAATTTTTTCTTTTATAGTTACTTTTTTTTTCCCTTTACAAGCAATAACTAAAACAAAAATAATTAATATCATTTTTTTCATTTTACAAATATAATAAAAAACTTTACGAATCTCTGCTCCTCTTTAACTACCTTCGCCATTAAATTTATGAAAAATATAGTAATTTTAACAGGAGCAGGAATAAGTGCCGAAAGCGGTATAAAAACGTTTAGAGATGCTGATGGCCTTTGGGAAGGTCATGATATTATGAAAGTTGCCTCACCACAAGGCTTTAAAAAAAATCCTGAATTAGTGCTAGATTTTTATAACCAAAGAAGACGTCAATTATTACGTGTAAAACCAAATAAAGCTCATTTAGATTTAGTAAAGTTAGAAAAAAAATATAAAGTAAATATTATAACACAAAATGTAGATGACTTACACGAAAGAGCAGGTAGTACAAATGTTTTACATTTACATGGTGAACTATTAAAATCTAGGAGTACGTATAATGAAAATTTAGTTTATAACTGCAAAACAGCTATTAATCTTGGCGATAAATGCACCAAAAATTCTCAATTAAGACCTCATATTGTTTGGTTTGGAGAACAAGTGCCTATGCTTGAAAAAGCAGCAGAAATCACTGCAACAGCAGATGTTTTAGTAATTATTGGTACTTCTATGCAAGTGTACCCTGCGGCAAGTTTGATAAACTATATTAGACATAATACACCTATTTATTTTATTGACCCAAAGCCTGCGATTATAAAAAATGATTTTCCTAGTTTAACTATTATTAAAGAAGTAGCTAGCGTTGGTGTTAAAAAGTGGATGAATAAATATTTGTAAAATAACTAAATTATTAATTTTCTTCTTTACTTTTTGTTTGACTTTTATTAATAAAACCTTTTCAATAAAGAAATTTAAAATAAAGAGTATTTATAATGCGATATTATAAAAAATAACAAGTATTATTATCAAATTTTTATAAAAAATCTAAGTTAACTTTAGTATATTTGTAACAAGAATAATTAAACTATAATTATGATTATAATGCTTTAAATTTATAAGAATTTAAAGTAATTACTAAATTTAAAACTATTATGTCAGACCAACCCAAAATACATTATACAAAAACAGATGAAGCGCCTGCTTTAGCAACACATTCATTTTTACCAATAGTAAAAGCATTTACAGCAACCTCTGGAATTGAAATTAAGACCAAAGATATTTCGCTATCTGCAAGAATTTTAGCACTTTTTCCAGAAGTATTAAGTGACAATCAAAAAGTAAATGACGCACTTAGTGAATTAGGTGTTTTGGCAAAAAGCCCAAAAGCAAACATTATTAAATTGCCAAACATAAGTGCCTCAGTACCACAATTAAAAGCAGCAATAAAAGAGTTGCAAGACAAAGGTTTTGCAATACCAAACTATTCTGAAGACCCAAAAACCGATGAAGAAAAAGTAGTGCAAAAAAAATATAGTAAAGCAAAAGGTTCTGCTGTAAACCCTGTTTTACGCGAAGGAAATTCAGACCGTAGAGCACCAAAAGCAGTAAAGAATTTTGCTAGAAAAAATCCACATAGAATGGGCGCTTGGGCAAGCGAATCTAAAACACATGTAGCTACTATGCAAGAAGGTGACTTTTTTCATAATGAAAAATCGCTTACCATAGAAAAAACAACAAGTATTAGAATTGAACATCTAGACGTTCATGGAAATAAAACCATTTTAAAAGAAAACTTTCCATTACTTAAAAGTGAAATTATAGATGCCACAGTGCTAAGTAAAAAAGCATTATTAGCCTTTTTAGAAACTGAAATTAAAGATGCAAAAGAAAAAGGAATTCTTTTATCATTACATATGAAAGCAACAATGATGAAAGTGAGTGACCCAATTATTTTTGGTCATGCCGTTCGTGTATTTTTTGCAGATTTATTTAAAAAACATGCAACAACTTTTGATCTAATTGGCGTAAATGTAAATAACGGTTTCGGAAACTTATTAAGCAATTTAGAAAAGTTACCAAAAGAAAAACGCAAAGAAATAGAAGTAGATATCGCAAATATTTTTAAAAATAATGCAAATTTAGCCATGGTAGATTCAACGAAAGGAATTACCAATTTACACGTGCCTAGTGATGTAATTATTGATGCATCTATGCCAGCAATGATTAGAACTTCTGGGCAAATGTGGAATACAGAAGGTAAACAACAAGATACCAAAGCCATAATTCCTGATAGTAGTTATGCAGGATTATACACTGCAACCATTGATTTTTGTAAAAAAAACGGCGCATTTGACCCAGTTACAATGGGAACCGTACCCAATGTCGGTCTAATGGCTCAAAAAGCAGAAGAATATGGGTCACATGACAAAACTTTTGAAATTTTAACAAGCGGAAAGGTTTATGTTATTGATGAAACCGAAGATATTTTACTAGTACATCATGTAGAAAAAGGAGATATTTGGCGTATGTGTCAAGTAAAAGACTTACCAATTCAAGATTGGGTTAAGTTGGCAGTAACAAGAGCAAGAGCAACCAATATGCCTGCAGTTTTTTGGCTAGATAAAAATCGTGCTCACGATGCAGAGGTTATTAAAAAAGTGAATGCTTATTTACCAAATTATGATATTTCTGGCTTAGATATTCAAATTCTTTCGCCAGAAGAAGCAACCCATTTTACATTAGCAAGAGTAAAAGACGGCAAAGACACCATATCTGTTACAGGCAATGTATTACGTGATTATTTAACCGATTTATTCCCTATCTTAGAATTAGGAACATCTGCAAAAATGCTATCTATTGTACCACTTATGAATGGTGGAGGCTTATTTGAAACAGGTGCAGGAGGTTCGGCCCCAAAACATGTACAGCAATTTGTAGAAGAAGGTCATTTACGCTGGGATTCTCTAGGCGAATTTTTAGCATTAGCCGTTTCACTAGAACATTTATCTAAAAAGTATAATAATAAAAAAGCAAAAATTTTAGCAGAAACTTTAGATCAAGCAACCGATAAATATTTAGAAAATAAAAAATCACCCTCACGTAAAGTAAACGAACTAGATAACCGCGGAAGTCATTTCTATTTAGCCATGTATTGGGCAGAAGCATTGGCTAGTCAAGATGACGATAATACTTTAAAAACACAATTTGCTAAAGTTGCAACTTCCTTAAAAGAAAACGAAGTAAAAATTGTTACAGAACTAATTGCAGCACAAGGTCATAAAGTAGATATTGGTGGTTATTACGTAACTAATGAAGAAAAAATGATTAATGCAATGCGACCAAGTACTACTTTTAATAAAATTATAAATTCGATTTAGCATTTCGTTATAGTTTATTTGAATAAAAAATAGTAAATAAATAAATAAAATGCCTTTCAAAAAAATAACAGAGAAAGATTCTAATTACAATCATTTAGAAAAAATGAGTGTACATAAATTGTTATCTTCTATAAATAACGAAGATAAAACAGTTGCTTTAGCCGTTGAAAAAATAATACCACAAATAGAAAAATTAGTAAAAGTAGTTGTCCAAAAATTAACTAATAACGGACGTCTATTTTATATAGGCGCAGGAACAAGTGGTAGGCTTGGCATTTTAGATGCAAGCGAATGCCCACCAACCTTTGGTGTTAAAGAAGATGTAGTAATTGGTTTAATTGCAGGCGGAGACAAAGCAATAAGAAAAGCCGTAGAAAATGCAGAAGACTCTACTACACAAGGCTGGTTAGATTTACAAAAATTTAATATCTCGGATAAAGATATTGTAATTGGTATTGCCGCTTCTGGTACAACACCTTATGTGGTTTCTGCCCTACAATTTGCAAAAAAAAATAACATTATCACTAGTTGTATTACTATGAATGAAGGAAGTTCTTTAGATTTAGTTGCTCATTATTCTATCGTTGCAACTGTTGGTCCAGAGTTTGTTACTGGCAGTTCTAGAATGAAAGCAGGAACTGCACAAAAAATGATTTTGAATATGATTACTACTTCCGTAATGATAAAATTAGGAAAAATAAAAGATAATAAAATGATAGACATGCAACTATCTAATGAAAAATTAGTAAAAAGAGGAACTAAAATGATTGTAGAAGAACTAAAAATAAATACTATTTTAGCTAAAGAATTATTATTAAAATATGGTAGCGTCAGAAAAGCAGTAAATGCCTACAAATGAAAACTAAAAAAAGTAAATTAAATAAGAGTATTACCTTTTTAGGAATTACCTTTCCCTTATTATTTATTGCTCCCCTATTACTAAACTTAGGCTTTAAAGCAATTGGTAGAATTCAAATAACATTAGGATATGTCTTAACTATTTTAGGTGCTATTATTGGTATTGTAGCAGTAGTTTTGATGGCTATGGGAATTAAATATTTATTAGATCATTTATTTGAAAAATAACAACCTTGCTTTAAACTTATAACTTAAAGCAATTTAGAACACTAAAATGAATCTAAAATCTAAATACATAAAACTAACACAATGGGAATATTGGCCAACTTTTATGTTTTACATTCCGTTAATTCCTTTTTATATAACGGAAAGTATAAAATCCAAAAGTTTTACTTTTTATTTAAACACAAACCCAACAATTAAATATTCTGGTGATGGTACAGAATCTAAATATAAAACCATCAAGATGGTGCCAGAAGAATTTAGACCAAAATCAATTTTATTAAATGAATTCGAAAATATAACAACTACCTTAGTTAAAATTACCAAGGCAAAAATTAAATTTCCGTTAATAGCAAAGCCAGATTTAGGATTTCGTGGCTATTTAGTAAAGAAAATTAACTCTGAAAAAGAGTTACAAAACTATTTACAAAAAAATAATAGTATTAAAATTTTAATACAAGAATATCTAAATTATAAAAATGAGTGTGGCATCTTATACTATCGTTACCCTAATGAACAAAAAGGAAAAATAACATCAATTACATTAAAAAAATTTTTAAAAGTAAAAGGAAATGGAATCTCTACTTTAACGGAATTGATTTCAGTAGATAAAAGAGCATATTTATATATGAATTTACTACAAAATATCCACCAAGATAAATTAAAAAATATTCCGTCAAAAAATGAAATAGTTATTTTAACGGTTATAGGTAATCATTCTAAAGGTACAGAATTTTTAAATGGTAATTATCTTATTGATACCGTTTTAGAAAAAACATTCGATAAATTAAATAAACAAATTAAAGGCTGGTATTTTGGACGTTTAGATATTAAATATAATGACTTTAAAGATTTAAGATTAGGCAAAGATTTTAAGATTTTAGAAATCAACGGTATAATTGCTGAGCCAACACATATTTATGATGCATCTTATAAAGGCGCAAATTACGCTAAAGCAATTATTACATTAAAAGAGAATTGGAGAACCATTTTTAAAATTGCAAAACAAAATATCACCAATCACAATTTAAGTAACCCTAAATTTAGTACATATTTTAAAAATATGATTTTTTTAAGACAATATTCTTGGAAGTTAAAGCGACTAAACAAGAAGGCTTAGATTTTATAAAAAAAAGGCTCTAGTTTAAAATTGTGTTGATATTAATATTTGATACTCTGTTTCAATATTTTTATACTTAAAGTTTGATGATAAATTTTTTGTAGTTTTTTCTGCAAATGATTTTACCATATATTTTTTATCTTTAAGAGTTTCTTTAAGTTTATACCAATTTAGATATTGTTGTAAATACTTAGTAGAAACGCCCCAAAATTTGTAGTCAATCCACTTTTTTAATCTGCTATGTGTTGAGTTTACATGTTGAATGTGAT
>JAKISG010000032.1 GCA_021648755.1 Flavobacteriaceae bacterium | reverse complement strand
TTAAAGTTTGCGCCGCTTTTTCATTAACTTGTTTTGCATCAGTTAAAACAAATGCATCTTTAATAGCAATATAGTCTTGAAAGACAACATGCAATTGTTTTTTAAATTTAGGATTGACTACAATACGCTCTACATTTTTCACTTTTAATTTTTCATTTTTCATTTTCTGATTCATCATTGAACTTTTTCCTTGTAATTGTGCTGTTGCATCTACAGTAAATGTTCCATTTATGACAATTTCTTCGCCATTTTCTAACCCTGACAATACTTGATAATTATTACCAAGCGGGTTTCCTAAGGTAACTTCTCTCAATTCAAAAATTGGTTCATCTTTACTTGTTTTTACATAAACAATAGAGCGCTTACCTGTCCACATTATAGCCGTTTTTGGTACGGAAATAATATTTGTTTTACCGCTTAAATTTTTGTTTTTAACTAACACTTTAGCAACCAGCAACATACCTGGTTTTAGTTTCGTTCCTGAATTTTTTAATGTTGTCCTAATTTGTACTGTTCTTGTATTAACATCTAAATTTGGGTCTATATAATTAATACTGGCTTTAATTTCTTCGTTAGGGTAAGCGTTAGATTTTATGGTAATTTGTTGTCCTATTTTTATATTTTTAATATCTTGTTCATATACGTCAAACATTGCCCAAACAGTTCCTAAATTAGATACTCTAAAAAGTGGGGAACCTTCTTTTAGGTGATTCCCTTCTTGCACTAATACCTCGTCTATATAGCCAGAAACGTTAGCGTACATATTAAAATTAGTAATTGCTTTTTTGGTCTGTTCTATTTGCTGTATTTGGTTTTCTGAAATTTTCCAGTTTTTTAATTTATTACGTACTGCCTTATACAGTTCTGGTTGGGCATTTTTAATGCTCAATGCTTCTACAAATTCGTTTTGTGCTGTTACTAATTCAGGTGAATAAACAGTTGCTATTAAACTTCCTTTTTTAATATATTCGCCAATACTACGGTATTTTAGTTTTTCTATTCTACCTCCAAAATGTGCAGTTTGTACAGATGTTGCTTTTTCATTTGCCATTATTTTACCTGATAAGCTTAGTAAATTTTCGTTAGTATCTTTCTCATTTTTAGTATCATTTTTAACGCCTATTTCTAGTGTTTCTATATTGGCTAAAGCCATTGCGTTTTCGCTCATTTTAAACTCACTACTTGATAAACCTTCTGAATTATCTTCTTTTGGAATTAAATCCATTCCGCATTTTGGACAAGGACCAAATTCTGGTAAATCTATTTCTGGATGCATGGAGCAAGTCCAGCGTACTTTTTTCGTTTCACTGACGTGTTCTTCTACTTTCGTTGCTGATGAGTTTCCTAATGCAAATTTTCCTATTAGCATTCCTAATACAAGAATTACTAGTGCTATTACTATTTGTTTTTTCTTCATTTTATTATTATTTTTTCTCACAGATTAACTTATATCTTCACTTTAATTTTTTCACTTTTCATTTTTTTTACTAACTTTCTAATGTTTGGTGATGTTGTAAACCATAATAAAAAGCCACTTAAAACGGTTACTAATCCTAATATAGAGAATGCTCTTAATAAAGTGGTATTAAAATTATCTCTTGTGTTGTAATCCATTGTATGTGTCATCCATAGAAAATCGAACCAACGCCAACTTTGATGTCTAACGGTTTGAAAGCGTCCATCTTTTTGAGAAATATAGGCTTTTAATTGATCATTTCCATGATAAGAAATCACATAGGCAGGTAATAATTTTTTTCTATATTCGTGATGTTTACCAACTTTTTTTATGAGTTGTATATCTTTTACTTGCATTTCATCTTTAATATATCTTTTTGCAACACTTAAGGCTTCTTCTTTGTTAATTCCGTTTTTAATTAGACCCGTTTTTGCATTAAATAATTGTTTGTTATTTATTAAATAATAAGGTTGTTTATTGATTTCTCTAATGCTTATGGATTCCATTTTTTTACTTAAAGTGGAAGGACTTATTAGGTTATCAAATGCCGTGACTTGTGCTTTTTTTCTTTTAAAATGATCCCCGTGAATATCCTCAATATTTGTCCAACTAAAATACAAACCGCTTATGGTCCATAAAAGAAATTGTAGCCCTAAGAACACCCCTAAATATCGATGTGTTTTTCTTATTTTTTGTGCTGTTTTTCTATTTACCATAATTTAATGTGATGCTTTTCTAATTGCTCTTGATGACGAATGTGTTTTTGTAATCATCCATTTTTCATCTATTTTTTTTAAGTTTGATGTTGCTACGCCTTTCTTTTTTATCACTCTTGCTTCCCAACCTTTTTCTTTATTTTCTTTGATATCTATGGCGTAATTATACGTTTCGGTTGTAAAAGCGAAAGGCATATCTATCACAACATCAATTTTATAATCTGAAAATATAAAACTATTAAAGTGACCTAATTCTGGTCCTAAATGATGCGCTACATAATTTGCATACGTTCCTTCGCTTCCTCCAGATTCAAAAACGGTTGCTTCTTTGGTGAAAAGTTCCATTGTGCCTTTTGTTGTTAAGTTTTGAATGGCATCTTTGTAATTTTTCATTACTTTTGCTACGGCTTCTTTTTCTACTGAAATATTAACTTCTTCTACTTCTAACTTATCTTCAACGTTACTTGTTTGCTCTTTACAACTTGCAAAGGTTAGAATTACTGTTACTAAAAATACAATTGATTTTAAATACATTTTTTTATTGATTTTAAATTATTCTATAATGATTTTTTTTGTTATACGCTTATTATTAATGGTGGCTTTCAAAAAATACAATCCTTTCGGAAGTGTTTCTATCTGTATATTATTTTCTGAAACAGAAATTTTTTCACTTATAATTAGTCTTCCTAATTGATCAACTATTTTTATTGTATCAGAACTTAAATTTCCTTCAATTAAAATATTTATATTATCTTTTGTTGGGTTAGGATATATTATTAATTGATTTGAAAATTCATTATTTTCAACAGACAAAGGAGATTCAACTACAAATTGCCCCATCATTCCTCCATCTTCATGCATTAGCATATGACAATGGTACATATAAGGAACTACTGAGGAAAAAGTTTCAAATTTTGTAATAAACCGAACTGTTTCTTGTGGTTTAACATAAACAACATCTTTTCGTCCTTGCTCATTAAGAGGAGGAAGATTTCCGTCTCTATCTAATATATAAAACTGCACATCGTGTATATGAAATGGATGAGCAATTGCAGAGTTATTTGTAAGTGTCCATATTTCTGTATCGTCTAATTGTACCGTTTCATTGATAACATTCATATCAAATAGTGTATTGTTAAGGTAGAAATTTCCGTTAAGTTGATTTGCACCAGCAGTCACAGGGCTCATCACAATACTTCTTGTAACATTTGCATTTGATTCAGGTATTGGCGTAACTGTAACTAATGGACTTTCTATTGTTGTTATAGGGCTTGTAGTTGGCACACCAACATTAAACTGCATTATATTAAAATTAGTACCATTTAATGAATTAGGATTGTAACCATTTAATGTCATTCCTGCTCCCATTCCTGGATTTGTTGCTCCATATATGCCGTTTGAAAATTCTGATGCATAACTCATTAGGAAAACTGTCTGCCCACTCATTCCTGCAAAATCAACTAAAATTTCTGCGCGTTCTCCTGGACTTAATTGTAATCGTGTTAAAGGAATATTGTTTGACAACAAACCTCCATCGGATGCTATTTGGTAAAAAATTTGGCTACCACTTAAGCCAAAATTAAATGTACGCATTGTAGATCCGTTTAATAATCTAAACCTTACTACCTGTTCTGGAACTGTTAATGCTGCGTCTATTGTTGCATTTACCATTATGATATCATCAGAATTGGAATTAGTAATTATTTGGTTACTCGTATCAAAATCTTTAGTTTGTACAACTAATGGAAAATCATCAACGCCATAAGTTCTTGGTAAATTTAAAACCGCTTCTTCACTATCTCTAACAATTATAAGTCCTGCTATTCCTTTTGCAACATGCGCTGTTGTTTGCTCATGTAGATGTGGGTGATACCAATAAGTTGCTGCTTTATCTAAAATTGTAAAACTTGGATTCCAAATAGTGTTTGGGTCAATTACAGTATGTGGTCCTCCATCATTTTCTGGAGAAACATGCATTCCGTGCCAATGTATTGTTGTGGCTTCTCCCAACTGATTATCAACATAAAAATTCACAAAGTCTCCTTGATTTAGAATAAGTGTTGGACCAAGTATATTACCATTTGCTCCCATTGTAGTTGTATTTATACCACTATAAAACTGGTGGGTTCCGTTTTGTAATGTTAAATTAATGTTTGTTCCTTCTAAGGTGTTAGGAATTAATAACGGATTTTGAGCAATTATTATTTGAGTAATTATTACACTAATTATAATTAAAATTTTATTTTTCATTTGTTACTGTTTTTAATTATTCTACTATTTCTAATTATAATCCATCTCTTAATTCATTGAGCCAATTTAGTAATTCTTCTTTTTCTTCTGATGAAAATATTGCGTTACTATGCATTATGGTATATGATTTTAAGGGCATTTTATCCTCTCTAATTTGAGATATAATTGATTTTAATTTGCTTTTTTGTCTTCTGTTAGAGTAATCTCCAAATGTAGCCAAATTTAATTCTTCTTTTGCTTCATTTATATGGTTTTCTAAAAACCAAGAAATTGGTTGTATTTTATTATACCACGGATAATAGGTATTGTTACTATGACAGTCATAACAAGAAGTTTTTAGTTTTGTGGCTAAATTTTTTGGAACGCTAAACGTTTTTATAAAATCGCTTGACAAAACCTCATTACTTTGATTTCTATTTGTTGGTATACATTGAATACCTATAAATAATATTAAAAATGTTACAATTATTAGTTTTACTATCTTTTTTAACTTCATCTTTAAAATGACTTAATGGTTTTAAAAACTATTTAAAGTATTTAGGGTTTATCTAAAAAAGAAAACCCTAAACTACTCACTACATATACTACTAACTAATTTATTTGTTTTTTAACGCTACCACATTTAAGCATCTTTGCGCCAAAATATGGGTTTTTAATTTCTTTTATTTCACTCAGCCAATATGCTCCTTTGTTATTATTTGCCATTGGACAAAAGTCTTGATACAGGGTTTTATCTGTTCCTAACAAAGTAATTAAATCGTCAATATCTGTACTTAATACTTCAAAATGTTCTCTTTGGTGTGCAATATCACTTTTTACAATATGTTTGGCGTGTTCTTTTGCGCTTTCCAAAATTTCCATATATTCTTTGTGTGTATCTCCAGAGAGTTTTGTCATATCAAATTTAGTAAAAGCAGTTACCATTGCGGTTCCTCCTTTTGCGGTTGCTTTATTATCATCTGCTACTAATCCGTTCTTAATTTGAAGGTAGGAATCTATAATTTGTGCTGTTGCTCCATTTTTTTGAGTTGTGCCTGTTACATTTCTATCTTCTTTTTTTGCATTATCGCTTCCGTGATTATGTCCTTCGTGATTATCTGTTTCTTTGTGCATTTCTTTTTTTTGCACTTCGTCTTTATTTGTTTCTTTTTTTTCGGTTTTACAAGACCCTAATGTTAGAGTTGCAATTACGAATACGTAAATTACTTTTTTCATCTTTTAATTATTTTTAGTTAGTGTTTTGGTCTGTATGCTACAAAAAATATATTTTGTAGCATATTCAGACGATTTAATTAATGTTTATGACCACTATGGTCTTCTTTTTTTTCTTTTAAACTCATTTTCATTTTTCTATCGTATTGACAACATCCTGGTAGATTTTCATAAGCAGTATCATTTCCTGTTGACATATCGGTATCATAGCCTGTATTTGCTATTGCAGTATGGATTTCCATAATGTTTACTTTTTTGTCATCATAAGAAATGTCTATTTCTTTTTTATCGCCGCTCCAAGTTGCTTTTGCTACACCATCTAGACCATTTACTGCTTTTTCTATAGTTGCTTTACACATACCACAGTTGCCACGAACCCCAAAGGTTACATCAGTCGTTTTACTTTCTTTACTTTGTGCATTTGTACTAATAATAGTTACTAATGCAATTACGATACTTAAAATTGTTTTTTTCATTTGTTTACTGTTTTTAATTATTATACTTATTTATTATACTTATTTTTAATTTTTCACTTTTCACTTTTCATTTATCATTTATCACTTTTCATTTATCACTTTTCATTTTATAATTCTCCACATTTGTTGACAATTCTGATACCAATCTACTTTCATCACATTTAAAGGCTATAAAATCTTCTGAGGTCTTATCTTTAATTAACCATTCTTTTTTTGTTATCGGACATTTTCTTTGATAGTCTTCTTCTTTTGACCAATCTCTATAATTAAACAAAAAATAATAGGTTGGTATTTGAGTAATCTTTTCTATTTTTTTGCACAATTCTCTTCCTATCGTATTTATTTTAGAAGTTATGTTTTGTAATTCTTCTTGAGCAAATTCTTCGTATACGCCATTTAACCAAAGTCCTGATAGTCGTTCGTAATCATTGTTCCAAAAGTTAATATTATCGTAACTTTTTTTATCTTTATCCGTATAAGGTATTTTATATAAAGGCATGGCATTGTATGTATCTCCACAAATTAAAGGTGAACTCCAACCATTTCGTAAGATATAAAAACTTGACTTTTCTGGTATTTTATAGTTTTTGTAATCTGGATCTATTCCTGTTTTAATAAATTCAATTTTTGAATCTGTGTGCTTTTCAATATTTTTGAATGCTTTTAAAGCATATTCATTGCAATTTTTAAGATTTAGAGCGTCTTTTTCTGGACAAACTACGGGAATGGTTACGGTATTTTCGTGTTGAGAAATAATTTGTTCTCGTTCTAAAATTTGTCCTGATCTTTGTAAAAAATAGATATAGGTATAGACGTCATCAATGAAGTCTTTGTATTCACTATTGTTGTTTTTTATGAGGATGTTTACTGTTATCATATTTCTTGTTTATAAGACCTAACAGGTTTCAAAAACCTGTTAGGTCTCTATTCTTCTATAATTATTTCTTGCATATTATTATCTATACTCACCTTTTTATGTTCTAAAACATATTTTAAATTCTCTAAATCATTAAATAGGCTAATAACTTCGTTACGTTCTATAAGTGTCTTTTTATTACTTGTTAAACTTTTATAGGAAGAAAAATTATATGTTTTATAATCTTCTATTTGATGATGCGAAGAATTTGTATTTATATAAATTATTAAATTTCTTAAATATTCTTCTCTTTCAATCTTAATTCGTTTTAGATGTTCTTGAAATAAACTTCCTGTTCTATTATATTTCTTATTTATTGCCTTAGCATAAGCATTTAACATATTAGATATTGGTTGATGTAATTTTTGCTTTCCTTGACTCATTTTTATAGGTAATTCTTTGTCATCTTTAATTTTTATTAAAATATGAAAATGATTAGGAAGCAAACAATAACTATACACATCTGCAATTTGCAACAAATATTTTTTTAACAAAAATAAAAAATAATTGTAATTTTCCTTTTCAAAAAAAATATTTTCTTTATTATTTCCTCTATTGTAAATATGGAAAAAATATTCCGATTCAAATGGTTGCTGTTTCATTGTTTACTTTTTTTTTAAAAGATCTAACAGTTTTCAAAATCTGTTAAAGTTTTATTTCATTTTCAACTGTCCGATATTTTCGGATAGTTCACTTTCTTTATTTTTGTTTTTATTCTATTATTGAATATTAGTATTTTGTTTTCTCTTTATAAGACCTAACAGGTTTTTAAAACCTAAAAAAAATTGCATTATCTGCGGGAACTATTTCAATCCAAATCCACATTACGCAATCGCAACGAATTCACAATTACCGAAAATGAACTAAATGCCATTGCCGCTGCAGCAATCATTGGCGATAATAACCATCCAAAAATTGGATATAGCAATCCTGCGGCAATTGGAACTCCTAATATATTATAAATAAATGCAAAAAATAGGTTCTGTTTGATGTTTCGCATCACTTTTGTTCCTAAATTCGTTGCTTTTACAATGCCCATTAAATCGCCTTTTACCAAGGTTACTTCGCTACTTTCTATGGCAACATCCGTACCTGTTCCCATTGCAATACCAACATCAGATTGTGCCAATGCTGGTGCATCGTTGATTCCGTCTCCTGCCATTGCGACTACTTTTCCTTTGGCTTGTAGTTCTTTAATTACTTTTAGTTTGTCTTCTGGCAAACATTCGGCTTGAAAATTGGCTAAATTCAACTCATCGGCAACCGATTTTGCCGTTCGGGCATTATCCCCTGTGAGCATTATAACTTCAACGCCGTGTTTTTGCAAGGTTGCAATGGCTTCTTTGCTGGTTTCTTTGATGGCATCTGTAATACAAACGTAACCAACCACTTTTTCATTAACTGAAATATAGGAAACTGTTTTACCTTGTTTTTGTTCTTCAATCACATTTTTATCAATTTCTGAAGGAACAGTTACACCAATTTGTATCATTAATTTTTTGTTGCCAATTGCAACATCTTTACCTTCTATTGTTCCTGTAACTCCTTTTCCCATTACGGCTTCAAAGTTGTCTGAATCACTTAATGACATCTCTAATTTCTCTGCTTTTTTTACGATGGCTTCTGCTAATGGATGTTCGCTATATTTATTTAAGGAAGCGATTATCTGCAATAAATCATCATCATTTTCTCCTTTAGTATTTACTACTTTTTCAACAGATGGTTTTCCTTCGGTTATCGTTCCTGTTTTATCTGTAATTAAAATATCCACTTTATTTAGATTTTCTAAGGCTTCGGCATTTTTAATCAACACGCCATTTAATGCGCCTTTTCCTACGCCAACCATTACAGACATTGGGGTTGCTAATCCTAATGCACACGGACAAGCAATGATTAATACGGCTATTGCGTTTACAAAACCAAAAACCATCTTATCTTCTTCTGGACCAAAAATATACCAAGCAAAAAAGGTTATTATAGCAACTGCAATCACAATTGGCACAAAATATTTTGAAATTTTATCCGCTAATTTTTGAATCGGGGCTCTGCTCCTACTTGCGTTATTTACCATCTGAATAATCTGTGAAAGCAAAGTTTCTGAACCTACTTTTTCAGCACTCATTACAAATGATTTTGTTCCGTTTATAGTTCCTGAACTCACATTGTCGTTTACTGTTTTATCAACAGGTATTGGTTCACCAGTAATCATACTTTCGTCAATATTACTGTGTCCTTCGGTTATTTTTCCGTCCACGGGAATTTTTCCTCCTGGTTTTACACGTAGTAAATCTCCCTTTTTAATGTTATGGATTGAAATTGTTTTATCGCCTTCTGGTGTTACCAAAGTGGCTTCGGTTGGCGCGAGTTTTAAGAGTTCTTTTATCGCTCCGCTGGTTTGACTGTGTGCTCTGGCTTCCAATAATTGTCCGAGTAAAACTAAGGTTAAAATTACGGTTGTTGCTTCAAAATAGACATAGACAGTTCCTGCTTCGGTTTTAAACTGGTCTGGAAAAACGTCTGGAAAAAACATCGCTACAATACTGAATAACCACGCAATTCCTGTACCAATTCCTATTAAAGTGAACATATTTAGGTTCATTGTTACAATAGATTTCCACGCACGTTCAAAAAACATCCAACAGGCGTAAAATACTACTGGAAGCGACAAAATTAATTGTACCCAATTCCAAGAATGTTGTGGCATTATTTTCGCAAACGGATTTCCTGGAATTAATTCTCCCATTGCAATAATAAAAATAGGTACTGTAAAAAGTGTGGCTATTTTCATTTTTGAAAGTAATTTTTGGTACGTCTTATCTTCTTCGCTTTCTGAAGGCTCCATTGGTACTAAATCCATTCCGCAGATAGGACAACTTCCCATTTCATCTTTGATAACTTCTGGGTGCATCGGACAAGTGTATTGAATGGTTTGCACCAATTTTGGTTGTTCTACCAAATCCATTCCGCAGACTGGACAACCAACTTGCGATGTGTATGTTTTGTCGTCTTCGCAGTGCATTGGACAATAGAAAATTCCGTTTCCGTCTTGAGACCTAATAGGTTTTAAAAACCTGTTAGGTTTGTCGCTGTTCTTTCCAGAAGAGCAACACGAGGTTTTTTCTTCTTCTCTAGAGTTACAGCAAGACGATTTTTCGTTTTCTTTGTCTGTTATTGTATAATGTAATCCTGCCTTTAACAAGGTTTCTTGCATGTCTTCCAATGAAACGTGCGAAGTCATTTCTACAACTACAATCTCTTCTTTTAGATTTGCTTCTACCTTAGTAATTTTTTTTAAATTATTTAAAGCATCTTCTACATTGGTTTTGCAACCTGTGCAGGTCATTCCCGTTATTTTATAGGTGTGTTTCATAATTTGTTATTTTATCACACAAAGGTTATCTTATAATAAAATAAGTTTGTGTACAATTCTGACTAAATTGTATCTAATTTCTTTCTTTTTCCTGTATTTTTAAACTGCGTAGGCGTTATTCCTGTAACTTTTTTAAATTGCCTTGATAAATGTTGTGGACTGCTATAATTAAGTTCGTATGAAATTTGACTTAAAGTTAGTTCATTATAAAGTAGTAGTTCTTTAGCACGTTCGACTTTTTGTTCTATTGTGAAATGTTCTATTGTTTTTCCTTCTATTTCTGAAAATACTTTGCTTAAATGAGAATAATCTACCTTTAAATTTATAGAGAGAAATTCTGAAAAATTTTGAGTTGATGGTTTTTTCCTTTGATGATGTATAGCATCTATAATTAAAAATTTTGCTTGACTTACTATTTTGGCATCACGAGTTTCAAGCAATTCAAAACCTTCTTTTATTAGAATACTTTTGAGTTTCCTTGTATCTTCTTCTGAAATTTCTTGTTGGAACTGTATTGTGCCTAAATTAACATCTATAAAATCAATATTGTTTTTTTTCAATTCATCTTTAATCACTTTTACACAGCGATTACAAACCATATTTTTTATGCTAATTTTTATATTATTTTCTTTCAATTTATTTATTTTTTGTGCTAAATATTAAATTAAGTCTATACATTTTATTCTACTAAATATTCCACTTTCGCTTTCGCGATATAAGCCTTTTTAATGGCTTCTATTTCTGCTAATTGAAATTTTATTTTTTGTAATTGTAATCGTAATATTTTATCGTAATCTAATATACCTGTTTCGTAGGCTTTTAAATCTACATTGATAGCACGTTGTATTTCTGTTTTGTTTTTTTGTGCTGCTATAACACTTAAAATGGCATTGTCTATTTCTAATTTAGATTGATCTAAAGCAATATTTAGATTATTTTTTTGGTTTTCAATTTCATCTTTTAATATTTCTTCTTGTATTTTTATTTGTTTGTATTGCGAAGAGAATTTTTTATTAAATATTGGTATGCCTACTGAAACTTTTGGCATTAAAATATCTTTTCCGTTTTGATTGGGGTTTAAATCATTATAGCCATCTACTAAAATATAGTCTAATCCAACTGTAATTTTTGGTTTTTTATCAATGTCTATTAATTTTTCTCTAGCATCATACACCTTATTCATTTCCAAAATTTTTGCAATACTTGGATGGTTGTTAATAGTTTGATTCTTTACTAGAATGTCTAATACATTTAAACTATCTACTACATTTAAGGCTTTGTTTTCTCGTTGTAACAATTTATTAAAGTTTTTACTTAATGTTTTAATACTATTAATGTTTTGAAAAATTTTACTATGCAATTCGTTTGTTTGTACTCTAATTCGCAGTACATCACTCATCGTTGCTCTACTATTTGATAAGGCTGCCAAAGCCATACTTTCGTAAGTTTTTAAAATGAGTTTATTATCTTTTAAAATTGCTGTAATTACTTGTTGTTTATAGATTTCGAAATAGGCTTTTTTTACTTGAAAATCTAAATTTCTTTCAGACAAAACAATATCATATTGTTTAATTTCTGCCTTTGCTTTTACAGCATTTTTTTGAGCAGTAAACTCTCCAAACCAAGGTAATTTTTGGCTTGCTCCTACTCTAAACAACTGTGAACCTACTCTAGTTTCTGGTGTTAAGGCAAAAACGCCTAAGTTTATATTTGTATTTTGATATGTACCTACTTCATTTACTTTTTCTTTGGCTAGTTCGTAATTGGCTGTTTTTACTTTTAGATTAGAGTTGTTTATTCTTGCAATTTTTACATACTCATTTAGTGTTTGCGCGTTTAAGTGAAAAGTGAAAAGTGGTAAATGAAAAGTGAAAAGTAAAAAGTGAAAAATAAATATCACTTTAAGTGAAAAATTTTTATGTTTATATATTGTTTTCATTATAATTCTTGATTTTGTTGTTTTTATTGAACAGCATTTTGCTACGAGTTCTTTATTTTTAAATATTAAATTTTTATACTCATTTTAAATTTTTCATTTTAGATTCTTAACTCTTTCATCCAACTAAATAAAACGGGCACTACAAAGAGCGTAATTAAAGCTACGAGCATTCCGCCAAAACTTGGTATTGCCATTGGTATCATAATATCACTTCCTCTACCTGTACTTGTTAATATTGGTAATAATGCTAAAATAGTTGTTGCGGTTGTCATTAAACAAGGTCTTATTCGTTTTTGTCCTGCTTCTATTACCGATTTTCTTATTTCTTGTTTGGTTTTTGGTTTATTTCTATCGAATATTTGAGTTAAATAGGTTGCCATAACTACACCGTCATCTGTTGCTATTCCAAATAGTGCAATAAATCCAACCCAAACGGCGACACTTAAATTAATTGTTTTTATTTGAAATAATTCTCGAAAATCTATTCCAAAGGCATTGAAGTTTAAGAACCAATCTGTATTATACAACCCGATCATAATAAATCCTCCTGCAAAAGCAACTAATATTCCTGTAAATACTAAAAGTGATGTTGTTATTGATTTAAACTGAAAGTATAGTATTAGTAAAATAATTACCAATGCTAAAGGCACTACTATAGCTAATGTTTTTTCTGCTCGTATTTGGTTTTCATAGGTTCCTGTAAATTTGTAATTTATTCCTTTTGGTACGATTAATTCGCCTCTATCTATTTGTCCTTGAATTGCTTTTTGAGCGGTTTCGACTACATTAACCTCGGCAAAACCATCTACCTTGTCAAACAATACGTAGCCTATTAAAAAAGTATCTTCACTTTTTATAACTTGTGGTCCTTGTTCGTATTTAATGGTTACCAATTCTTTTAATTGTATAGGGTTTCCTTTTTTAGTTGGCACATAAATATTTTCTAAGTCTGTTGGGCTTGTACGTAATTCACGAGGGTAGCGTACACGTACACCGTAGCGTTCACGTCCTTCAACGGTTTGTGTAAGTATTTTTCCGCCAATGGCAACTTCGAGGATAGACTGCACATCTTGTATTGCCAAACCATAACGTGCAATTTTTTCTCTATCAATATCTATTAGTAAATATGGTTTTCCGACAATTCTATCGGCAAAAACGGCTTCTTTTTTAACGCCCTTTATTTGTTTTAAAATCTTTTCTAATTTTATTCCAAAGGCTTCGATTGTTGCTAAATTTTGTCCTTTTACTTTAATTCCCATTGGCGCACGCATTCCTGTTTGTAACATTACCAAGCGTGTTTCAATTGGTTGTAATTTTGGTGCAGATGTTACTCCTGGTAATTTGGTAACTTTTACAATTTCTGTCCAAATATCATCGGTAGATTTTATATGTTTTCGCCAATTTCTATAATATGCACCTTCTTGATCAATAATTAAATTTTTGGTTTCTATTTTTGTGCCGCTTGGAACGAGTTTTGAATATTGAATGTTAGCTGTTGAATCATTTTTCATTTTTAACTTTTCATTTTTCACTTTCACATAAAATAATCCATCCCCATTTACTTTAAACTTTAGACGTTTTCGGTCTTTATCCTGCTTATATTCTGGTTTGTAAATAATTACATTTTCGTACATCGATAAAGGGGCTGGGTCAAGTGCGCTTTCTACCCTACCTGATTTTCCTACAACGGTTTGTATTTCGTTAATTGTAGATACTGCAATATCTAATTGTTGTAATACTCGTTTGTTTTCTGCGACACCTGAGTGTGGCATTGATGTTGGCATCAGTAAGAATGAGCCTTCATTTAATGATGGCATAAATTCTTTTCCTGTTTTTGACCAAGCACTAAACCCTAGATAAACAATAATTGTAGGTATTGCTAAAAATAAAAGTTTATTGTTTAAAGCCCATGTTAAAATACGCACATAATATTTTTGAAATAGTGTAAATACGCCTAACAATCCAAAACAAATAATAGATACAAAAATAAGGTTGGAAAATATGGAGTAATCTACGCCTAAAGGTCGCCAATAAATTGCCAATAGGGTTACAATTGTAATTCCAGAAATAATTACATTTAGGGTATTCAGTTTCTTTTCTGAAATTATTTTTTTTAATTTTAGAAGACTTGTTATTGCAAATGCTATAAGTAATATTCCTAAGTAATAGCCTTGTATTATAGTATAGATACCTAAAAATATTAAGAGAATATTTATTACTAAACTAAATTTCTTTTTTGGTGATTTCCAATTAAACAACCAAGCGGCAAAGGGTGGTATTAAAAATAAAGCGGCAATAACTGAAGCTGTTAATGCCATTGTTTTTGTTGCTGCTAATGGTCTAAAGAGTTTTCCTTCGGATCCTATCATTGTAAATACTGGCACAAAACTTACAATAGTTGTCGCTACTGCTGTTAGTATTGCTCCTGAGACTTCTTCGGTTGCTGTATAAACAATTGAATTTACGGATCGTTTTACTTTATCTAATTTACTTTCATCAATATGCCTTATTATGTTTTCGGTGAGAATAACACCAATATCGACCATTGTTCCAATAGCAATAGCAATACCTGAAAGTGCTACAATATTTGCGTCAACTCCAAAGAGTTTCATACCAATAAAAACCATTAGTACGGCAACTGGTAGTAAACCTGATATTAATGCCGAAACTTTAAGGTTAAAAATCATCATAATAATTACTAGAATTGTAATTAATATTTGTAAGGTTATGGCTTCGTTTAGTGTGTCTAGTGTTTCTTCAATAAGTTCTGTTCTGTCATAAAACGGAACGATAGTTAGTTGTGATGTTCTGCCGTCTTTTAAAACTTTTGAAGGTAATCCTGTACTAATTTCATTGATTTGTTTTTTTACATTGGTAATAACTTCCATTGGGTTTGCACCATACCTAGCAACTACAACTCCACCAACAACTTCGGCGCCTTCTTTATCTAATAATCCTCTACGTGGCGCTGGTCCTAAAGATACTTTAGCAATATCTTTTACTAAAATGGGAGTTAGATTAGTGGAAGTAACTACTGCGTTTTCTAGGTCTTCAACTGATTTTATATATCCTAAGCCACGAACTAAATATTCTGCCTGATTAATTTCTATGGTTTTTGCACCAATGTCTTTGTTTGATTTTCGAACAGCATTTACTACCTGATTTAAGGTTATATTGTATTGTTTTAAAATGTCTGGATCTATATCCACTTGATATTCTTTCACGTAACCACCAATACTTGCTACTTCAGAAACACCGCTTGCCGAAGATAATGCGTATTTTACATAGTAATCTTGTATGCTACGTAATTCGTGTAAATCCCAGCCGCCAGTAACGTTTCCTTCTTCATCTCTACCTTCTAGAGTGTACCAAAAAATTTGACCTAGACCTGTTGCGTCTGGCCCCAAACTTGGTTGTATGCCATCAGGTAAAAGTCCTTTTGGTAAGGAGTTTAGTTTTTCAAGAATACGGCTTCTACTCCAATAGAATTCAATATTTTCTTCAAAAATTATATAAATAGATGAAAAACCAAATGCAGAAGAGCTTCTAATCGTTTTTACGCCTGGAATACCTAATAACGAAGTGGTTAATGGATAGGTTATTTGGTCTTCAATATCTTGCGGTGACCTACCATCCCATTTTGTAAATACTATTTGTTGGTTTTCTCCAATATCTGGAATAGCATCAACTGCTACAGGGTTTCTAGGTATGCCCAAGTTGTCCCAATTAAATGGTGCTGTTGAGATTCCCCAACCAACAAATAAAGTGACTAATAAAACGGCTACTAGTTTGTTTTCTATTAAGAATTTGATGCTTTTATTTAGCATTATTTTCGAGTTTAATCGGTTATTTAATATATTTTATACTAAAGGTGGTAAAAAATTAAATATGAAAAATGATAAGAGATCGTCTAATACGTTTACCATTTTAAATGAAAATGAATTAACTAGGTAAATCTATTTTAACTTTTAATTTTTATTTAAAAAAAATCAAATACGAAAAATTTGAAAAAGTGTCTGTATTTTTTTATAAACCAAAGGTGGTTCATACAAACTGTAAGAAAGAGTTGTTGACTCTTTATTAAATGATGAGATGTAAGTATATACAAATGCCGTTAAAAACTGTACTTGTGGAATATTTAATTGAAATTCATGCGCTTGTTGATTGTTCTCATTTCCTTGAATTAATTCAGAAGTGTCTTGACAACAAGGTTCTTTTTGAATGATCGTTTTATTTTTTGAAATATTTTCACATGCTTGCATATCCATTCCACAATTATTCGCACTGATAAATAAAGTAGCATTAGCAACTTTCCCTCCACAAAAATGTTTATTTATTGTAAATGAAAAAGAAGCTAATAACACAATAAATGCTAAAATTGAAGAGATTATTTTATAGATAAATTGCTTCATATTTTGCAAATGTAGTAAAAATTAAAGAACTAAATTTTAAAATATTGTTAAAATAATCGGTTCATTGTACAATATCTGCTATATTTTTGCCTTAGAATACACTAATTTGTAAGTGTTTTATTTTTTTAGATTAGGTCTTTGAGAATTTTTAATGCGCATTTTGAGATTTAAATTTATTTGTTTTTTGTTTTTTCTATTATTCTTATACATTCAAGCGCTTCCTTAACATCGTGTACTCTTAAAATAGAGGCTCCTTTTTGTAATGCAATAGTATTTACAATACTTGTTGCATTTAACATTTTATCTAAAGGCTCTTCTAAAAATTCATATAACATTGACTTTCTTGATAAGCCTGCTAAAATAGGTAATTCAAAAGGTTGAAATAATTCTAATTTTTGTAAAATTTCATAATTTTGATTTGTTGTTTTTCCGAAACCGAAACCGACATCTAATATAACATCATTTATTTGTAATTTTCTTAACTTCGTTAGTTTTTCAGAAAAAAAATAAATAATATCTTGTACAACATCTTTATAAGTTACTTTTTGTTGCATATTTTGAGGATTGCCTTGCATATGCATTAAAACATAAGGCACTTGGTATTTTGCAATTACAGTAAACATATTTTTATCTAAATTTCCGCCAGAAATATCATTAATCATACATGCACCTAAATCTAAGCATTTACTTGCAACTTTACTTCTAAAAGTGTCTATTGAAATTAAAACTTTAGGAAATTCATGTATTAATAATTTTACAACTGGTAAAATTCTATGCAATTCTTCTTCTTCACTAATATGTTTTGCATTTGGTCTTGATGAATAGGCGCCAATATCTATAAAAGTAGCCCCTTGATCCAACATTTTTTTTGTTTGTTGAATAATTTCTTTAGTAGCGATAAATTTTCCGCCATCATAAAAAGAATCTGGCGTAATATTTAAAATTCCCATTACTTTTGAGCATGCTAAATCTATTAATTCTCCTTTACAATTTATGGTCATTCTATTTCGTTTTATTTAATGTAATATCTTGATTTTTAAAATATTTTCTACTTAATTTTGTTTGGGTTACAAATATTTTATTAAATCCTTTACGCGAACCACAAAAAACGATAATTTTATTCATAAGTTTGTATTTTAAAATAATTAGGCGAAATTTACACATTTCTTATAAAGAATTAACCTTGAGTTGTAACTTATTAGTAACATAATCATTCTTATCGTGTGAAAAAAGACAAAGTTTAAGAATAAAATAATATTTTTGTAAGCAAAATTTAAGATAAGTACAGATATGCAAAAGACATCTAAACAATACGACGAAGTTATTGCAACTTGTAAGTTACTTTTTAATAAAAAAATGAAAGATTATGGTAGTGCATGGCGTATTTTGCGTTTACCATCACTTACAGATCAAATATATATTAAAGCACAACGAATTCGACAAATACAAGAATTAGTAGAAACTAGAATAGATGAAGATGAGGTTTCAGAATTTATAGGCATAATAAATTATGCTATAATGGCATTGATACAATTGGAAATTGGTATTGTAAACGAGCCTGATTTAAATACTGAAGAAGCATTAAAATTGCATGAAAAACAGAGTGCTGAAACTAAAGTTTTAATGAAAAATAAAAATCATGATTACGGTGAGGCTTGGCGAGAAATGCGTATTTCTTCACTAACCGATTTGATTTTACAAAAATTACTACGAATTAAAAAAATAGAAGATAATAAAGGTAAGACCTTAATTTCCGAAGGTGTTGATGCAAACTATCAAGATATAATTAACTATGCAATTTTTGCTTTAATTTTAATAAAAGAAAACAATTAAATTATGAAATTTATAACACATTTTTTTAGATTTATTATTGGTGTATTATTTATTTTTTCAGGTTTTGTAAAACTGATAGACCCAAAAGGTTCTGCATATAAGTTTGCAGAGTATTTTGGTGCAGATGTATTAAATTTAGAATTTTTAATACCATTCGCTCTACCATTTGCTATCTTTTTAATAATTGCAGAAGTTATTTTAGGTGTAACACTATTAGTTGGTTATATACCAAAAATTACGGTTTGGAGTTTACTTGCTTTGATGCTAATATTCTTGTTTTTAACCTTTTATTCTGCTTATACTGGTAAAGTAACAGATTGTGGATGTTTTGGTGATTTCTTAAAATTAGATGCTTGGCCTACATTCTATAAAAATTTAATATTTACGCCACTAGTAGTATGGTTAGTTTTTAGCGTAAAAGACATTAAACCATTTTATAGTATGAAATTGTCAAGATTTATTACCATAGTCTTCTTGTTAGTTTTTGGTTTTATAACTTACTATGTGTTAAATTACTTGCCATTATTTGATTTTAGACCTTACAAAGTAGGTAAAAATATACCTGAACAAATGATTTATCCAAAAGATGCTGCAAAAGATGTGTTTGAAGATACTTGGATCTATAAGGTAGATGGTGAGGATAAAAAATTCACTAGTGAAGAAAAACCTTGGGAGATTAAAGGAGCTGAATATGTAGCTAGAAAAACGGTGTTAATTACAAAAGGATATGAACCGCCAATTCATGATTTTACTATGGAACGTGAAGGTAGAGATCATACAGAGAGATTAATGCAAAGTGAAAAACTAATGTTAATTATAGCCTATGATTTGGCGAAAACTAATGTGGAGGGTTTTGCTAATATCAAAAAGGCTACAGATATAGCATTAGATAATGGTTACGATGTTTTTTTAATGTCAGCCTCAACAGAAGAAGATTTTAAATCAATAAAAGAAGAGTATCAGTTAGATTTTGATATGCTTTTTTGTGATGAGACAACATTAAAAACAATGATACGATCTAGCCCAGGAATTATGACAATTAATAAAGGCACTATTGAAGGCAAGTGGAGTTATAAAGATTTTGGTAAAGTTAAAATCAAGGAAGGTATGGGTAGAAAAATTATGACTATAGATTTTAATTTAAAAGATGAAATAGAAAAAATATTTAAAAATGATCAAAAATACAGGCTTGTTATGAATGCGGAGAGTCCAAGAAAAAGAGATTCTATAATGCGGGTTTATGGTATACCACAAGATTCTTTAGGTACAGATTTCTTTGCAAAACAAACAGTATTAGATAAAGAGAACATCTTATTAATTGATAAAATAATTAAAGAAAGAGGTTATCCAGGTCAATCTTTGGTTGGCGAATTAAATAAAGATTACGCATGGTCAGTAATTATGCATTCCGAAAAAATTGACAAATACATAGACCTGATAAAAGAGGCTGCAGAGAAAAATGAATTGACTTACACTAAAGTTGCAGCAATGGAAGACCTGTATTTAATGCATAAGGGCAAACCGCAGATTTATGGCACACAAACTGCTTATATTAATGAAAAAGTAACTATTTGGCCCATAAAAGATGTTGAAGGTGTAAATATTGTTAGAAAAGATGCTGGTTTTACACAAACTATACAAGAATATGCAAAAGAACTTTTTGGTGAAGATTATATTTTTGAACCCATTAAGATTGAAGCGGTTAAAAAGTAAACATTGCTGAATACTGAATATTAAATAAAGTGAAATTCATATTAGTTTTTCTTGGTGGTGGTTTAGGTAGTGCTTTGCGTTACTTAGTTAGCAAACATTTAAATAACCTAGAGAAGACAATACCTTACGGAACTTTTTTAGTAAATATTTTGGGTAGTTTATTAATTGGTATTGTTATTGCTTTGTCTTTAAAAAACAACTCCATATTATCACAAAATCAAACTTTATTGTTAGCAACTGGTTTTTGTGGTGGATTTACCACTTTTGCCGCTTTTGCATTTGAAAACACACAGTTTTTAAAAAATGGAGATTACTTACCTTTTTTTGCATATACTTTCGGAACTTTAATTATAGGAGTTGCTGCAGTATTTTTAGGTTTGTTTTTGGCGAAGTGAAATTACAATTTATAAACAACTTTAAACATTACAACTCTAGGTAATATAAAGGTTTTAGAATCGCTTATTAAAAAATTAGAAAAACTATTTTGTTGTTTAAATGTAGTATCAAAAATATTATTTGCTGTTATTTCAAAACCCCAAGGATTATCCTCTTTTTGATAAAATAAAGAAGCATTAGCATTGTCGAACGTATTATTAATGTTACTTGATTTATTTTGGTATTTATCAAAAGTATAATCTGCTTTTAAAATAAAATCTTCTAAGAAATCATATTCTAAAAAAGCGTAAAATTTATAGTTTTCAAATTTTGTAGTATTTCCTAATGAACGATAGTTTCTAAAGTCTTTTTTATAACCTAATTCTAAATTTGGTAGTTTTTTAAAAAATGTAGCAATACTAGGTTCTATACTAACTGTTTTTGAAATGTTTTTATTGATTTCATTATTAAGTATCTGATAAAAATCGTTATAACCAAAATTACTTTTTATTTTATAGCGTATCTTATCAATTCTTTTAGAAAAACTAAAATCTGTTGACCAATTTTGCTCTGGTTCATTAAACATAATTTGTGTATTAATAGACTCAATACCTTCTAATTGTGCAGTGTTTTTTAAACTTTTTATTTTTTTATTTAGATTGGTATTTATATAAAAGTTATAACCTCTATATAAATTGTATTTATAATAACTAATATTTAAAGTATGGTATAGATTGTTTTCTAAATTTATATTTCCTCTATAAACAGTATTAAAATTGGATAATATAAAGTTATTGGCTAGAATTTTTGTATTCGGAAAACTTGCATTGAGTTTATATTTTAGGTTTAATTTTTCGCTATTTCTAAAATCAATTTTAGTTGTAAACTGTGGTAAGAATAAGTTTTTATTAAAGTTTTGTTTCTCTAAAAACTGTTTAGTTTGCCAATGGTAATTATGATAAAATAATGCAGGTTTAAAAATAACTTTACCTGTTTTAAATTTGTATTCTAAACCTAAATAAGTATCTAAAAAGTTGTAGTCAAAGTCATTACCAAAACCAGCCGAATTAAAATTATTTAGTGAACCATTATCCAATTGCTGTACATCTTCACTAAAAAAGTTTGTTCTTGCAACATTTACACCAATACTTGTATATAAGTGATGGAAACGATGCAAAGACCAGTAATCTTTTAAATTAAAATTTATATTATGTGCGTTAAATTTTTTGGTTTGTACTATATTAAAAATATTAGCATCTTCTAATGGAATTATACCTATTAAAATTTCTTGATTAGTTAACCACTGTAAATTTGGTCTGTCTTGCTGAAAATGATAAGTACCATCTAAAGTAAGGGTGTGTTTTTTAGAAATATTTTTATTTAAATTAAAATTTTGTTTTAATGTAATAGCATCTATATCATTATTGGTTTGAATGTTATTACTATCAATACTACTATTTGTATTAATAACGCCATTGCTTTTAGTATTTGTTAATTTAACAAGACTTGTTAAAGCATAGTCTGTTTTTAGATTTGGGTCATAATCTAAAGTAATTTTACCAATGGTAAAAAAGTTGTTTACTTGTTTGGTATTTATTCTGTTTTCTAAAAAAGGAGTGTTTAATAAGTATTCATTTATGGTTTGATTTTCTGTTTCAATTTCTGATTTTGAACTTATTACATAAGCAGACAAATCTGTATTATTACTTACTGAGTTGCGCATATTAAAAGCACCAAAGACTTGTTTTTCTTCTTTAAAATCTTCGTTACTTAAATAGTTTGCAAAATCAGAATTATACAAACTAAAATAACTATTTGCATTACTTAACAGTTTACTAATACCTCCTTCAAATTCTAAATAATCTTTAAATGTAAACGATTTTTTACCTTGGTTATTTATATCACCAATAAAACTAATACTTGTTTTTGGGCTGTAATAAAATATTTTTGGATGTATTAAATATCGTTCTTTATGTCCTGC
>JAKISG010000031.1 GCA_021648755.1 Flavobacteriaceae bacterium | reverse complement strand
TCCTTCGCTTTAAAAATCACAGAGATTAATTTAAAGCGATGATTTTCGCCTTTTTTTCTTTGTTTCGCTACGCTTCACAAAGAAAAAAAGGCGAAAATCAAAACAACAACGTGGTGCAACTAATCAACTAACTTTAAAAATCTAAGCAAGTTGAAAAAAGAACAACAACTTGTGAAACTTAACATTTACTCATAAATTAAATATTTACTTCGTATCTTTTTAAAAGCAATTAAATCTTTCTGCCAAGTTTTACGAATTTCAAGATAAGTGTGCGCATTTTCAATTTGATATTGTAATTTTTTTGTACCCGCTAATTTAGTGAAAAATGGATTAAAAAAATCTTTTTTATTTTTAGTGTGTGTATAAGCCCCTATTAGCCATTCTAAATTTAAACTATTGTATTTAGGTATATGTCTTAAATCTAATCCATTACAAATCTTGCCTTTATGTTTTGGGTATTTAGCACCAAAATTAGGTTTTGGAGTAAACTCAAAACTAAACGGCTCTTTAGGCAAAAAAGGAGACCCAAAAATTTGAAATTGCATTTCAGTCCCTCTACCGCAACTCACATTTGTACCCTCAAAAAAGGCTAAACTTGGGTATAAATTTATAGCTTGCGCATTTGGTAAATTAGGCGAAGGCTTTATGGGCAAATCATAAACTGTTTTATATGTATAATTCTCTAAAGCAATAACCGTTAAATCACACTGTAAATTATTTGATAACCATCTTTCACCATTAATCATTTTAGCATATTCACCAATAGTCATTCCGTAAACTAAAGGCACAGAATGCATACCTACAAAAGATTTATGCTCCGTCTCAAGCATTGGACCATCTACATAATGTACATTAGGATTTGGTCTATCTAATACAATTAATTTTATATTATTTGCAGCACAAGCCTCCATAACATAATGCAAAGTTGAAATATAAGTGTAAAAGCGAACACCAACATCTTGTATATCAAACAACACAATATCAATACCTTTTAATTGTTTCTCACTAGGTTTTTTATTCTTTCCATAAAGAGAAATAATCGAAAGCCCTGTTTTATGATCTATACCATTTTTAATATGCTCACCAGCATCAGCTTTACCTCTAAAACCATGCTCTGGAGCAAATACTAATTTAAAATTTTTAAATTTGGGCTTTAAATAATCGATTAAATGAACCTGCTGACCCTCAAAATTAATGACCGAAGTCTGATTAGCAACAACCGCAAAATTTTTATTTTTTAAAAATGGCAAATATGCATCAAACTTATTAGCACCAACAATTAAAGCCTTTTGTTTATCTATCTTATCTCTTACCTCTTTTTTCTTCTCTTTTTTTTCTTGACTTTGACAAGAAACCAGAAAAAGAGAAATAAGAAACCAAAAAAAATAGGTATTTTTGAACGTTGAATTAAATTGCATATATATTGAATTACGAGTTATTTATAGCAAAAAGAATTATTGCCATTAAGCAGGATAAAAGTAGTGTTTCTTCGCCAATAATAAAAATTGCAATAATTGCAATCGCTTTAGGGTTAATTGTAATGATAATTACAGTTGCAACAGGCTTAGGCTTGCAACATAAAATAAGAGATAAAGTCTCTGGCTTAAACGGACACATTTTAATTTCTAATTTTAATCAAAATAACGGATTAAATACAACAAACCCAATTACTACAGACCAATATTTTTATCCAAAATTTAAAAATATAGAAGGCATTAAAAATGTACAAGTTTTTGCCAAAAAAAATTGTATCATAAGAACCGAAATCGACTTTGAAGCCATAATTTTTAAAGGAGTTAGCCTAGATTATGATTGGTCTTTTATTAAAGATAACATAGTCGAAGGTAATGTATTATCACTAGCCGAAAAACAATCAAATAAAATACTAATTTCAAAAATAACTGCAGAACGATTGCAATTTAAATTAGGAGATAAAGTAGTGCTTTGGTTCTTAAAAGAAGGAGAAAATAATAAACCAATTGCAAGAGCATTATTTATTGAAGGCATTTTTAATACAGGCTTTAAAGAATTTGATAAAAACTATGTGTTTGGAGACATACGACATATTCAAAAAATTAATAAATGGACAAATAAACAAGTAGGAGGCTTCGAAATATTAATAACTCATTTTAAAGATTTAAAACTAATTAGTAATCAAATATATAAAGAGATAGACCCAAATTTAAATGCAACACCAATTAATAAAAAATTTGCAAGTATTTTTGAGTGGATTGCTCTTTTTGATATTAATATAAGCCTAATAATAATAATAATGATTATCATCGCAGGTATAAATATGATAACAGCCTTATTAGTTTTGATACTCGAAAGGACACAGATGATAGGTATTTTAAAAGCCTTAGGAAATACCAATAAAAGTATTCAAAAAATATTTTTATACAATGCAAGTTATTTAATTTTAAAAGGATTATTTTGGGGTAACCTTATCGGATTAAGTTTTATATTAATAGAAAAACACTTCGGTATTATAAAATTAGACCCCGAAAACTACTACGTATCTAATGTACCATACTATATTAACTTCTATTATATTTTGGCATTAAATATTGGTACCTTATTACTTTGCTTACTAATGCTAATCTTACCAACTTATTTAGTAAGTAAAATAAATCCTGTTAAAGCGATTAAATTTGACTAATTTAAAAAATTCATAAAATGAAAAAAATACTACTTATACTATCCGTTTTAATTCTTATTAGTTGTAAAACAGAAACAAAAAAAATCACAAAAGTTAAATCTAACACTATTTCAAAAGTTAAAATTACCTCAGAAGACGATAAAAGTAAAGTTGGTAAAAACACATATGAAGAAGCCTTAAAAAGAACTCATAAATTTGCAACCGAACTTAACTTCGATATAGACTACATCCGTAAAAAAGGATTAGCAGATAAAAAATTTCTAGCAGAATATTTAGGCTTGTTTTTAAAACTTAAAAAAGCCTCAAAAACAGACATAGAAAAAGAAAATATAAACCAAAAAATAATTCCATTTTACCAAAAAACCAAAGAACCTAACTTTCATAATATGGCAAAAGTACCTGACAAACTATTTAAAAAAAACAGTATGTCTTATATGCGGGTACTATGGCTACTAGATGAGTTAGAATTTGATACTAATTTTTATAAAAAAGAATTAGCCAAAATACAAACAAGAATGGATAACCATATGAAAGTACGTGGTGAATGGCAAAAAGCAGTCTTTGATAAATATTATGACTATTTTAAAATTAAAAAACCAATAACTTTAAAATATGCGCATAAATTAAAAGGACCTATTTCTTACGAAAGACCCTTATCCTTTTATAATAGAAGTAAAGCATATATTTTAACACATTTTGTTTTTGCCGCATACGATTACGGAAATAAAACAACACAAACTCGTTTTACAAAAAGCGAAATGAATTACCTAACGAACATATTACCACAAATAATTACAAAATTTGAAACTCAAAATAATGATGATTTAGTAAGCGAATTATTGACCTGTTTAGTATTAATAAATAAAGATGAAACACCCGCTTTTAATAAATCATACAACCGTTTATTAAACCGTCAAAATAAAGATGGCTCATTTGGTAATTATGAAAAATATCGTAAAAAAATTGGTAGCGATGTTGAATTTCGCCAATATTTACATACAACCTTAGTAAGTATAGAAATGTTTATAGAACATAATTTTAGAAAATAATTGTATAAAAACCATCATTTCTTTGCACTCTTTGCAAAAAACTTTGCGACCTTTGCTTAAAATAAAATTTAAAAAAAATGAAATACGACATCATAATAATAGGATCAGGTCCTGGAGGATATGTAACAGCAATTAGAGCATCACAATTAGGCTTTAAAGTTGCCATTGTTGAAAAAGAAAAATTAGGAGGTATTTGCTTAAATTGGGGATGTATCCCTACCAAAGCATTACTAAAATCAGCACAAGTTTATGACTACTTAAAACATGTAGATGCATATGGATTAAAAGCAACAGCAATAGATAAAGATTTTACTGCTGTAATACAAAGAAGTAGAAATGTAGCAAACGGAATGAGTAAAGGCATTCAGTTTTTAATGAAAAAGAATAAAATTGAGGTCATTAACGGTTTTGGAAAAATAAAATATGGTAAAAAAGTAACTGTAACCGACACTGACGGAAAAACAACAGAATATAGTGCAGACCATGTAATTATTGCAACAGGAGCAAGATCTAGAGAACTATCTTTTATGCCAATAGATGGCAAAAAAATAATAGGTTATCGAGAAGCTTTAGCCTTACCATCACAACCAAAAAAAATGATTATTGTAGGCTCAGGAGCAATAGGAGTAGAATTTGCTTATTTTTATAATGCTATGGGCACAGAAGTAACCATTATTGAGTATTTACCAAATATAGTACCATTAGAAGACCTAGAAATATCTAAACAATTTGAACGATCCATCAAAAAACAAGGCATTAAAGTAATGACAAATGCTAGTGTTACTGCAGTAGATACTTTAGGTGAAGGAGTTATAGCAACTATAAAAACTAAAAAAGGTGAAGAAACTTTAGAAGCTGATATATTACTATCTGCTGTCGGAATTAAATCTAATATAGAAAATATAGGTCTAGAAGAAGTAGGCATTGTTATTGATAAAGATAAAATTCTAGTCAATGATTTTTACCAAACAAACTTACCAGGATATTATGCTATTGGTGATGTGATTCCAGGTGCAGCTTTAGCACACGTAGCAAGTGCAGAAGGAATAACTTGCGTAGAAAAAATAGCAGGCCTACATACAGAACCTATAGATTATGGTAACGTACCTGGTTGTACCTATGCAACACCAGAAATTGCAAGTGTTGGTTTAACAGAAAAAGAATGTAAAGAACAAGGTTTAGAAATTAAGGTTGGTAAGTTCCCCTTTTCGGCATCAGGTAAAGCAACTGCAGCAGGTACTACTGACGGATTTGTAAAAGTTATTTTTGATGCAAAATATGGAGAATGGTTAGGCTGTCATATGATTGGAGCAGGAGTAACCGATATGATTGCAGAAGCCGTTTTAGGAAGAAAATTAGAAACTACTGGTCATGAAGTTTTAAAAACAATACACCCACACCCAACTATGAGCGAAGCAGTTATGGAAGCCGTAGCAGCTGCTTATGATGAAGTTATTCATCTGTAAACATTTCACTATTTTTTGATATACGAAAAAACCCTGCTCAAATTGAACAGGGTTTATTTTAATTAAATTCTTTATAAACTAAGATTATAGCACTTTTACTTCAACTGCGTTTAATCCTTTTCTACCTTCTTTTAATTCGTATTCTACCGCATCTCCTTCTCTAATCTCGTCGATTAAACCAGAAACGTGCACGAAATACTCTGTGTTAGACTCATCGTCTGTAATGAAACCAAATCCTTTTGACTCATTAAAAAATTTTACTGTACCTTTATTCATTTTGTATTATGTATTAATAAGTTGCAAATATAATAAAAAAATCAACACAAGCAAATTTTTTTTATTTTATACTACTTTATCCTTCAATAAAAACATGTGTTTTTTTAAATATCGTTAACAATCAATGTGTTACACCTTAACTATTTTTAAATTAATTTCTATATAATTAAATAAAACACCTAATAATTTTATAAACTAAAGCATATTGTTTATCTATTTTATTCTTTTCTTACTTTTCTTACCTTCTTTTTATTTTAAATTCACAAAAATTCATAAATTAACTCCTTAAGACTTATCAAGAAAAAGCGAATATAATCACCTAATTTTTAATACTATTTTAAAAAATGGAAAACTATTTTTAATTTATCTCTAAAAAAAATCAAAATTATTATAAGTTTGCTGTAAGTAGAAAATGTAACTATTAACAGTCAGTTACCTTTATAATAGAAATATTTAAGTAAACTCAAATTATTTTTGATAAAGCATAATTATGAATCTATCCAAAGAAAATCGTTATAATCTAAGAGGAGTTTCAGCATCTAAAGAAGATGTACATAAAGCTATTGCAACTATAGATAAAGGCTTGTTCCCTAAAGCATTTTGTAAAATTGTACCCGATTATTTAACAAACGATACCGATTATTGTATCGTAATGCATGCAGACGGTGCAGGCACAAAATCATCTTTAGCATATATGTACTGGAAAGAAACAGGAGACTTATCTGTTTGGAAAGATATTGCCCAAGATGCTTTAATTATGAATATTGATGATTTACTTTGTGTTGGAATAACCGAAAACATATTACTATCCTCTACAATAGGTCGGAATAAAAATCTAATTCCTGCTGAAGTTTTATCCAAATTAATAAATGGTACAGAAACTATATTAAAAGATTTAGCCAAACACAACATACATATTTATTCTACAGGCGGAGAAACTGCCGATGTAGGTGATTTAGTAAGGACAATTATTGTAGATTCAACCGTTACTGCTAGAATAAAAAGAAGTGATGTTATTGACAACGCAAATATAAAAGCAGGCAATGTTATTGTTGGCTTAGCATCTTTTGGTCAAGCGACATACGAAGATAAGTATAACGGAGGAATGGGTTCTAACGGATTAACATCTGCAAGACACGATGTTTTTCATAATTACTTGGCAAAAAAATACCCTGAAAGTTATGATAGTAGTATGCCAAAAAAACTAATATATTCTGGCAATATGAAATTAACAGAGACTATTAAAGACCTCACTATTGATGCTGGTAAATTAGTATTATCACCGACAAGAACTTATGCACCTATAATAAAAAAAGTGCTAGACAAGCATCGCCATAAAATTTGTGGTATGATACATTGTAGTGGCGGGGCGCAAACTAAAATTTTACATTTTATAGAGCATTTACATATTGTAAAAGATAATCTATTTGATATTCCTCCTTTATTTAAATTAATTCAAAAAGAATCAAATACAGATTGGAAAGAGATGTATCAAGTTTTTAATATGGGGCATAGAATGGAATTATACGTACCCGAAGAAATTGCAAAAAGTATTATCACAATTTCTGAAACTTTTAACGTAAAAGCTAAAATTATTGGCGTTGTTCAAGAAAACACCTCAAAAAAATTAACCATTAAAAGTGAATTTGGTACTTTTAAGTATTCTTAACATTTTTGATTATTAAATCACGCTCACCTATTTTATTCATCTGACTTAAAAAGCAAAATTAACTCATTCCTAATTAGACCTAAAATCACTTTTTATTATTGATATTCAACATATAATAATTTTGCATCTCTAAAAAATACTTCCTTAAGTTTTCTATATTTTGAAAAAAAATCATTTGTTTGGTCTGTATAATTAGTTTTATCTGAATAATACTCCGTATAGATTGCGACAATTTGACTATTTGTATATTCTTCTTTTAATTGTGCCTTCGTATTTTGAATAAATTCTGTTTTAAGGACATCTAATTTAGCACTAAATTTAGTTTTATTATTGGCAGAAATAGTTTTTGTTAATTCAGGTGTAATATTTTCAATTGCGCTCATACCATTTTTAGCATACATTAACTGTGTGATATTTTCTTCAAATGATTTCTCTTGAGCAAATGAACTTATTGTAAAAAGAAGAACAAAAATAAATAGTAATAATTTTTTCATAATTTTATAAAGCAGTTTAGAATCAAAATATTTGCACAAATATAATAAAACTAATTGAAATAAAGTCTTAAATAGCCTTATAGCTCCTTATAACTGTTTTATCAAAGTATAGAAAAACATATTTTAAATGTCAACCTAACTGTTTTTTAATTCTAAATTTTAAAAATAAATTTTGTTACTAAAGTATTTTTCTAATTTTGAGATTCAATAAACTCATTTAATTCTTCAATTGAACTTTCGTAACTAAAAGCACCATTAATTTTCCAATAACTTTCGGGGTTATAACAAAAGTGATAAGCATATTTTGCAAATTCTAACTTTGTATCTTCAAAAGTAAATAAGGTAGTAATCTTTTTTATTTGTATTACCGTTAAACAATTGCTTTTTGTTATTTGTTTTGCTAAAATTAATTTAGAATCAGAAAAGGATTTGCTTTTAATTAAATCAAAGGCATCGTTAAAATCAGTATTATTTAAAATATAACAATCAGTCGTTTCAACAATAACTGCATCAGAAGTTGTCACATCGGCATCGGCAGGTGTATCCAAAATCCCATCATTAATATTTACATTCATACCTAAATTGAAATTATCTCCGTTTAGACCATCATTATTTGTTGTTGTTGTTGTTGTTACTGTTTGTGTTGTAGTAGTAACAACTCCTATTTCAGGCATAGGTGCAGTAACATTATCATTTGGAAGTGAATTGTTTGAGACATTTACACCTACATTGAAACCATCAATATTAATACCAACATTGAAATTATCTTCATTTAAATCATTATTAGTTGTTAGCATTTGTGTAGTAACTCCTATTTCAGGCATAGGTGTCGTATTATGATGAACTACAGCAGTATTATCATTTGGAAGTAAAACCTCAGTAAAAGGAGTAAATGAAGCATAGAGAAGTGCCAATTCTCCATTTTTGTTTTCTTTAATCTTATAAGCTACCTCTCCACTTTTTTCATTACTATCAATAACCTTTAAATAATTTTTTTGTATTTGGCTTAGATTTTTATCTACAAATAAAATTTTAACTTGATAATATTTACTGGTTAAACCATCAACTATTATATTAATCTCTGGAGTTTCATTTTGTCTAATATTATTTAAATATAAATAAAATTCATCTCCTCTTTCAGAAAAAACACTTAAACTAGACTGTTGAGAGAATATTGAGTTACTGAATATTAATAGCGCTATTAGTAGTATTTTTTTCATTTTATATAGTTAATTGTTAATACAAATATATAATTAATTGTTAATACAAAACCAATAAATACAAAAAATATTGAATCTTTTAAAATAAACCTAATTTATATTAAATTTACTATTTTTGATGACGATATTCAATCAAGAGAACTTATACTTTTGTTTTTAAAAAAACTTAACATCTCATTTTTCAGCATATTATATTTTTTAAAAATCTAATCGTTAGAAAAGCTAAAAATAAGTAACTGATTATCATTGAATATGAAAAAGCGAGTCTACTTTGGATATTCAATGAGGTCAATAAAAGGAATTTAAGGAATTTTTAAATATTTATGAGTTTGTAAAGAAATTTTCCATTTTGGATTATCCATAACAAAATTAATTATTAAAGGAATAATTTTATCTTTTTTACTCCATTCTGGTTGTAAAAATAACTTACAATCGGCATTTACTTTTTTTGATTGACTCTCTGCAAATTTAAAATCATTCATATTATAAATAATGACTTTCAATTCGTTTGCTTTCTCTAACACCTCTTTTAAAGGTAGTTTGTTTTTTTTGGGCGAAAGGCAAATCCAATCCCATTTTCCAGTTAAAGGGTATGCGCCAGAAGTTTCAATATGAACTTTAATATTTTCTTTTCTCAATGCTGAAGTAATATAATCCATATTCCACATCAAAGGCTCTCCACCAGTAATAACAGTTATACCTTTGTATTTTTTTGCATTTGCAACAATTAAATCAGTTGCTGTTACTGGGTGTAATTTTTCATTCCAGCTTTCTTTAACATCACACCAATGACAACCTACATCACAACCACCAATTCGTATAAAGTAAGACGCTGTACCTGTATGAAACCCCTCCCCTTGTATGGTGTAAAATTCTTCCATTAAAGGAAGAAATTTTCCTTTATTAATTATTATTTTTTCTTTATTTTTCACTGTAAAAATTATGGGACAAATATAAACTTTCTGATGAAAAAATCCATTTTGAATTGTGCTAACTTTATTCGTAAATTGCGACCTTATGAAAACAATTATGAAAAATAAAGAAGCATTTATAAAACAAATTGAAGCAGGCTATAAAACTGAAGGTGATTTTTTAAATTTAGGAGCAGGTATGTTAGGTGAAGAAACCATAGCAAACGCCTTTGTCAAATTACCACTTAAAACAATTACCCGCCATGGTTTAATTGCTGGAGCAACAGGAACTGGAAAAACAAAAACTTTACAAGTCTTTGCAGAAAATTTATCTGAAGCTGGAGTGCCTGTTTTATTAATGGATGTCAAAGGAGATTTAAGCGGCTTAGCACAAGCAAGTAGTGGGCATCTAAAAATAGATGAGCGTCACAAAAAAATTGGCTTTGAATTTGAAGCAAAATCTTTCCCGATAGAAATATTAACTATTTCTGAACAAGAAGGCACTAGAATGAGAGCAACAGTATCAGAGTTTGGACCAACTTTATTATCTCGTATTTTAGATTTGTCTGAAACGCAAAGCAGTATTGTAGCTATATTATTTAAGTATTGTGATGATCATAAACTACCTTTATTAGATTTAAAAGATTTTAAAAAAATTTTACAATTCTCTACTAATGAAGGTAAAAAGAAAATAGAAGCAGCATACGGTCGAATTTCTACATCTTCTACAGGTTCTGTTTTAAGAAAAGTTGTAGAAATAGAACAACAGGGAGGTGATTTATTTTTTGGAGAACGTTCTTTTGAAGTAAGTGACTTACAAAGAGTAACTAAAAATGGTAACGGAATAATATCTGTTTTACGATTAACAGATATTCAAGACAAACCAAAACTATTCTCTACTTTTATGTTGCAGCTATTAGCTGAGATTTACGAAACTTTCCCTGAACAAGGAGATCGTGAAAGACCAGAATTGGTTATTTTTATAGATGAAGCGCATTTAATTTTTAAAGAAGCATCTAAAGCATTATTATCTCAGATAGAAAATATTATAAAATTAATTAGATCAAAAGGTGTTGGAATTTATTTTGTTACACAAAACCCTAAAGATATACCAAGCGGTGTTTTGTCACAATTAGGCATGAAAATACAACATGCTTTACGCGCTTTTACAGCTAATGACCGTAAAGCAATTAAATTGACAGCGCAAAATTATCCAAATTCTGAATTTTATGATACAGCAACCGTTTTAACACAGTTAGGTATTGGTGAGGCATTGATTTCTTGTTTAAATGAAAAAGGAATTCCGACACCATTAGTAAGAACGATGTTACGTGCACCAATGAGTAGAATGGATATATTATCTAAAACTGAAATTGATCAAGTTATTACATCATCATCTATTCATAAAAAATATAACAAAGTAATAGATAGAGAATCTGCTTATGAAATTTTAAATAAAAAGATTGAAAAAATACACGAACAAGAAGAGAAAGAAATTAAAAAAAAGGCAAAAGCCAAAACACGTAAAAAACCTACAGCTAGAAAAAGCACTAGAATGAATCCTATTTTAAAAGTGTTGACTAGCGCTACTTTTATAAGAGGTGTTTTTCAGGTTTTGCGTAGGCTAAAATAACCATTATTGCCCATAGTCGCTTTTTTATTAAAAAAATGATTTTATTAGGTTTTTTGTGAAAAATTTTTCATTACTTTGAACTCTATTTTATAAAATTCGTTTTTTATATAAATCCATTTTATGAGTAAAATTACCGCAGCAATTACCGCAGTTGGAAAGTACTTGCCAGAGTACAAATTAACTAATGCAGAGTTAGAAACTAAAGTTAATACTAATGATGAATGGATAGTTTCAAGAACAGGAATAAAAGAAAGAAGAATTCTTAAAGAAAAAGGAAAAGGAACTTCGTTTATGGCAATTAATGCTGCAAATGATTTAATTAAAAAAATAAATCTTGACCCTAAAGAAATTGAATTGGTAATTGTTGCAACAGCAACACCAGATATGCAAGCAGCATCAACTTCAGCTTTTGTAGCTACCAAAATTGGAGCAACAGAAGCTTTTTCATTTGATCAAATTGCAGCATGTTCAAGTTTTCTCTACGGCATGTCAACAGCCTCAAGTTATATAGAGTCTGGTCGGTATAAAAAAGTCTTACTAATAGGAGCAGATATGAATTCATCTATGATAGACTATACTGACAGAGCAACATGTATTATTTTTGGAGATGGAGCAGGAGCTGTTTTATTTGAACCAAACACTAATGGTTTGGGACTTCAAGATGAATATTTAAGAAGCGACGGTAACGGTAGAGAATTTTTAAAAGTGGAAGCAGGAGGCTCCATACTACCTGCATCAGAAGAAACCATAAAAAACGGACAACATTTTGTATATCAAGATGGTAGAACTGTTTTTAAATTTGCTGTATCAAATATGGCAGATGTTAGTGAAAAAATATTACACCGAAACAGTTTAACTATAGACGATGTTACTTGGCTAGCACCTCATCAAGCTAATAAACGTATTATTGATGCAGTAGCAAACCGTATAAATTTAGACCCATCTAAAATAATGTTAAATATTGAGAAATATGGTAATACTACTTCGGCAACATTACCTTTATTATTAAATGATTACGAGTCCCGATTAAAAAAAGGAGATACCATTATTTTTACTGCTTTTGGCGGTGGATTTACTTGGGGATCTATTTATATGAAATGGGCATATAACAATTAAAACAAAAAACTAAACCTTAAGTATTATGGATTTAAAAGAAATTCAACAATTAATTAAATTTGTAGCAAAGTCTGGCACAAGTGAAGTAAAATTAGAGATGGAAGATATTAAAATTACCATCAAAACAGGTACTGGTAAAACAGAAACTACCATTGTGCATCAAGCACCAATTGGTCAATCGCCACAAATACCAATAAACACACCAATTCAAGCTTTAGAACCAAGCTCTTCTGAAGCATCAAACTCAAGTGACTCAAAATATATAACTATAAAATCACCTATAATAGGTACTTTTTATAGAAAACCATCGCCAGATAAACCTTTATTTATCGAAGTAGGAGATACCGTTAATGTAGGAGATGTCGTTTGTGTTATTGAAGCAATGAAACTTTTTAACGAAATTGAATCCGAAATATCTGGAAAAGTAGTTAAAATTTTAGTAGATGACTCAACACCAGTTGAATTCGATCAACCATTATTTTTAATTGACCCATCATAAATCAATTCAAAAATATTAAATTTTTGAATCTTGAATGTCTAATTTTGAATTATAACTAATGTTTAAAAAAATATTAATTGCCAATAGAGGAGAAATTGCACTGCGTGTAATTAGAACCTGTAGAGAAATGGGTATTAAATCAGTTGCTGTTTATTCTACCGCTGATAAAGAAAGTTTACATGTAAAATTTGCTGATGAAGCCGTTTGTATTGGCCCTGCTGCGAGTAGCGAATCGTATTTAAAAATGGCAAATATAATTGCAGCTGCCGAAATTACAAATTCAGACGCAATTCACCCAGGTTATGGATTTTTATCTGAAAACGCAAAGTTTTCTAAGATATGTGAAGAACATGATATTAAATTTATTGGTGCAACTGCAAGAATGATAAATTTAATGGGAGATAAAGCCTCTGCTAGAGAAACTATGAAAAACGCAGGGATACCAATAATTCCTGGTTCAGACGGAATTTTAGAAACCTTTGAAGAAGCAGAGAAGTTAGCAGCAGAAATGGGCTATCCAGTAATGGCAAAAGCAACAGCTGGAGGAGGAGGAAAAGGAATGCGTGCCGTCTGGAAAAAAGAAGATTTTAAAGAATTATGGGATGCTGCTAAACAAGAAGCAAAAGCTAGTTTTGGCAATGATGATATGTACCTAGAAAAATTGATTGAAGAACCAAGGCATATCGAAATACAAGTAATTGGAGACTCTACAGGTAGAGCATGTCATTTATCTGAAAGAGATTGTTCAATACAACGCCGTCACCAGAAATTAACAGAAGAAACACCATCTCCTTTTATGACTAAGGCTTTACGTAAAAAAATGGGTGAAGCTGCTATTTTAGCTGCAGAATATATTAAATATGAAGGCGCAGGAACAGTAGAATTTTTAGTAGATAGACACCGTAATTTCTATTTTATGGAAATGAATACTAGAATTCAAGTAGAACACCCTATTACAGAACAAGTAATAAATTTTGATTTGATTCGTGAGCAAATTTTAGTAGCGGCAGGTGTCCCAATTTCTGGAAAAAATTATATACCTAAATTGCATGCTATTGAATGTCGAATAAACGCAGAAGATCCGTTTAACAATTTTAGACCTTGCCCAGGTAAAATAACTACTTTTCATGCACCTGGAGGTCATGGCATTAGAATAGATACTCATGTTTATGATGGCTATATAATACCACCGTATTATGACTCAATGATTGCAAAATTAATTACGACTGCACAAACTAGAGAAGAAGCAATAAATAAAATGAAACGCGCATTAGAAGAATTTATTATTGAAGGTGTAAAAACAACCATACCTTTTCACCAGCAATTAATGAGACATCCAGATTATTTAACAGGTAATTATACCACTAAATTTATGGAAAATTTTGAAATGCAACCCGAAGAATAATTCAAAAATTTTTATAGAACCTGTCATTCTTAAAAGCAAGAATGACAGGTTTACATTTTTACTATGATTTAAGGTAATTATTAAAACGACAAAAATTATTTTGAAATTTCAAAAAATAATAACTTATGTCTTTCATCCAGTATTGTTTTCGACAATAGGAGCCGTATTATTTTTTATTATTCAACCAAAATATGTACCTAAAGAATTAGAATATACAATACTTTCAGTTATTTTTATTAGTACTTATATTATACCTGTATTTTTTTTATTTATTCTGAAACAAAAAAACACTATTGAGAGTTATCATTTAGAATCAATAAATGAAAGAAAATTTCCAATTATTTTTTTTGTTATTCTTAATTTATTATTGGGGTTAAGACTTTTAGAATTTAAAATAATTTCATTACTTGCAATTTCATTTATAGCAACAGCTATTGCATTATTTTTTATTTTTCTACTCTTCTATGCTAAAATAAAAACAAGCCTACACACACTTGCAATTGGAGGAATAACAGGGTTTTTAATGTTTTTAAGCTATCATTATCAAATAAGAATTCTTATTTTAATAGCCAGTATTATCTTATTATTTGGTATGGTTGCTATTTCTAGATTAAAATTGAAAGCACATACACAAATAGAAGTATTTTTAGGCTTTATCATTGGTTTATTAACACAAATTTTTACTTATTATTTTTGGTTTAATTAATTAACTAGGTAAATAAATAAATCTAATCCGTTCTATAAAATATAAAAAATTAATCCAATTTTAAAATCTCTCATTTTAATTAATTCAGTACTTTTAAAATAAGCATCTTTAAAAATTGGCTTTAGACCATAATAAAGATGTACATTCCATACCCCATTACCTGCACCAAGCGTAATACCGTAATTAAAATTGTCTAACTGTTTTAAATTACTAACTTTTTGAGTATCCTTATTTTTATATGCCGCTTTAGAATAGAAAATATATTTAAATTTTATACCTGTATATACTCTCCAAAACTTATAATTATCTATAGTAGAAGTTCTAAACCTAAATTCTAAAGGAAGTTCAATACTATGTAAAATAAATTTATTATTTTTAAAATTTTCGTCATCTTGAAAGTTTTCAAAAAAAAATTCATTATTATTTTTATGAATTTTTAAATTTTGAAAATAGGTGTCCATTGCATAACCTAGCCCAATACCAAAACCAATATTTCTCATCTTATTAGTTGGTAAATCTTTAATAAAACCTAAAAATATACCATTTGAAAAACCAGATTGATTTATGTTATTAGGTAATTTACTTAATATATTATAGGTAATACCTAAATATAATTGATCTTCTAAGTAATAATTTTCTTTTTTTTGTTTATTATCTGTTTTATTAACCTGTGCATATAATGATGAAGTAATAAATAGAAATAAAATTAGTATTTTACTCATAATAAAATTTTAATAGTGCAAATGTACAAAACAAGATAGAACTAAAAAGACAATCAAATTAATGATTGTCTTTTATAAATTATAATTGAACATCTAAATTTATTGTATTCTAGCAGATGGGTTTGCAGAATAATTAATTTTTAATGCTTCTATTTCTCGTAATTCTTTTTTAATATCAAAAATAGTACCAACTTCATTCTTAATATCTGCTTTAATTGAAGTTGTCAACCTTGGTAATTCATTTTGTGCAACTTTAGAGCGTTTATCTAAAATAAAATTTCTAATATCTTTAATTTCAGCAATTTTATCATTTAATTGAATGACATCTCCAAACTTACCATCTTTAGATTTACCAACATAAATATAACTTACCAATTTTTTTTGCTCTAGTTTTTTAATTTCTGAAGCTTTAGGAATTTGTTGCTTAATTAACAAATCAGTATCCTTCATTACAGTAGTTACCATAAAAAAGAATAATAACATAAATACTATATCTGGTAATGATGCTGTATTTACAGCAGGCATATCTTTTTTCTTTTTATTAAATTTTGACATACTTATTCTATTTTAATTGGTTCTGCTTCAGATAATAACATCGGAAAACGTTCTTTTACTGTTTCAACTTTAATTTTTAAAGCCTCATTTTTAGGGTTTTTCTTTGCTCTAGCTAAAAGATCTACATAAGATTCTTTATATAGTTTTTGTGACTCTCTTTCACGCAATTCGTTATAAGCTCTTACCAATTCATTAGTAACTTGTATATAGATACCATGTTTAGTTGATCTAGAACTCTGTAACGAAATAACCGCTTTATTAGGATGTACGGAAGACTTTTCTAGCCTTTTACCCTCACAATAATTACAAGGATTGCCATCTTTTCCTTTACCACCGCCATTGTCTAAAAAAGCCATAGCTGCGTCTTTGATTTGATTTACTTTCATATAATCTTTACCCTCAACTAGAATGACACCGTCTTTATTTACATTGACAATAAATACATTTTTCTCTTTTAAAATAGGAGGTTTTATATTAGGGTCAGCCTTAGGTGGCAATTTTCTTGGAATACCAGCATCGATATCCATTGTTGTAGTTACTAAAAAAAATATTAATAGTAAAAAGGCAATATCAGCCATCGAGCCTGCATTAATTTCTGGAATATCTCTTCTTGACATAATTTATACTATTTAACTAATGTTTTTACTGTATCAAAAATAAAACCAATAAATGCAACAGCACCTAATAAGATACTAAACCACATACCTGCACTTACTAATTTTGAAGTGCTACCTGCTTCTAATGTACCTGCACTAGTAACAACTTTACCACCATCTGCCATCATATAAGATAGTGCAAATACTACAGCTAAAGCGCCTAAAGAAATCAATGCTTTTTTCATTGCTTTAGGATTTTTTAATAAATTCTTAACTGTAAAAATAAGTACAATTGCGATTGTAATATATAATACTATCTTAGTGAAGTTTATGAACAGGCTTACTGGTCTACTTAGTGCCGATACATCATCACCATCTATAGTCAATATTTTAATGAAAAAATATGCGCCAACCAAGGCTATAAAAAGGGATATAAATTTTATAAATTTTGTTATATTATTCATAGTCTTATTTTTTATGTTTAACTAAAAGGTCCACTAGTGAAATTGATGCATCTTCCATACCATTAACAATACTGTCAATTTTAGATATAATATAATTATATAATATCTGTAAAATAATAGCAACAATTAAACCAAATACGGTTGTTAATAATGCTACTTTAATACCACCAGCAACAACTTCAGCAGAAATTGTACCTGCATTTTGAATTGCATCAAATGCACCAATCATACCAATTACAGTACCCATAAATCCAAGCATTGGTGCCAATGCAATAAATAAAGATAACCACGAAACGTTTTTTTCTAATAGCCCCATTTGAACACCTCCATAACCAACTACCGCTTTTTCAACTTCGCTAATATCCTCACCATCTCCAACTCTTTTTAAGCCTTGGTAGAAAATAGACGCTACAGGTCCTTTAGTGTTTCTAGCAACTTCTTTTGCTGCTTCAACACCGCCGTCTGCTAATGCATCTTCAATACTACCTACTAATTTATTAGTATTAGTCGATGCCATATTTAGATAAATAATACGTTCTATTGCGATAGCTAAACCTAAAATTAGAGCAAGTAATACTATACCCATAAAGCCTGCCCCACCTTCAATAAATTTGTTTTTTAATACTTGCATTGAAAAACCTTCATCTGCTTTTACTTCAGTTTTAGTTTCTTGTGCATACGTTGTTTGAACATTTCCTACGAATAACATACCTGTAATTGCTAGGATAGTAAATAGTTTTTTCATTTTTAATTTGAGTTTTGATTAAATTATTACGGGGTTAAAGATACATTTTTTTTTCTAACAACAAAATTTACGCGGAGAGAAAGGGATTCGAACCCTTGTTACAATTTCTCATAAACACGCTTTCCAAGCGTGCGCCTTAAACCACTCGACCACCTCTCCTAAAATAAATATGTGATTAAGAAACTACAATAAACAAAAAAAAAAGTATTTATTAAACTTTTTTTTAATTTTATTTTTAACAATTAAAATGCTTCTACAATAAATTGCTGTTAATCAGTTATTTCTCCTCTTATTGAAGTTTCAAAAATTGTTTTAAAGTCTTTAGGAGCAATTTTTTCACCTAACAAATACATCAATTTTGCTATAGCCGATTCAGTAGTAATATCTTTTCCGCTAATAATACCAATTTTTTGGAGAATAGTACTTGTTTCGTATTGACCTAATATTACACTTCCACCAATACACTGCGTAACATCAATAATTTGAATACCCTTATTTATTGTCTTTTTTAATAGACTAATAAAATTACTATTTGTAGAAGCATTACCTGACCCATAGGTCTCTAAAATCACTCCTTTTAATCCTTTCGTATTTAAAATGGTTTCTATCGTTATTAAAGAAATACCTGGAAATAATTTAAGAACAACAATATTATTATTTAAATTTTTTCTTATTGTTAGTTTTTTATTCTTTTTAGGGTGATATAGTAAATGTTCTTTAAATTTTAAATGTACGCCACTCTCTGCAATGTGCGGAAAATTTGGAGATGCAAAAGCCTCAAAATGCTCTGCATTAATTTTTGTAGTTCTATTTGCCCTATATAATTTATATTCAAAATAGAGACACACTTCACTTATTCTTGGTTTCCCATTTTTTGTAGCTGTTGCAATTTGTATTGCAGTAATTAAATTTTCTTTTGCATCTGTCCTTAAATCACCAATTGGTAATTGAGAGCCTGTAAAAATTACAGGTTTATTTAAATTTTCTAACATAAAACTAATAGCAGAAGATGTATAAGACATCGTATCACTTCCCGTCAATATTACAAACCCATTAACTAAATTATAATTATCTTCAATAATATTTGTGATTTTTACCCAATACTCAGGGTTCATATTACTAGAGTCTATAGGTTGATCAAAACTAATAGTACTAATTTTACAATCTAATTGATTTAGTTCTGGTATTTTACTTTGAAGATTGTTAAAATCAAAAGCATGCAACGCATTGGTTTTATAATTTTTTACCATACCAATTGTTCCGCCTGTATAAATCAATAAAATATTTACTTGCTTTGCCATTTTGTCTTATTAATTAAGTGGTATAATTTATGCCGTAAATTTATATAAAAATTAAATCTTAACTTTGTATAATAATTAAAAATAATTATGGTAGGAATGGGTTCATATATTTTAATGGGAGCAATTGCTTTAATTGGTAGTATTGTTCAAGCGCGCTTAAAAAGCAAATTTGCAAAATACTCAAAATTAACACTTCAAAACGGGTTGAGTGGTAAAGAAATTGCTGAAAAAATGTTAGCAGATAATAATATTTATGATGTTAAAGTTATTTCTGTCAAAGGAAGGTTGACAGATCATTACAACCCACAAGATAAAACGGTAAATTTAAGCGAGGCTGTTTATGGTGAAAAAAATGCAGCTGCAGCTGCGGTTTCTGCTCATGAATGCGGTCATGCAATACAGCATGCAACAAATTATTATTGGTTAAATTTTAGAAGTAAAATGGTGCCAACTGTAAATATATCTAATAGGATGGCTCAATTTGTATTAATTGGAGGTATTATTATGGTTAATTCTTTTCCACAATTACTATTGATTGGTATCGCTTTATTTACTGCATCTGTAATTTTTAGTTTTATTACTTTGCCTGTTGAATATGATGCAAGTAATAGAGCATTAGCATGGCTACACGGTAAAAATATGTTAACTCCACAAGAACAAGATGGAGCAAAAGATGCTTTAAAATGGGCTGCTAGAACTTATGTTGTTGCTGCAGTAGCTTCTTTAATTACTTTACTTTATTATGTAATGGTTTACATAAATAGAAGATAATTTATAATTTATTAAGTAATAACTTTTTTGTACCTAATAATTTTAAAAACATACCTACTCTTTATTTATTAATTACATTTAGTGCTAAATTATAAATTCTATCAAATTGTTCTTCCAAACTCATATTACTATTATCAAATTCAATAGCATTTTCTGCTTTAATTAAAGGAGAGTCATCTCTAGTAGAATCTATATAATCTCTATACTCCACATTTTTTAAAATGGCATCATAACTTACATCATCTCCACTATCTAAAAGTTCTTTATAACGTCTTAAGGCTCTTTTATTTGCAGATGCTGTCATAAATAACTTTAGTTCTGCATCTTTAAAAACTACAGTACCAATATCTCTACCATCCATAACGACACCTCTATTCTTTCCCATTTTTTTTTGTTGAGCAACTAATTTCTTTCTTACTTCAGAAATTGTAGATACCTTACTAACTAACTTAGAAACTGCTAAGCTTCTTATTTCTTTTTCTACATTTACTTTATTTAAATAAATTGTAGCATACCCTAATTTTTCATTCCACTTAAATTTTAATGCTATCTTATCTAAATCATTAATTAATTGTTTTGAATTAAAACTATCGTTATCAATAAAATTATGTTGCATTGCATACCACGTAACCGCTCTATACATTGCACCTGTATCCACATAAATATAACTCAATTTCTTTGCTAACTGCTTTGCAATGGTACTTTTACCTGTTGAAGAAAAACCATCTATCGCTATTCTTATCTTTTTGCTATTTCCCATTTTCTAATAAAATAATTTTATTTTGCTAAAATAAACCAATCTTATTTAAATAGATAATAAATTAAAATTAACTTTTATGAAAATTTATCGAATTTTGCTATTTAAATCTATTTGTAAACTAAAAGTACTGCTATTAGAAGTAGGATGGTATTTTGAAAAAGCATAATTAAATCTCATTTTACCTAACTTAATACCAAAACCAGCTGTAAAACCAGAAAAAGTTCTTATTTCAGTTAAACGCAATTCTCTTGCTCTTCTAAAATTATAACCAAATCTTAAGTTAAAACCTCTATCTGGAAAAAACTCTGCACCAACTATAAAATGTCGAAATGTATTATTTAAAAAAGTTATCTTTTTATTACTTGTATTGCCACCAATATTTGACTCTGCATCCGATGGGTTCTCTACAGACACATTCCATTGTTGCAAATTATCAATTGTAAAATGCCATTTTAATGGAATATTTTCTAATTTATACGAAGCTCCTATTTCTATAGCTAAAGGTAAAGGTTCTCTTATTTCATCAAAAGCATTTATTTGATAACCTAGATTCCTTACCACAGCGGTTATAACATATGGTTTTTGGTAGTTATAATAAAGAAGTGCAAAGTCAAAAGCTGCCCCACTTGAAGTATAAGTATCTATTGTAGAATTTATAAGTTTAAAATTTGCGCCAACATAAAAATCACTCCAAGGTAAATTTCTAGCATAACCTATAGATGCAGCCAAATCTCTAGATTTAAAAGTACCTGTTTCAATACCATTTTCATCAGCAGCAATAAATTCTCCATAATCAACAAAAGTAATTCCGCCATGTAATGTACCAAATCGTTTACTAAAAAAATGCGCAAAGTTTACTGAACCATAATTAATGTCTGCTAAAAAATTAACATAATTAATTGATATTTTATTATCTAATTCTTGATTTATAGTTGAAGGGTTCCAAATAGGTTGATTTACATCATCATACAAGGTTAACACTTTACCACCAAGCGCTGCTTGTCTAGCAGAAGTTGGTACATTTAAAAAATTGAAAATAGTCTCACCTCCTACTTGAGAGAAGGTGGTTGCACAAACAATATAAAAAAAGAATAATACCTTAAATTTCATTTATTTTATTGAAACAGAAAAATTATAAATTTGCACTTTTCAAACGATTTTTTTTTAAATTAATTGTACTAGAAAATTTATAAAATAAAAAAACTTCAATTCTATTCTCCTTTAATCTCTTCGGCTCTAATTTATATGTTATCTCGTAACTCATATCCATTGCTACTTCTATGGCTACCCTGTAAATCATTACCAAAATAAAATACTATCTAATTTTTAAACTTTTTAAAAATTCATCTATTCTAAGTAATTCGTTATAAATCATATATTACCATCTTACCATTTCCTATTCTTCAATAAAAATATATAATCTATTAGTTTGGATATTTAACTTTTAATTTTGAAACTATAACAGGTCAACTTTAGACATATTTTCAAATATGCTACTTATCAACCAATAATTATTTGTAATATTTATATTTACAGATTCGTTTTTATTTAATACCGAAAATTATGTTGAAACTGTAAATGTTGTGTTTACATAATAAGTACGAATGATTTCTGAGCCGTTAACTAAAAGTTTCTAAAATCAAAAAAAATCCTCAATCAAAAGATTGAGGATTTTAAAAGAAAGGCGATGACATACTCTCCCACCATAATGGCAGTACCATCTGCGCTGATAGGCTTAACTTCTCTGTTCG